>DAOTXA010000228.1:0-21865 GCA_034435595.1 Anaerolineae bacterium | reverse complement strand
TCGATACCTAACTCGGTGCGCAGCGTGTCACGACACATCTCGTACTGTCGGATTGCCAGCGCACGCTGACCACTTTCAACGAGGATCATCATCATCTCGCGATGGATATCTTCTTTAAGTGGATCGTACTGGAGGATCAAGCGTCCATAGGCGAGCGCCTGGTCATAACGACCGACGCCCCGAAAGAATCGCATCAGGTGTTTGATACCTCTAAGACGCTGGTGATACAGACGCTCGCGCTTTTGAATGACCCAGTCGTAGTAGAATCCGTCTAGCAGGTCGCTTTTATAGAGTGCCAGCGCGTTTTCCAACACGATAACATCGGCCTGTGTCATATCTGACGGCGGACTGGAAAGAGCCTGTTGTATCCCTCCCTCAAAACGTTCAATGTCTAACCAGTAGTCGCTGGCGCAGTTGAAAGAGATCGCGTGCGTCCGCGATGTGCGCAGGTAGGTACCACGGGGCACCCCGTCCGGTTCGAGGATGCCACGCAACCGCCATAATGCCGTGCGCAAACAGCTTTGGGCACGCTCCTCTGAGGAGTCGCCCCACAGCAACCCGGCTAACTGCTTACGCGGATGTTCGCGCTGCCGGTTGAGCAACAAATACGCCAGCAAAGTCTGCATGGCCTGGGACAGTTTTGGTGTTTCCCCATCAATTGAGAGATCCATCGTTCCGAGTAGTTGTATTTTGAGCATATCAAAACCCTTCATCTATGTAGTGTGTCGGACTCGATGCCAGCGGAAACGGCAATTAGAGCGTGCGCAGCGCTCATCATCGCCTGTGTCCTCCGCTTAGTTTTCTCTCTTTCCAGCGTCTAGATTGATTACACAGTAAAGGGTTCGGTAAAAACAATCTTACGATTACATAACAGTTTAACGACAGGAAACAAATAGTTTATCATCTGTAGTATATACGATATGAGAAGAATGCACACATCACACCGACCGCTCAAACGCTACGCCTGTTTCCATTGCACGCGCTGATCTCTACCAGACATCTAAAAAACTGGGGTAGACCATATAGAGTATCTGAATCGTTACTGTGTGTAACCAGTCAGCAACATCATCCACCCACTGCTGCTACATGCATACCTTATCGTGAAGAATAGACACCTCACTACAGGAGATGGGTATGATTTTGCTGCGTGGTTTGTTATACCTCGGATTTGTTATCGTGATTGTAGCCGGTTGGTATCTAAATAAAAGAAAAGAACTTTCGGCTAAACCCGAGATCATCCTTGATACTCCTGAAGCCATTGTCGCCGCACTCGATAACCCGCGTTGGATAGTGCGTCTAAAGGCGGTCGAAGCACTCTGCGATGAAAACGATCCTCAAGCGTTAAACCACTTGTTAGACATGCTACACGATCGTGTAATTGATGTGAGAGACGCGGCAGCAGCAGGAATTGTTGCCTATGGCACTGAAGCGATTCCCCGGTTGGCGCGAGTGCTGGAAACCGGCAAACTGAACGCTCGTGAAGCAGCCGTCAAAGCATTATGTGACATCAGCACAGAAGAAACGGTAGATGTTCTGGCAAAAGCACTTCGAGAGGACGAAAGTGCCTGGGTTCGTATGCCCGCAGCACAGGGATTGGGCGTTATCGGCGGCGAAAAGGCATCTTTCGCCTTGTTGACTGCGCTAGAGGATCCGCATCCCGATGTTGTGCAAACAGTCGAAACGATCCTGCATGAAAATGCTTCTTTTTCAAACCAAGATCGCGATGAGTCTCTGAGTCAAGCATTGCTCGATATCGTTATTGACGAGGAATAAAACGCCAAAAATGATAGCGAATCCTGGATATAAGAAGCTCAAAACTGCTTCAAGAAAGGCTACAATGCATGACAAACTTAAAAGTAGCTGATGTGGTTGATATGACAGAAAAAATTCATGTATTGCTGGTCGATGACGAAGAAATCATCCGCGATAATCTCGGCTCGTTGTTGGAACGGAACGGGTTTGAGGTCACACGGGCAGCCGATGGTGGAGATGCGCTGACACATATGAAAACTGCCACACCGGATGTAATCGTGCTGGATGTGATGATGCCGCATATGAACGGACGTGAGGTGCTGCGTCAATTGCGCCAGCAGGAAAACTGGACACCGGTCATCTTATTGACACAGGTCGGGGACGCGGACGAGCGTGCATTGGCACTGGAAGAAGGTGCTGACGACTATTTAAATAAACCCTTTAACTCTCATGAACTTATCGCTCGTATTCACACTGTGCTGCGACGGGCCAAGCATAATGTACAACCGCTAACAACCGCCTCTCGCTTGAGCAGTGGCGCGATTACATTGGATCGCACATCACGCCGGGTCTTTTTCAAGAATCAGGAAATTACGTTGACGCCTAAAGCCGTCACCCTGCTCGAATACCTGATGACCCATCCTGATGAAGTGGTGCAGCGTGACCGTTTGCTGGATGTGGTCTGGGGATGGGATTATGCCGTTGGAACACGCGCCGTTGATACCCGTGTTGCAGAACTTCGACGGGTATTTGGCGATAATCCAAATCAACCGCGCTATATCGAAACTGTTCCAGGTCAAGGATACCGTTTTCTGGGTAAGGTCAGGCGTGGCGATTAAACTCAGATACAATCGAACATTCTGGCTATGGGCGCTTTCGCCAACTGCGGTTGGGCTGGTGCTGGTCTTAATCCTGGTTGAATTTCAGATCATCGAATTCCATTTTTCTATTCACGATCTCGACACCTTCATTCTCTTCTCCGGTTTGATGGCAACCGCGTTGATCTCATTTGTTCTTCTATCGCGTGAAGGCATCCGCCGTATTGAGCTAAATACAGAGCGCGAACTGCGTGCAGCTTTCGCGGAAGAACGTGCCCGCTTTCTACGTCGCCTGGATCATGAGATCAAGAACCCTTTGATGGGTATTCAAACTGCATTAGATAATCTTTCTGAAGAACAAGACCCGCATAACCGTAAGCATATTCGATCCGCCATCAGCGAACAAATTACCCGCCTCACCCGATTAGTCGCTGATCTTCGCCGCATCGGAGATATGGAACAGCACGAAATTGAACAACTTGCTGTTGACCCAACTACACTTCTAAACGACGCCTTCCTGATGTTATCTGACCAGGAACAAACACAGCGCCGCCGCGTAGACCTCGACATTCCCGACGAATTACCCGCAATCGTTGGCGATTATGATTTGCTGCTGCTGGCGATACACAACATTCTGACCAACGCGGTCAAGTATACCGATGACGGTGATCGAATCCGTCTGGCTGCTCGCAAAGACGAGAACTGCCTTCAAATCGCCATTAGTGATACCGGCCCTGGCATTGCAACAAAGGACTTACCTTATGTGATGGATGAACTGTACCGTTCCGAGCAGGTCAAGGGCATTGCTGGAAGTGGTATTGGGCTGGCACTTGTGCGACGTATCATCCAGCGTCATGAAGGCCAAATCAAGATTAATAGCACTCCCGGTAGTGGTACAGTCGTGATGTTATGCCTTCCGTTTGAATCGGTGTGAGCCTGTTTAAAATCATCCAAATCATGAGAAAGAACCACATGCAACCCAACATATCACGCACATCTTTTCAACCCCTATCGTCTCGCACAGCATGGCGGTTATGGATGAAGAAAAAGCTGAATAGCTCGCCACTGGCTGAAGATACTGTTCCCCTGTTGTTGTCCATTCTGGTCGGCCTGATTACCGGGGTTGGTGCATATATCTTCATCATTTTGCTCGGCGAAATCAGCGATTTTGCGCGGGGTATCCGCGATCAATGGGGATTGGCTGGTGGATTGGGCATCATGGTCGGTGCTGGCTTCATAACCGGGGTTATCATCAGCCAATTTGCCCTGGAAGCAAAGGGGCATGGTGTCCCGGAAGTCATGGAAGCCATCGCCCTTAAACGTGGTCGTATCCGTCCCAGGGTTGCCATCGCCAAGATTATCGCATCTGCCATCACAATTGGTGGTGGTGGTTCTGCCGGACGTGAAGGACCAATTGTACAGGTGGGTTCTACGCTAGGCTCTACGGCGGGTCAATGGGCGAAGCTATCGGATGAGCAGGTAGGGATGTTGGTTGCCAGTGGCGCTGCTGCCGGGATCGCCGCGACATTTAATGCGCCGATTGCGGGCACACTGTTTGCGCTTGAGGTCATTCTGGGACGGTTTACCAATCGCTACCTCGGCATCGTCGTCATTGCATCTGTCGCCGCTAATGTCGTGTCGCGGACGCTGCTGGGTGAGAATCCGGCTTTTATTGTGCCCGCCTACGGCCTGAACAGCCCATTGGAACTGCCCCTATATCTGCTGCTTGGTATCACCTGTGCGCTGGCGGCGATCTTGTTCATTCGTGTACTGTATGGCGCAGAGCATTTCTTCGACGGGTGGAACATCCCGCTTCCGGTTAAGACCAGTATCGGGATGGGTGTAGCGGCTGTTGTTGGCTTCTGGGAGCCTGAAGTTCTGGGGCCGGGTCTGGAATTCATCGGTGAGACAATCGCTGGCGAGATGTCACTGACAATCAGTGCGATGTTTGCATTTCTTGCGATGAAACTGGTCGCCACCACATTTACCCTCGGTTCTGGGAACTCTGGCGGTGTTTTTGCACCGGGATTGTTTATGGGCGCGATGGTGGGCGGCATCTTCGGGCAAATGGGCGCACAGTTATTCCCTGAAATCGTCACAGAACCGGGCGCATTTGCCCTGGTCGGCATGGCGGCGATGTTTGCGGGGTCAGCTCGCGCACCGATTACGGCGATTATCATCGTTTTAGAAATGTCCAACGACTATCGCTTGATCTTGCCGCTTTTGATGACGGTCATCATCAGTACGTTAATCGCTGATGTGCTTCACCCGGATACGATTTATACCAGAAAGCTGGCGCTGCGCGGAATTCAGCTTGAACGCGGTCACGATGTAGACCTCTTGCAGGGTGTGCATGTCGGCGAAGTAATGTCAAAGGATTATCCGTCCGTAAAACCTGATACACCAATGAAGGAACTCTTGCCCCGCTTCAACCTGACGCACCATCATGGTTTTGCCATTGTCGATGAGGCCCATCAATTCAAGGGCATTATCACCTTGACTGATCTCGAACGAGTCTATCAAGAATCGACATTTGAGGAGCTAAGCGCCAGTGATGCGGGGTCAACAGAAAATCTAATTACGGTGTTTCCACATGATCCGATCTATCTGGCACTGCGCCGTATGAACATCTATGACATCGGACGTTTGCCGGTGATCTCATCTGGGAATGGTGGTCAATATCTGGGAATGGTTCGTCGTGCAGATATTCTTCGCGCTTACGAAGTTGGGTTAACACGCAAGTCAATTAAGCAGCATCAAGCCAAACACTTTGATCTGCGCGATGTCGAAGAGAACGAATTCATGGAGATCGTGGTTGATCCCAATGCAACAATGGTTGGTCACTCGCTCATCCAATTCCCCTGTTCTGATACCTGCCACATTGTCTCAATTCGTCGCAAGGGACAGGTCATCATCCCGCAAGGGGATACCCATATCGAAGCAGGAGACATCATCGTCGCATATGTCTATCCTGAAGCACACGACGACGTTTTGCGACAATTCGATGGTCAGGCGAAGGTGTAGGCCAGCGTGACCAACAAGAAACAATCTGTGTCAGATTGGTAACATCAAAAAGAATCACATGCAACACCTGAGAGCTACAGTAAAACAGAGTAATCGCTGTCGAATGGAGTTTCATGTGATTAACATGCGCCATGTCTTGATCGGTAAGCCGCTGGCAACCGATCAGGCAATTCACCAACGTTTGAGCAAACTCAAGGCTCTGGCGGTCTTTTCATCTGATGCGCTTTCCTCCAGTGCTTACGCGACTGAAGCGATTTTATTGGTTCTGGTCGCGGCGGGTGTGGGCGCGTTAAGCAATTCGTGGCCCATTGCACTTGGCATTGCCGGACTGCTGCTGATTGTCTCATTCTCGTATTTTCAGACGATCCATGCTTACCCGAATGGTGGTGGAGCGTATATCGTTTCTAAGGATAACCTGGGCATCACATCGGGCCTGGTGGCGGCTGCTTCGCTGCTTATCGACTACACATTGACTGTCGCGGTGAGCATCTCCGCCGGTGTTGCCGCGATCACCTCCGCCTTCCCTGAAATGTCACCGTATCGTGTGCAGATGGCGTTGGTAATCGTCGTTTTCATCACCATGATGAATCTGCGCGGCGTTAAGGAAAGTGGCACCTTCTTTGCGATTCCAACCTACGCATTTGTCGGTGGCGTACTGCTGATGATTGTAGTTGGCTTTGTGCGGGTGGTAACAGGAAATGTACCTGTCGGTATCGAAGAAATGGAAGTCATCGGTGAGTCATCTGCTGTCAGCAGCCTCGGTCTGTTCTTAATTCTACGTGCTTTTGCCGCCGGGTGTACCGCACTGACAGGCGTGGAAGCCATCTCCAATGGTATTCCAGCCTTCAAACCGCCGGAAAGCCGCAACGCCGGGCAGACCCTTATCATTATGGTGACGCTGCTGTGTACGATGTTTGTGGGTATCACTTTTCTCGCCAATAACTTCCATATTGTCGAACTGGGTGGCGAACGCACGGTCATCTCACAGATGAGTGCAGCCGTGTTTGGTGAGAAAACGATCCTGTTTTACTACTTGCAACTGGCAACGCTGCTCATTCTGTCTTTAGCAGCCAATACCGCTTTTGCCGACTTCCCGCGTCTGGCATCATTGATTGCCCACGACCGTTATTTACCGCGCCAGTTGACCAATTTGGGTGATCGCCTGGTCTTTAGCAATGGCATCATCGCACTGATGACAATGGCAAGTATTCTTATTGTCCTCTTTAATGCTCGTGAGCATAATTTACTACCGCTGTATGCCGTTGGCGTGTTTGTTAGCTTCACCCTGTCACAATCGGGCATGGTCATCCACTGGTTGAAGGAACGGCACAAGGATCAGTTCGAGATCACTCGCGGTTGGTATGCCAAAATCATTCTAAATGGCTTTGGCGCGTGTTGTACATTTATCGTCATGCTGATTCTGATTGTGACCAAGTTCGTCGAGGGTGCGTGGATTGTAATGGTGGCGATTCCAACACTCATGTTCCTGTTCACACGCATCCATAAGCACTATGAGGGCGTCGCCGCCTCTCTCACATTGGATGGCATCACGCCGGAGCACATCATCCGCAGTAGCGATGTCCGCAGTGATACGCCGATGGTCTTGCTGATGAACAGCCTGAACCGTTCGTCACTGCAAGCTCTGGAATTCGCATTGAGTTCATCCTGTAACGTGCGCGTGTGTGCCATCACTATTGAACCGGACGTGATTCAACGGCTTAAAGACCGCTGGAATGAATGGAAGTTAGAAGAAGTACCGTTAGACATCGTGGAGTCACCATTCCGCGAAATTGGTATCCCACTCGTAAGCTATTTACATCAGCGTGACCGTCTGAACACAAATCATGAACCGACGCTGGTCGTGCTGCCAGAATTCGTCGTCGCCCACTGGTGGGAACGCCTGCTGCATAACCAGACCAGCACCGCCATCCGCGATGCACTGTATCACGATCAAATCTCCGGCGGTCGCGGTCGCCCGGTGATCTCTGTACCCTACCGCATTGGCGAAGAACCTTATGTGCCGATGACACTTCAGCACGACAACGATGAAGTTGTTGACGAACGGCTCGTTCAGGAAAGTTAGGAGGTTGTCATGAACAAACGGCTACGTAGTGTCTGGTTCACTTGCGTGCTGCTGCTGGGTCTATCGGTGGTTGTGCTGGAGATGGATTACCTGATACCAATGTCACAGAGAATGCATCAACTTCTGCTGGTAGCGGGAATATTGCTGTTGCTGGCTACGGGTGCAACCTATCTATATCAGCGAGCACGAATGTCGAGTCATACCAATGCCTGGTGGCAAGATGACGATTGGACGCACTGGGGCGGTATTTAGACATAGGGTCCACTGAAAACATAGATGTCCGAGGTTTCGGCACAGGAGATGTCTAAAATGCATAAGACGACGGTGAACAGTGAAGTTCCATTTGGTCATCAGCTTTTTGCGCGTCTTTATCTAAAAGACTTACATCTGAATGCCATTGTAAAACATAATCAGATGGAAATGCATTACCTGGCATGGGAAACTGTCCGCAAGCAGACAAATCCGTTTTTCCAGAAGGGAACCGGATTCGAAGGCTATTTAATTGGTCGGTGTTCCGGTTCAGAGGCCGCACTGGAAGAAATCCTTCGTGTCAATCAGGATATTCTGGATGCAATCGCCAGGATGTATCGTTTTGAATACGGGTTTCGTTCACGATTGATGAAAACCCTCGTCAAAAATACAGATGATACGGCGGCGATTCAAATCTGGTCAGCATATTTTGGTGCAACGTTAGGAAAACTTCGTGCTCGCATCATAAGCAATGCACAGGCACAGGCGTTTCGTGTGCAGACCTACGGGCATGTCAGAACATTGCCGTCAATTGAGTACAATGAGATTGAAGACGATATTCTCCAGACGTATGTAGTTGGGACAGACCCACAGGCCGAACACGGCAAACTCGCGGTTTCCTTGAGTATGCTACCGGCGCACCTGCAAGATGCCTGGCTAGTCGCAGACAATATTGGCGAATTCGGTCATCCTCTTGTTAGACAGTTGCTCGTTCATGGATAACAAGCAGCTACCCTGGGCTGCATTCGGGCATCGACTACACCCGTCCAATCAGCCGCGCCGCCTGAGTAGTTGTTACTCTAAAAACTAGAGTTAGGCCACTGATGCGTAAGCAAACATCAAAGCGAACATTTCCTTGCCGTAAGCGTGACGAGCAGCATATACGCCGGAGAGTGCACTCTCCGGCGTATATTTACCTCAGATTGCACCGAGCGTTGCAACAATCTGGTCAATTGCAGTTATGGTCTCATCTGGCAGGTCGATAGCCTCGTAGTCCGCATTGGTATCCGTTAGCAGGATAACCAGTTCAAGATCGCCAACAGGTATGCGGTCAATGCCCTGATAATTGTAAATCGCGGACTTGATCCGACCTTGATAGACAATGTGGTCACGGCGGACATCTATACCAGTATCGAGTGTGATTGAAGAAAAGGTAATGCGATCACCAGCGGGTAAACCGTTCGGTGGTGTAGTCGTGATCAGAAGATTCAACGTATTTTGCGAGAGCACAACACCAGTGGTCGTTTCCTGTACAGTCCATCCGGCAGGAACTTCCAGAGCAAACCGCAGTGTGCTGTGGATGAACATCTGACTCGAAGCCGAGTTCATTGTCCTTGAGGCTTCACCTGTCGCTGGTTGTGGGCGCATTTGAAAGGTGTTGATGATAGCGTCAACGTCATCTATCGTTGCCCAATCCACTAGCCCTCCATCATTGTGTGTTATCCACATGGTGAAATAATTATCTGCTGTCGAAACCGGGCTGTAGATGACAGCACCAGCACCGGCTTCATCTGGATCAACTGCCTGACTGAGGATCGCTTGGGACATGCCATAAACCGGCACGCGGATTTGCATGTTGCTGCTTTGCATCAGGTCAGCATCTGCTACAGGTGGAGCATCTACGATACTGGCATACGTGATTACGAACTGTACGTCATCACGCGATAGAGTGAGACGGTCGGCTGACTCTTGAATTGTCCAAGTATCCGGGTAACGGAAGCCAAACGGTTGTGCCGGATGCGCGTAAACTTCCCAATTGTCAATGGGATTAATTTCACCGTTGAAGAACGGGATGACAACAATATCCTGTGAGTCTACAGTATCAAGCACGATGCTGCTCACGATCATGCTGGCATCGTCGACAATCATCTGTGGAATATCAATCTCGTCGTAATCCACATCGCGCCCTGCTTCAACGCTCAGCACAATGGTCAACTTCATGTCCGGTGTTTCTAGCCGCCCATATAGCACCTGCTTGATATTATCCTCATAAACCAGCACATCAACAGGAATTCCGTACTGACCAATCAGTTTACGACGTTCAAATTCACCAGCAGACACGCCCATGCGAACCTCCGCAGTGTGAATCGTGAGCATGTAGTCTTCAAAGTGTAGTTGAACCTGCTCATCAGTCTCACTTAGCTCCCATCGATCGGGATATTGCATAGAGAACCCATCACCTGCATATTGGATGTGCTCGCTGTCTTCTTGAGCAAACACGCCCATTACGCTGCTCATCAGCAGTACTGTGAAAAGTAGAATCCTGTACATATCGTTTCCTTTCGAATTGAATTGAACCGTATGCACAGTGTAGGCGGCGAGGCATCACAGCATATGTGGTCGTGTCACGGCTTTGGAGCATCATGTAACCAGTTCGTTACGGCTCAAGCGTGGTCAGAATCCAATCGATTTGCCGCAAAGCATCCGCAGGTAGATCGACCGCCTCATACATCTGTTGACCGCTATCCGACACGATCACTGTAAGTTGCGTATCATTGATGCTGAATCGGGTTCCTGGCTCTCCATAGTAGACAGCTTTGATACGAGCCTCAAAGACAAGTTCGACACGGGGGATCGCCTGACCATTGATCCAGACATTCGACGGATCGCCCTTGCGTAGATCGCCAGCGGGTAAGCCACCAGGCCCGCTACCTGAAGAGAGTGCCAACACCACACCAGGGCCGTATACACATATTGTTTCGCTATCCGACTCAACGCGCCAATCCGCCGGATAGTAGAATTGCAGACCGGTTGTTTCGTCCTGATATTGTATCCAGTTCTGTAATTGTGCCTGCGACGGTCGCGTTGTGAGCCATATGAAGCCAAAGCTCTCGACCATATCGCGTATGACCCTGTCCTCTGCCTCTGACACAGGCCAATCAACAGAGTCGAGATAGATTGCGAATCCGACATTTGACACAACGAACGGCATACTCGCTGCACTTTGTTCTGAGTCAGCAAAGTGAGGCGGTGTGTAATGTATGCGTTTGGCATCCTCATCGACATATACCGGATGAGTATCGCCAAGCAGTTGTACCGCGCCGCGCTCAACAAGGCTTGCATCCCCCGACGTTGCGATACTTTCCTCGGGTGCTAGCATCATGTACTGGATGATAAGTCGTAAGTTGCCATCGGAAACCGTGATCGTTCCGGGTTGTTCCGCCACCTGCCAACCTGCGGGATACAGTAAGAACATGCCTGTCTGGGTATGCTCATAATAGAGCCGGTTGTTTGCATCCGGCGTTTGGGTCGCCTGTTGCTGATAGCGTGCGGTGGCTCCTGCCGGTTCCATCACCTCGACGCTTACGTCAGCTTGCCCACAGGCGGCAAGTACGCACATCATCAGGACGATCGTCCACACTATCGAATATTTCATGGCTTGTTCGCCAATGGTAGGTTAACCGTAATGGATGTGCCGTGTTCTTCCCGGCTACGTACAGACACTCCCCCATGATGAAGCTCAACGATACGATGAACAAGTGCCAGACCCATCCCACTGCCCATCATCCGTTGTGCATTGCTCGCACGAAAAAGCTCATCGAACACATGCGGGATTTCGGATGAGGGAATGCCAATTCCATTGTCAGCGACTTCGATCATCGCTGACTGACCGTCATCGGTAATTTGCACCTGAATACGCCCGCGTTCAGGTGTGAACTTGAGCGCGTTGTTCAGCAGATTCGATAGCGCAATCATCAACAAATCCACGTCCCCTACAATCGAGCCGACCAGCCAGGGAACCTGCTGCACCGATACTTCGATCTCACGACCTGAAGACTCTGTGACTGCTTCAACAGCACGTCGTACCAGCGGTTCAACATCCAGACGGCTGCGCTCGACCATCCGATCTTCTAACTCTGTAAGCGATCGCAAGTCCATGACAAGCTGTCTTAGCCGGTCTACCTGTGTTTGCATACGTTCCAGACTTTGCCGTTCGCTTTCTTGCAAGCCTTCAATGTTCAAGATGTTGATCAAACCTAACTGCAATGTTGTGAGTGGATTCTTGATCTCATGATCCAGTCGTTGTAAGAAACGCTTGTGTTCCTTGAGGCTCCGTTCTCTTTCCGATTCACGCGCTGTCGTCAACTGATGCCTGTGCCATCTAATGAGCACCAGCACGACAAATACCAACAATGAACTTAACAGACCCAGTCGGGAGATAATTGCAGAGGTATCTACGCTATATTGTGCGACAAAAACCGGATTGTTAAGCAGACCCTCGGTAAGTGCATAAGCGACCAGCAGCGAGACAACAAGAGGCAGAAAGCAAATTATGATGGCGTATCGTAGATTCATAATCGGCGTACCTGACCCAGAAAGCGATAACCTTGACCGATGACTGTCTCAATGAATCGAGGTGCTGCTGGATCATCATTCAGTGCTTTTCGCAGTTCTGCGATCCGCATATCAACCGCTCTCGACTCCACCGCATAGCTCCATCCCCAGACTTTGTCCAGCAGATCACCTCGGCTTATGATTTCCCCGCTGTGCTCCATCAGGTATTCCAGCACACCGAATGCCCGTGATGTCAACACAATCTGGTCATCATGCAACCACGCCTGACGCGACGTGCGATCAAGGCGCAGTCCGTCACACACCAATTGATGACTTCGAGCCGTGACTTGCTGCTGCTGCGTTCGCCGGAGTACCGCCTGGATGCGTGCCAGCAGTTCAAACGGGTCAAAGGGTTTGTTGACGTAATCGTCAGCCCCCTCTTGCAAACTCAATGCTCGATCTGTCGTGCTACCGACTTTGGTCAACAGGATGATCGGGGTCCAGTTTTGATTTTCCCTCACCTGACGCAGGAATGCCCGTCCATCAAGATGAGGCATAATCACATCCAGAATCACAAGGTCAGGTTCCCAGGACGCGAGCTTCTCTAGACCCTCATGTGCATCGAGTGCCGTATTTACATCATATCCAGAACGTTCCAACAGCGGCTTTAACTCTGCGAGTAAATCCTTTTCATCATCCACAAGCAGCAGCTTAGTTTTGTAAGTATCCATAACATATCCTGCACTTCTAAATTGATTTTACAATGGCTGAACTTTGTCTAACGGTGATGTAACGATGTCGATACAGGATATGTTAACCTCAATACATCGTCCAATGTAGAAGGGGGCTTTAGTCATAGACATTACGCGCATGAACGATAAAGGACTGCTCGATATTTACATAAATTATCTCATCAGTTCGCTCGGACTGACGACGTAGACGGGCCTGAGCGGTGATCAAGCCATGATCATGAGGAGTGCGGCGGTTGTAGCGACTTTGCAACGACACGCCAGCACGACGATCACGCGGGATTTTGCCATCAACCGCCCGGATATTCTTCATCGAAACCAAGATCGGCGGATAAACGGATTGCAACATCACGCACAATGCGCCCATAGTAATCGAGTTGATCGGCTGTGATGCGTACAGTTGGGCCAGAAATACCGATTGATGCAATCGTGATCCCGACCGAGTTAAACACCGGAGAAGCGATACAACGCACACCGAATTCGTTCTCTTCGTCGTCGATAGCATACCCCAGATGGCGTACCTGCCCCAGATTCTCCGCTAGTTCATCATGGCTACAGATCGTTTTCGGCATCGTCTGTGGAAACTCGACGGGCAATGGAAAATCTCCAAATGCGATCAACGCTTTGCCCACAGCAGTATTGTGTAGATAAATAAGCCGTCCTGTGTTCCCCACCACACGCAGCAATGAATTCTCCGACTGAATATCATCGGTGACCAACGCTTTACCAGACGCATAGACACCGATATGTGCGCACTCGTCCGTTTCTTCCACCAGTGCATCCAGGTATGGCTTTGCACGCTCGCGCAGTGCATAGCGATTGCTCAACTGCCAGCCGATACTGTGCAGCCGCTTGCCGGGGACCAGCGACCGCGAATTTTTATCCTGTTGAACATAGCCATAATTCTGTAGCGTGCCAATCAAGCGCGAAGCCGTACTCTTATCTACGCCAAGCTGTTCCGCCAATTCTGTTGTACTCATCGCAGACTGCGTATTCATAAGAGAATCAATGATAAATAGCCCACGGGCCAATGATTGAATTTCTCGCATAGCATCCTCATTTTGTTGCCTATAATGCAACATTATAAAGTAAAAATCTCAATTTATCCATATTTGTTGACAATTACACCGCTCCATGTTATTTATGCCATAGGCTGTTCGCCTAACATAAGCCCTGAACGACATGCTTAGGATGTAAACAAGTGACCATTGGTATCGCCTTAATCGGAGCCGGACGCATCGGCAAGGTCCACGCCCACGCCATTATGACTGCCATTCCCAATGCGAAAATCGTGTCCGTCGCTGACTTCTATCTGGATAGTGCCGCCTCACTCGCACACGAGTACGGCATTTCGTTTTACACGCACGACCACATGCAGGCCATCCGGCATGATGGCGTTGATGCCGTAGTGATCGCATCCTCTACCGACACCCATGCGGCCTTCATTATGGATGCAGCCCGCGCTGGCAAGCATATCTTCTGTGAAAAGCCCATCGCGGCGGATTTATCTGCCATTGACGAGGCACTCGCCGTTGTAGAAGAAGCCGGGGTCAAGCTGCAAATTGGCTTCAATCGCCGCTTTGATCCATCGTTCAATCGCGTCAAACTGGCGATTGATTCCGGCGAGATCGGCACGCCGCATCTGCTACACGTCATCAGCCGCGACCCATCCCCGCCACCGGTCGATTACATCAAGGTGTCAGGCGGCTTGTTCTTTGACATGATGATCCATGACTTCGATATCGCCCGCTTTCTGTACGGAGAAGTCGAGGAAGTTTACGCACGCGGCGCGGTACTGGTCGATCCGGCAATCGGCGAGGCCGGTGATATCGACACAGCAGTCGTCACACTGAGCTTTGCCAACAGTGCCATCGGCACCATCGAAAACAGTCGCAGGGCCGTATACGGCTACGATCAACGGGTCGAAGCCTTCGGCAGTGGCGGCAGTGCCAGCACCGCCAATCTTTACCCGGATGCCGTCACCCTCAGCACCGGGGAAAGTGTGCGTCGTGCCAGTACGCCCTTACACTTTTTCATCGAGCGCTACATGAACGCTTACCGGTTGGAACTCGCCGCGTTCGTCAAAGCGATCACAGATGACAGGCCGGTCCTCGTAACCGGTGTAGATGGACGCGCACCCGTCGTCATCGCGATGGCAGCGCAAAAATCGCTTGAGCAAAATCGCCCGGTCAAGCTGGTCGAAATCGACTTATAAGCCGATTCCCGGACATCAAACACGCTAAAGGTGAAATCATGGAATACACAGCAGAAACCATGCTGATTAAATCGACCGATGCCAGCGGTGTAACGGGTGAATTCACCCGTGTTCGCGCCGAGGATGCCGGGTGGGAGTATCTCAATATGTCGGCGGTGCGGCTAGACAGGGGCCAGACCTACAGCGACAACACCCGCGATTGTGAAAACGCGATTGTCATCCTAAGCGGAGTATGCAACGTCAAAACATCGGACGGTAACTTCTCTAATGTAGGACGCCGCCCCAATGTCTTTAACGGGATGCCGCACGCGCTTTATCTCTCGCGCAACAAAGACTTTGAAATCGAAGCGCTGACGGACGGGTTTGAGTTCGCGTCGTGCTGGGTGCCAACCGATCAGGACTATCCGACACAGCTTGTGACGCCGGACATGTGCAACATCGAGATTCGCGGCGGCGCGAACGTCACGCGGCAGATCAACGGCATTTTGCCGCCCGGATTCAACTGTCATCGCATTGTGTGTGTAGAAGTCTATACGCCGTCGGGTAACTGGAGCAGCTATCCGCCGCACAAGCATGACGTTCACCGCGAGGACGCCTCCGGCAATATCATTGAAGCCGATCTCGAAGAAATTTACTTCTACAAAATCGACAATCCCAGCGGATATGCCTACCAGCGTGTCTACACCGATGATCGCAGCATTGACGGCCTGATGATGCCGGAGCATCACGACGCCGTACTCGTCCCGGAAGGCTACCATCCAGTTGTTTCTGCACCGGGATACACCACTTACTATCTGAATTTTCTGGCGGGGTCGGCGCAATCGCTGGCGAACTCCGATGATCCCGATTACACGTGGGTCAAAGATACGTGGACGTGGCAAGACCCGCGCTTGCCGTTGGTTCATCACGGCATGGAACCGCGTAAGTAGCGTTCTTGAAACGAGATTTGAAGGGAAACAGCCATGAGTCAAACCTATCGCCTGACGATGGCGCAGGCGCTCATCCTCTATCTGAGCAGGCAGCATGTAGCGCGTGATGGCGTGGAAAACCCCTTTTTCGCCGGGGTATGGGGCATCTTCGGACATGGCAATGTCGCCGGAATCGGGCAGGCGTTGCAGCAATTCAAGGGCGAAATCCGCTACTATCAGAGCCGCAACGAACAGGCGCAGGTTCATGCCGCTGTCGCCTACGCGAAGCATAAAAACCGTATGCAGACCTTCGCGTGTACCTCGTCCATCGGTCCCGGCGCTACGAACATGGTCACGGGGGCAGCGTTGGCGACAGTCAACCGGATTCCGGTGTTGCTGCTGCCGGGGGATATCTTCGCGCAGCGGATTCAAGGGCCAGTCTTGCAGCAAGTCGAATGCGAACACACGCAGGACATCAGCGCCAACGACGCGTTTAAGCCTGTCTCGCGCTATTGGGACCGCATCTGGCGACCGGAACAACTGATCACCAGCTTGCCAGAAGCCATGCGTGTGCTAACTTCGCCTGCCGATACCGGCGCGGTGACGCTGTGCTTGCCGCAGGACACGCAAACCGAAGCCTATGCGTATCCGGCAGCGATGTTCGAGAAGCGCGTGTGGTCGATTCCGCGCAACCGCCCTGACCGTGACGCTGTGCAACAGGCTGCGCGGTGGATCCGCGAATCCAAACAACCGGTCATCATCGCCGGGGGCGGCGTTCACTACAGCGAAGCCAACGACGCTTTGCGTGCCTTTGTGGAGCAAACCGGTATTCCCATTGGTGAGACGCAGGCGGGCAAAGGCGCGTTAAATTACGATCATCCGCTGAATCTGGGCGCAATCGGCGCGACCGGAACTGAAGGCGCAAACATCCTGGCGCGTGAGGCCGATCTCGTCATTGGCATCGGCACGCGTTACAGCGACTTCACTACATCGAGTAAGACCGCCTTCGCCAACCCGGATGTGCGCTTTATCAATATCAATGTCATGGAGTTCGACGCTTATAAACACGGTGCGCTTCCATTGGTAGGCGATGCAAAGGTCATCCTCGAAGAACTCGCCGCCACACTGGGAGACTATGCCGCAGACAGCGAATACCAGCAGCGTGCGAAAGACTACAACGCCAGTTGGGATGTCGAGGTCCACCGAATTTACACGCTCGAACACGCGCCGATGTTGTCGCAGGGTGAAGTCATCGGCATGGTCAACACCCAAACACGCCCGCAGGATGTCGTGTTGTGCGCGGCGGGCAGTTTGCCAGGAGATTTACACAAGTTGTGGCGGACGCGTGAGGCACGCGGCTATCATCTTGAATACGGCTATTCGTGCATGGGCTATGAGATCGCCGGGGGGATGGGTGTTGCTATGGCAGACCCCGACCGCGAGGTCTACGTGATGGTCGGTGACGGCAGCTTTTTGATGATGCACACCGAAATCGTGACGATGGTGCAGGAAGGCATCAAGGTCAACATCATCATCATCGACAATCACGGCTTCGCCAGTATCGGTGGCCTGTCAAAAAGCGTCGGCAGTGACGGATTCGGAACCAAATACCGCCACCGCGACCCGTCAGAGGATCAACTCACGGGCGAAAATATCGGTGTGGACTTCGCCAAAAATTGTGAATCGCTCGGCGCACATGTGATTGTCGCCAGAACCAGCGCCCAGTTCAGCCAGGCGCTTGAGGATGCCAGACAAATCAAGGGCAAGCCGGTCTGCATTGTTACTGAAACGGATCGTCGCCAGCGTGTCGCTGGATACGAGGGCTGGTGGGATGTCGCCGTCGCCGAAGTCAGCGACAATCCCGATGTACAGGCCGCCCGCGCTGAATATGAAGAAGATCGCAAAAAAGAGCGTTACTACCTGTAGGTAATTTGACCTGAGGGGAACAACATGTCAATTAAAATCGCATCGGCTCCGGTTTCGTGGGGCATCTACGAATTCGAGGGCATCGAACCGAAATTCAAATATACGCAGGTGTTGGACGAAATCGCGGATACCGGGCACACCGGGTTAGAGCTTGGCCCGTGGGGATATTTGCCGACAGACCCGGCAGTATTGCGCGTGGAACTGAATAAACGTGGATTGCAATTGCTGTCTTCGTTTGTTCCGGTCAAGCTGGTCGATGCATCCGCACACACCGATGCGGAAGCGTTCGCATTGCAGGTTGGTGCGCTGCTGGCGGAACTCGGCGCGGGCTATGTCGTCCTCGCCGATGATAACGGCAGTGTAGACGAACTCGTCAAAGCTGCGGGGAAGCGTTCCGGTTCCAAACTCGACGCCGCGCAGTGGGATGTCGTCGCACAGGGTGTCACCCGCATCGCGTCAAAACTTAAAAGCGAACTCGGCCTGCAAACCGTGTTCCACCATCACGGCGCAGGCTACGTCGAGACGCCGGACGAGGTCCGCGAACTATTCAAGCGTACCGATCCCGATCTCGTCGGGCTGTGCCTGGATACGGGTCACTGGCATTTCGCGGGGGGCGATGCCATTAACTGTGTGAAGGAATTCGGCGACCGTGTGCGCTATCTACATCTAAAAGACTGTGATGCGGCGGTGTTGGGGCGCGTGCGTGACGATGGGCTTGACTATTTTCAGGCCGTTAAAGCCGGGGTGTTCTGCGAACTCGGTCAGGGTATGGTCGATTTTCCCGGTGTCATTGCGGCGATGGAAGCCAACGGCTATGACGGTTGGGCCATCGTAGAGCAGGACGTGCTGATTGACGATCCTACCGCACCCAGGCGCATCTCGCAGGCCAACCGCGATTATTTGCGGAGCATCGGGCTTTAACGGCAGCGAGCTGTCGGGCAAACGCAACTCATAGACACAAACAACTACGAAAATCTTAGAGGAAACTCCATGAGTGCAAGAGTGCTGGACTTTATCAACGGACAGTGGACCGGCGCGAAAGCGTCTGATCTGCTCGATGTCATTAACCCTGCCCAGGGCCAGGCCATCGCAGAAGTCATCATGACGCCTAAAGAGGTCGTCGCAGATGCTGTTGAAGCGGCACAAGCCGCATATCTTGAATGGCGGCAAACCCCGGTCGGTGATCGCATCCAATATTTGTTCAGGTTCAAGATGCTGCTTGAGGAGCATCTGGACGAAATTGCGAAAATCATCACCAACGAGTGCGGCAAGACTTATAAGGAAAGCATGGGCGAGATGCGGCGCGGCATAGAAAATGTTGAAGTCGCCTGCGGGATGCCCTCGCTAATGCAGGGCTATAACAATGAAGACATCGCACGCGGCATTGATGAACACATGTTCCGGCAGCCGCTCGGCGTCGTGACCGCAATCACACCGTTTAACTTTCCGGGCATGATCCCGCTGTGGTTTCTACCCTATGCCGTCGCAACCGGGAACGCCTTCATCCTCAAACCAAGTGAGAAGGTTCCGATGACAACCGCCAAGCTCTTTGAACTCATCGAGCAAGCTGGATTTCCGGCAGGGGTCATTCAACTGGTTAACGGTGATAAGGAAACTGTAGATGCACTGTTAGACCATACGCTGGTAAGGGCGGTCAGCTTCGTGGGCAGCACGCCAGTCGCGCAGTATATCTATAGTCGTGCTACCGCCAACGGCAAACGCGCACAGTGCCAGGGCGGTGCAAAGAACCCGGTCATCATCATGCCCGATGCTGATATGGATACGGCGACACACATCATGGCAGATTCAGCGTTTGGCTGTGCCGGTCAGCGCTGTCTGGCGGCCAGTGTGGCGATTACGGTTGGCGCTGCAAAGAATACGTTTACCGGGCAAATCGCGGATGCGGCGACAAGTCGTAACGTCGGCTATGGGCTGGATGACGGCGTGCAGATGGGGCCGGTCATCAGCCGTGAGAGCAAGGCCCGTATTGAGGGCATCATCGCGGATGGCGAACAGCAGGGCATCAACGTGCTGGTAGATGGTCGTGGCAAAGCTGCCAGTGGCTACGATAACGGCTACTGGTTGTACCCCACCATCCTTGAGGGCGTGCCCCCGCAAAGCGATGTCGCCAGCACTGAGATTTTTGGCCCGGTGTTAAGTCTGATGCACGCAGAAACCGTTGATGATGCTATCGCGCTGGTCAATGATCGCGCCTTCGGCAACATGGCATGTATCTTCACCGGCAGCGGCGCAGTGGCACGCAAGTTCCGCAACGAAGCCGACGCCGGGAACATCGGCGTCAATATCGGTGTCGCGGCTCCTATGGCATATTTCCCGTTCAGCGGTTGGAACGCCAGTTTCTTCGGTGATCTACATGCACAGGGACGACACGGGGTGGAGTTCTACACACAGACGAAGGTCGTGGTCGAGCGCTGGCCTAAAGAATGGAGCCGTCAGTTCTAGCCATGACTCAAACTACAATCGGCAAATATCGCCATATGATGCACAGTAGTAGCGCCGACGGTGTGTTTAACATCATCGCCATTGATCATCGGGACAATCTGCGCACACGATTGGACCAGCACAGCAAGTCACCGACCAATGACTCTGATTTCACAATCTTCAAGCAGACGATAATCGGAGCGCTGCTGCCGTCAAGTACCGCCTTGCTGACTGATCCCGCATTCGGTATCGCTGCCGGGGTTCAATCACACATGATCGGCGGGAACAAGGGTTTGCTGGCCCCGGTCGAAGTCACCGATTACGATTTGCATCCCAGCGAACGAGATATGCAGATGATTCCCGGCTGGTCGGTTGCCAAGATCAAGCGCATAGGCGGCGACGGAGTCAAGCTGCTGCTGCCTTTTAACCCGAATGCCAAAAATGATGAGAAACTTGCCAGGGTCCAGTCCATCATTAACGACTGCGCCCGCTATGAATTGCCTTTCTATCTGGAACCTATCGCTTATTCGCTTGATCCTGCAAAAACACTGTCCAACGATGAACTACTGGCGGTGATGGTCGATATGGCGGCGCGTTTCTCAAAGATGGGCGTCGATGTGCTTAAACTCCAGTTCCCGGTCGATGCGACACAGAGTCGAGACGAATCAACATGGCATGAAGCGTGTGCGGCGGTCGATGCGGCGTGTGATGTGCCCTGGGTGTTGCTAAGTGCCGGGGTAGACTTCGACACTTTCGCGCAGCAGGCACAGATGGCGTGCCAGCATGGTGCCAGCGGCGTCATCGTCGGGCGTGCGGTCTGGCAAGAAGCCATTGCCCTGCACAAAGATGCGCGGGGCGAGTTTCTGGCAACTACTGCGAAAGAGCGTATGCAAACGCTGATGGACATCTGCACACAATACGCACGCTCGTGGTACGAACGGGTGACGCTGCCGAACTTCGCACCGGACTGGTATGAACGGTATGATGAAGGGAGAGGATCATGACGAAAACCTACGATTCACTGCATATGGGGCGCAGTTCCATTGACCTGTATTCAAACGACATCGGGGCACCCTTCGCGCAGATCAATAGCTTCGCCGCCTATGTGGGTGGCTCACCGACGAATATCAGCGTCGGCGCACGGAGGCTTGGCCTCAGGTCGGCAATACTCACGGCAGTCGGCGCGGACCCGGTGGGCGAATTCATCCTCGAATTTCTTAAGGATGAAGGCGTAGAAACACAATTCATCTCTACAAAAGACGCGAATCGTACCAGCGCCGTCATCCTCGGCATCGAACCGCCTGATAAATTCCCACTTGTGTACTACCGGGAAAACTGCGCAGACATGCACCTTACGATTGACGATGTGCTGGCAGCGCCGTTGGATGACTGCACTGTCTTTCAGTTTGCCGGGACCAATCTCA
>DAOTXA010000227.1:0-19596 GCA_034435595.1 Anaerolineae bacterium | reverse complement strand
AGCGACGACAGCGACGATAGCGACGACAGCGACGACAGCGACGACAGCGACGACTGAGGTCAATTACCAGCGGTTCAACAACAGGATGAGCGAGTCGTTTCGCAGGAGGGATACGGCGGGGTAGCGCGTATATGGGCCCTTTCCCCCGGTGCATCTTATGGCAGAGTCTATTGTCGCCGCGATATTGCCGCCATTCCCCTGTTGGCGTATCATGTAGCGGATACGTACTGAAACATTCACAGGGAGTCATTCATCATGAGCAAACTCAACCATGTCGGGCTGGTCGTCGCGGATATGGACGACGCCATGAAGCTGTGGCGCGATACGCTGGGCTTGCCCGTCGCCAAGACCGAAACCAACGCTAACGAAGAAGTCGAGATCGTGTTTTTGCAGGCCGGTGAAGGCGCGGTCGAGATCATCTCGCCCACCACCGACAACAGCGGTATCGCCAAGTATCTAGCCAAAAAGGGGGCGGGAACGCATCACGTCTGCATCGAGGTCGATGATATCAAGGCGGCGATGGCGAAGCTAACTGACGCCGGATACGAACTTATCAACGAGAGTCCGCGCACCCGGCATGATGGCACGCTCTACGCCTTCACACACCCGAAAAGCACGTTTGGCGTGATGGTCGAACTATATCAGGAGCCGAAATAATGGCAGACAAGTTATCAGCCGCCCGCGCACTCATCGACGCGAAGGACTATGAATCCGCCTATGATGCCTTTGTCGCACTGCGCGATTCAGCGACCACCGACGCGGATAAGGCGCTCGCACTGTATGGTGTCGGCGAATCGCTGGCAGAACTCGGCGACCATGACGGCGCACGCGCCTCTTTCCAGGAAGCGGTCGAACTGCATGTGGCGGTAAAGGACGCCGACGCTGCCGAACATGCGAAGGCACTGGACGCTGTCGGCTTGATGCTGGCGCAGACCGGCGACTATAAGGGCGCACTTGAACTGCACGAAAAGGCGCTGCCGCTGGCGAAAAAAGCCGGGGACGATGCGCGTGCGCTCACCCTGTCGCATATCGGCGCGGCACACTCGAACCTGGGCGACCGCGACACCGGGCGCGATTTCTACACGCAGGCGCTTGAGGCGTATCGTGCCGCCGGGGACAAAGAAGGTGAGGCGTCAATGCTCAACAACATCGGCAAAACTTATGCCAACCATAAAGAGCGCGAACAGGCGCTTGACTATTACGAGCAGGCACTCGCTATCCGCCGTGAGATTGACGACCGTGAAGGACAGGCGTCTACGCTGGCGAATATCGGCGGTGTTCACAGCGATGCGGGCAACAAGCAACCCGCGTTAGACGCGTTTACGTCTGCGCTGGAACTGATGGACGACGCCGATCCTTCCGTGACGCTGGTCACAACGCTGACGAACACGGCGGGCGTGCTGAAGGCGATGGGCGAGGCACGCAAGGCCGTCGCCTATGAACAACGGGCGAAGAAGGTCGGCAAGTCGCTCAAAACCGCCGATAAAGCACGCAAAAAGGCGCTCAAGGCGCGGCGCAAGAAATGATTTTTTGAACCACGAAGACACGAAGAGAAGAAGAAAAATCTTCGTGTTCTTCTTCCTTCTTGGTTGATAGGTTTTCTTCATTGCGCCGGTGACGGGTCGGAATGTTACCCCGCAAGACGCTTGATGCTCCGGCGAATTTCCTTATGTGCCCAGTCATAGTGGCTGCTGGTCGCGGAGACGGCATACGATCCCAGTGTGGTTGATTTCGTCCACTTATACACTTTCGGCGTGAACATTTCCTCATTCTCCATACGTTCGATGAGCGCGACGGTCGCCGCGTGCGATTCCGCGAATGCGGCCTGCACATCCTCCAGCGAATCGTTTTTGTGTTTCTGGTAGATGTGTTCGTTCAGCGCCGGGATTTCTCGCCATGTGTAGCCTTCCGCCGGGGTGACAGGCGTCTCGCCGCGTTTCCCGGTCACGTACCAATCGCGGAACATACGCTGCCATGTGGTTAGATGCGCCAGCACATCCTTGACCGACCATTCGCCGACGACACCGGGCTGCGACATCTGCTCCGGTGTGAGCGCGGATAGCTGATTTTGCAGTGCAGCGTGTTCGGTGGCAATGGCGTCGAGTAGCTGTGCTTTCGAAGTCGGACGGGGCATGGTCGTGTCTCCTGTTTGACAGTTTCCTCTATTGTCACCCCATTTCCTGACAGGGCGCGTCCTTAATTTACGTTCATGTAAGAAACCATAAAGACGTTAGATTTTGAAACGTTTTCAATGCTCAAACGTAATACAGTCGAGCATCTTTGCAAATTTTTTTCTATCGAGGAGCCATTCTTATGATCTCGCAGGAAACTGCAAAACGGGTTCTGTCGGCGGCGCTGCGCGTTGGCGGCGATCTGGCAGAAATCTATGTTGAGGACAACACATCGCTGCGGTTGAGCATGGACGAGTCGAAGCTAGAACAGGCGATTCGTGGGGCAGATCGCGGCGCGGGTGTGCGCGTGTTTTCCGGCAATCTGGTCACCTACGCCTACACCGACGACATCAGCGAAGCCAGTCTGCTACGTGCAGCAGAAGCGGCAGGCGCAGCGGCGACCGGGGGCAAGGGTACGGCCTCCATCGACCTGACCGAGCGCAAGAGTTCGCTGGATTACCCGGTGGAAAAGCCGTTTGATAGCCTGAGCATCCGCGAGAAGGCTGACATCCTCGCGGGGATGGACCAGACCGCACGTGGCTATGATGCGCGGGTATCGCAGGTGCAGGCCCGCTATCAGGAACTCCGCCGCCGGGTGTGGATTTTTAATTCTGAGGGCGTGTTTGTAGAGGACGACCGCAACATCGTTGAGGTGATGTGTGGCGTCTATGCACGCAAGAACGGCAGCATCCAGCAGGCATTTGAAGGCTTTGGTGGGCAAATGGGCCTCGAATTGTTCGATGGCAGCGACCCGAACGATCTCGCCCACCGTCAGGCCGAATCTGCCGTCAAGATGCTGGACGCACGCGCAATCCCCGCCGGTGAGATGACCGTCGTTATGTGCAACGGTTGGGGCGGTGTACTGTTCCATGAAGCGTGCGGTCACCAGATGGAAGCGGACTTCATCACGAAGGGCAGTTCAGCCTATTCAAACATGGTCGGCGAGACGGTCGCCAACCCCATTATCACCGCCATTGACGACGGCACGATTCCTGGTCGCCGTGGATCACTGCGCTTTGACGACGATGGCACTCCGGCACAGCGGACGGTGTTGATCGAAAAGGGCATCCTCAAGGAATACATGTGGGACAAGGTCGAGGCGCGGCGCGTGGGACGCGAGGCGTCTACAGGTAACGGACGCCGCCAGAGCTTCCGCCACACACCAATGCCGCGTATGACCAACACATACATTGACGCGGGTCCGCATGACCCGCAGGAAATTATCGAGTCCGTAGAAAATGGTCTGTATGTCAAGTCAATGGGCGGCGGTCAGGCGGATATCGCCAAAGGTGACTTCGTGTTCAGCGTCACCGAGGGCTATTTGATCGAAGATGGCAAGCTAACCGCCCCGGTCCGTGGCGCGACCCTCGCCGGCAATGGGCCGGAAGTGCTGAAAGAGATCGACATGGTCGGCACCGATCTGGCGCTGGACCCCGGCATGGGCATGTGCGGCAAAATGCAGACCGCCCGTGTCAGTGTTGGACAGCCGACGGTGCGCATTCCAAGCATCACCGTGGGTGGGACGGAATAAGGCGGGTCGTTAGTTCGTAGTTTCAAGTTGTATGTGCGTCTTCGGCGCTAACGACAATCTCACATCTGAAAGCTAAATATCGGCTGAACTCACTCATTTACTAACCACTAAGGACTATCCATATGGACTACATGCAACTGGTGAAAGACGTTGCGGCGAAGGCGGCGGCGAACGGTGCAGAGGCAGAAGCGTATCTCGAAGAACAATCACAGACGGAAATCAAGGTGGATCGCGGCGAAGTTGAACAGCTATCGCAGTCTGGTTCGCTGGGCCTGGGCGTGCGCGTCATCAAGAACGGGCAGACCGGGTACGCCTACACATCTGATCTATCTGACGAGGGGGTGGGCGCGACCATCAAGGCAGCGGTCGAACTGGCAGAAGTCGCCACACCCGACGAAAATCGCAGCCTGCCAGACCCGCAGCCAATCACCGAAGAGGATTTGAAGCTTTTCGACCCCGGTTTTGACGACATCACTGCCGATCAGAAAATTAACTTTTTGAAGCAGGTAGAGCAAGCCGCCCTGAATTATGACAAGCGCGTCATTATGACCAATATGACAACCTACGGGGACCAATCCAGCACCGTGTATCTGGCGAACTCAAAGGGCTTCGCCGGGAGCTATCGCAATACGGCGGCCTACAGCTTTCTGATGGGTGTCGCCAAAGGCGAGGACGGCATGATGAACGCCATGAACCTCGCGGTCGGTCAGTCGCTGCATGATCTGGACGCGGGCGAGATTGGCGCGGGCGCGGGCAAACGTGCGGTGCAATTGCTGGACGGCAAACAGGTGCCCACGCAGAAGACGACCGTCGTCTTTGATGCGTTGGTGACGGGCGAACTGCTCGGTTATCTGGCGATGGCGATGACGGCACAGTCGATGCAGCGTGGGCGCTCTTTCCTCGTGGATAAGATAGGGCAGGATATCGCATCGGACAAGGTGACGCTGCTGGATAACGGTCGTCTGCCCGGTGGATGGGCATCTGCGCCGTTTGATGCCGAGGGCGTGCCGACCAAAGCCACCCGCCTGATTGATGAGGGCGTGTTTCAGACAGTGATCTATGACAGCTACACCGCACGACAGGACGGCGTAGAATCCACCGGCAACGCACGGCGCGGCAGTCACCGCGATATGCCGACGCTGGCCCCGTCCAACTTCATGATGCAACCGGGGCATATCTCGCAGGAAGACCTCTTCGCGGGGATCGAACAGGGCCTGTATGTGACGACCATCATGCAGACAGGCGGCATCAACCCGGTCAACGGCGACTGCTCTATGGCAGCTAACGGACTGTGGATCGAAAACGGCAAGCTGACCAAACCGGTCAACGGCGTGACCGTCGCTACCACACTGCCAGAACTGCTGAAGAACATCAGCGAAGTAGCGAACGACCTGCGCGTCGTGCCCTTTGCCGGGGCGGTGGGTGCGCCCACCATCCGCGTGGATGACGTAATGGTCGGCGGCAGCGAGGGGTAATACGTTTATAGGCCTCACCCTCAATCCCTCTCCACATAGAGAGGGATTTTTTGTTGTGTGTCGTAACGTGTCGGGGTACTATGTGGGGGATACTCGATAATGTGACATGATATACGTATGCTGAAAATTTTCATATCTTATCAACGTGGTGATAGTTCAATGCTTGCGCGAGTAATCAAGCTCGGATTGACAGACCACGAGTTTGATGTTTTCCTCGATACACTCAGTCGCGATGGTGCAGGTTCCTTCCCGCTTCGGCTACGTAAGGCGATTGCCGAATGCGGTGTCTTTATTTGTCTGCTCAATGCGACAACGCTTGAATCCCCATGGGTGCGTAAAGAGATCGAGCTAGCATGTCGGTATGAGAAAGTGATGATTCCGCTTTTTCAGGAAGATTATGTTCCGCCTGATCTTGTGCCGGATGAGAATGTCCAACAACTCTTAGAAAGTGACGGATTCCCAATCTATGATAAGCGCAACGAGTACATCGACGAGGCAATTGACAAATTAGCACAGATGATTTGGGATACGCCTGGACATCTTTTATTGCCAACTTTCGAGGTCGATGACTCTGGCGCACTCGTCGCAGTGAAAACCAGAGAATCCAAAGAGTTTTCAGCAATGGATAAGGAAATTGATCCATTCCAACAAGCACGCGAATTGGTCCTGACAAGCAATGCGAAATGGGTACCGGAAATCCGAATATTCACTGTACACGGCATTGACTTCCCGATGTGCCTGGTTCCGCCGGGTAGGTTCAAGATGGGCAGCATGGATGGAATTGAACACGAGAGACCTGTCTATACTCAGGAAATTGCCGCACCTTTCTGGATTGGGTTGCATCCAGTCACAAACGCACAGTGGGGAGCAGCCGAAAAAGCCAGCAACGGCGCGATCAAGCCACCGAGTTGGAATGATTGGTACAATCAGAGAAACATGGATGACCATCCGATTGTAGGCGTCAATTGGTATCAATGCCGTGACTTCGCACGGTGGCTCGGTAATGAATGGAACCTACCGACTGAAACACAATGGGAATATGCTGCACGCGGCCCGGATGCGCTGATCTATCCGTGGGGAAACACGTTTGACGCGAAATTAGTCATCTACGATGAGTCCAATGGTAGGACCGCTCCGATTGCTGGTAGACCGGCTGGCGCGTCATGGGTGGGCGCGCAGGATATGAGTGGCAACGTATGGGAATGGTGCCTGACGAAGTGGCGAGACAACTACGATATCGAAGAGGACAATGATCCGGTGGGAGAGATCAACGACGAGTCTGAACGTGTGGTTCGCGGAGGATCATGGTATGGACGTAATTATCTTCAGCGTACAGCAACACGAACCAAATTCTTTGCAATAGGAAGGCGCAACAGTCGAGGTTTCCGGCTATGCTACTATCCCGGCTAGCCAATATCCGCCCCGCCTAATCTCTCAACCAACTTCAAGCCCGGAACCTTTTCCGGGCTTTTGCGTACTGTATAATATGCGATGAATCAGGCGAAACGCCGCAAACATGGATATGGAGCAGACCGCTATGGCTGAAGAGAACACCAACCCCGAAGCCGAAAACGAAGACGAAGAGATGAAGACGCGCATGGAAGAATTCCTCTACCACCAGCGCCGCGCCCTTGAAGAAACCGGCAAAGCGCTCGAAGCCCTGCTGCCGGATGGCTTCCGCAAGCATGGCAGCGCCGCCAGTCAGGAATTCACCAAAGGCTTCCGCATTCTGGTGGATGCCGCGATGGAAGAGATGCAAAAGGCCCGCAGCCGTCCCGAACAGGCGGACGCCGACAGTGACGACGATCCGCCATCCACGACGGGCAAGGCCAAAGTTAAGGTCGAAGTGGAATAGTCGGGCGATAAGGAGACGATCATGAGTGAAAACACCGCAAAAACCAACGCCGAAGCGAACATGGACGAGGAAGTACGCACGCCCTGGCAGGAATTTGTGACCCGGCAGCAGGCCGCCGTGGAACATGCCGGTAAAGCGCTGCGCGGCCTGTTCCCTGATGCGACGGTCGAGCACTGGAACAAGGCGCTTGACGAGTTCGGGCAGGGGTGGCGTGCTTTGATGGAAAGCGTCAACGAGAACGTCAACATCAAGGTGAACATACGCAGCAACGAAGATGGCGCAAGCGCAGACGGCGAGCGTCCGTCCACGACGGGCAAGAAGAAGGTCAAGATCGACGTGGAATAAGCGTGCCGAAATGCGGACGTGTTCTGCATCCGTAAGGCAACTCATCAACGATCACCCGCTAAAGCAGGTGGTTTGCGCCGCATAATTTTGATGAAGGCGACGGCGAACCAGACATTGGTTTGCGGCTGTCGCTTTTTTCGTTACCGAACTGGCGCTGGTGCGTCGAACCTTCACGCCGGGATTTCGATCTCATGGTAACATGGATGACAGACTATGATTTGGGTCCGACACACAGGGATGGTGCCGCATGAGCCAGTGGGAATATCTGCCGACGTTCATTACCGCCGAGGTCAAAAGCAAAGAAATGCGCGAGTTCCTTGCAGATCATATGGACAATAAGAAAAAACGTCCGCCGCGCTACACGCCAGAGTCAATGATCCCCGAACTGAATAAGCTGGGCGATCAAGGCTGGGAACTGTTGCATATGGAACCGGTGACCGGGGTCGGCAACAAGGGCGATGTCCTGTTCGACGGCATCGGCGTCCGCTGGAGCAACACTTATTTCTGTGTCTTCAAGCGCATGAAACCGGGGTCTGGCGTGCCCACGCAAATCACGACACAGCAGCCCGTTCAACAGCCACCGCAACAGCCGGTACAGCCATCGCCTGAACCGCAACCGGGTGGCGATGATTAGGTGTATCCCTGAACAACAATGTTAATGGATTCGGCATTCGTGTTTATGGTTACGGACGCGCTGTAGCGCGTCCGTAACTACAAATCTACCCATTATTTTCGCGCCGCGACCTTGACAAGCCACTGCTGAATCGGGGCCATCTTCTGAAAGTGCGCGAAGATGATGTCCGGCAAATCGGGCGAAGTGACCGGCGTGCGGTCAAGATCGCCGGAAGTGGCGAACAGTCCGTTGTGCTTCAGCCACTTCGCACGCGGGTGATCAGCATCGTATCCACGCGGAACCCGCTTGTAGTGTTCGCCGCCGATTTCATAGTCCCCGGCGCTTTCAACCGCAGACACGGCTTCCAATAGTTCCACGCCGAGATCGTCATCCGCCACCGCCAGACGATAGGCCGCCAGCATGTCCTTGTCGAAGCCGTGCATACCGGCGTACATGCCCATATCTTCGCGCCGGATGCGAAAGCCAAAAGACGGATTCTGCATCTTCTTCTCCGGCCCTTCCCAGAACACCATATCGACGTGATCTTTGTACGGTGTTTTATCCGGGCTAAAGCGCGTATCGCGGTTGACGCGCATCAGCGACCCCGCGCCGTTGGTGCGCGTGTCATAGACGATGTCGGGTGATATGGTCTTGAGCTTCTCTCCGATAGCAATCACCAGCGCAATCGCCGGATCACGCAGCAGGTCAATGTAGCGCTGCTTGTTATCGTGGAACCAGTCGCGGTTGTTGTTGGCAGCCAGTTCGTCCAGAAACGCCAGCCCTTCAGCGGGAAAACCTTCGAATGCAGTCATGTGGTTTGCGGCTCCTTGAGTATGATTCAATCGCTTGACAACCTGACGCAATTGGAACGCATGTTCTTACCCGTGTTTGCTGATTTTGCCCTGTGGGTTTTCATCAGGGCTGGTACGATACCCACATTCACGAACGCACACAAACGAGGGGACGGTTCCACATGGCGGATACTCAAGTCGCATTGATTACGGGCGCATCCAGCGGCATCGGCTATGCGACAGCGCTGGCCTTTGCGCGGCAAGGGGTCCACGTCGTCGGAACCGCCCGCCGGGAAGATCGTCTGCACACGCTGGGCGAGGAAATCGCCGCGTTACCGGGCGATCACGGCGATTTTTTGCCCGTTGCGGCTGATGTGCGCAACGCCGACGCGCTGCAATCCGCAGTAGATGCCGCTGTTACCCGATTCGGTCGGCTGGATGTGCTGGTAGCGAATGCCGGGGTCGGTCAGCGCGGCGCGGTCGTGGATGCGGCGTGGGACGATATCGACACACTGCTGCGCACAAATATCGACGGCGTACTGCACAGTGTCCGGGCGGCGGTCCCGGCGATGCGCGATGCTGGCGGCGGACACATCGTTATGGTGTCGTCGGTCGTATATTCGATGGTGTCGCCGTATGCGGCACTGTACGCGGCGAGTAAGGCGTTTGTTTCGAGCATGGCCCATTCTCTGCGCCTGGAATTGGAAGCGGACAAGATCGGCGTTTCGGTGATTGTTCCCGGACGTACTGAAAGTGAATTTGCGAATAAGCGACTCGGCACAAGCGGATACGCGGCGAAGGCGTCCAGCATTCCGCGTATGTCGGCGGAACAGGTGGCCTCTGCAATTGTGGAATCGGTGGAGAAGAAATCGCGTTCGGTGGTCATGCGCCCATTTGACCGGATGCTGCTGTTGGTCAGCCGGATTGCGCCGGATTGGGTTGGCCGGCGGGCGATGAAGCAGTATAAGTGATTGTGAAAATTGCCTCAAAAAATGTCATTCTAATTCGGTGTGCCCCCAGAGACAATAGCATCTCAGCAGTAGCTTATAGCTAACAGCTTTTGCCAAAGCAAAAAGGGCAGCCCATATACTGGACCGCCCTTACGTTTCTCGTATTGCTTGCCGCGATTATTCGTGCGGCACATCATGGTCTATGTGATCGCGTTGATCCATGCCCATGTCACCGTTTATGGTCGGGCCGCCCTCATGATGCTCCGGCATTCGCTGCTGAACGGGCATATAATCGGTGATCGTATCTTGATGGCGCTCGAAGATCAGATGCCCGTTGAGTTCGTCGATTACGATCAGGTCACCTTCATGGAAGTCGCCGCGCAATAGCTGAATACTCAGCGGATTTTCCACATGACGCTGGATGGCACGGCGCAGCGGTCGCGCACCAAACTGCGGATCATAGCCCTGCTGCGCGATCCAGTGGCGGGCCGGTTCCGTCAAATGTAGCTGGAGGCCGGTTTCGCCCATACGACTGGCAATGCCCTGCATCTGCAAATCGACCATTTTCTCGACATCTGCCTGAGTCAGCGGCGAGAAGATGATGATCTCGTCAATGCGGTTCAGGAATTCTGGTCGGAAGGTATCGCGCATGGCCTTCTCGATCTTCTGGTGATCGGCGACCGCTTCCGCATCATCCGGGCGCACAAATCCGAGCGCACCACCGCGATTGGCGAATTCTGTACCCAGGTTGCTGGTCATAATGATGACCGTATTCCGGAAATCGACCACGCGCCCCTGTCCGTCGGTCAAACGACCATCTTCCAGGATTTGCAGCAGTGCGTTCCATACGTCGGGGTGGGCTTTCTCGATTTCGTCAAACAGCACCACACGATACGGGCGACGGCGGACCTGTTCTGTTAGCTGTCCGCCCTGCTCGTAGCCGACATAGCCGGGAGGCGCACCAAACAAGCGGCTGACGTTGTGCTGTTCGCGGTACTCGCTCATATCCACGCGGATAAGGGCTTCTTCGTCGTCGAACATGAACTCGGCAAGCGCTTTCGCCAGTTCGGTCTTACCGACACCGCTGGAACCGAGGAAGATGAACGATCCAATCGGACGGCGCGGGTCTTTAAGCCCACTGCGCGAACGACGGATGGCGTCGGCGAGGGCGGCGACGGCTTTATCCTGCCCGATGATGCGACCATGGAGTTCGTCCTCCATGCGCAGAAGTTTTTCGTTTTCGGTTTCGAGCATCTGATTGACCGGGATGCCCGTCCATTGCGCGACTACTTCGGCGATGTCGTCGGCATCTACGACTTCATCGAGCGTGTGTTCCTGCTGCCAGATGTAGCGCTCGCGCTCGTACTCTTCTTCAAGTTGCAGGCGCTCTACCTTGAACTGGGCGGCCCGCTCGTACTCACGGGCGAACCCGGCGGCTTCTTCTTCGTTTTGCAGGCGATCCACCGCTTCCTTCATCTCTTTGAGGCGTGGCGGCATCGAGAAGAGCGCCACACGCAATTTTGCGGCAGCTTCGTCTAACAGGTCGATGGCCTTATCTGGCAGTTTGCGCCCGGTGACGTAACGGTCGCTAAGGCGGGCAGCGGCTTCGATTGCCGGGTCACTGATAGTGACGCGGTGATGGGCTTCATAGCGGTCACGCAGACCGTAGAGCATCTCGATGGTGTCATCAACGCTTGGTTCTTCGACGTAGACCGGGGCGAAACGACGGTCCAGCGCACTGTCTTTTTCGATGTACTGGCGATATTCGTCCAGCGTAGTCGCGCCAATCGTCTGAAGTTCGCCACGCGCAAGGGCGGGTTTCATCATGTTACCCGCGTCCATTGCGCCGCCGGATGCACCAGCACCCACCACCTGATGCAACTCGTCAATGAAGAGGATAATCTCGCCCTGACTGCGCTGCACTTCTTCGATGGTGGCCTTCAGGCGTTCCTCGAATTCACCGCGAAAACGGCTGCCCGCCAGCATTCCGCTGAGGTCGAGGCTGAGGACGCGTTTATTCAGCAGGATTTCGGGCACGTCGTTGTCGGTGATCTTTTGCGCCAGTCCTTCGACGATAGCGGTCTTGCCGACACCAGCTTCTCCGATGAGGACCGGGTTATTCTTGGTGCGGCGGCTCAAAATCTGAATGACACGCAGAATCTCGCCATCACGCCCGATGACCGGGTCCAGCTTGCCATCGCGGGCCATCTTGGTCAGATCGCGGCTGTATTTTTCCAACGTGCGATAGCGGCTTTCGGCCTGCGGGTCGGTGACGCGCTGCCCGCCGCGCATGTCTTTGATCGCATCGACCACGCGCTCGCGGGTGATGCCGCTATCTACCAGCAGCTTGGCGATGGGCGTGTCACGTTCTGCCATGATCGCCAGAAAAATATGCTCGGTAGAGATGTATTCGTCGCTGAGCCGGTTTGCTTCCTGATTGGCGAGGTCGATGACGCGCTTTACCCGTGGCGTGATGAACACCTGCCCGGCCCCGCCCCCATAAATGGAAGCTTTAGGGCTGGCGTGCAGCAGATCATCCAGCCGGGAGCGAATCATGCTCACATCGACGTTTAAGTTTTCGAGCAGTTGCGGCACAATACCGTCCGGCTGTTCCAGCAGGGCCAGCAACATATGCTCGGTATCTACCTGGTTGTGTCCGTAACGCTGCAAGATTTCGTATGCACGGGCGGCGACATCCTGTGCGCGTTCGGTAAAGCGTTCGAAACGTATCATAAAGGGGTATGTCCTTGACTCTGGCCTCTGCTCTGTAGACAACAGAGCTTAGTGATATTGTACCTGAATTCCGGTATGGCGGCGGGCATATTCCCACGATGTTAATGCGCAGACAATATACCCAGTGTATGAAATCAAGTGTAAAACGGGGGGTGTAAGAATTGCGTCAAACATGTATTAGAGGTAGCTATGGGAATTCCCATGCTGGCAGATTGGGGCCAGGTTCGCTATGCTGACGGGGTTTGTCGTACACTGTCGAATCGGGATCAACCCATGTCCACCATCGTGTATATTCTGGGAACGAGTTTTTGCGGGTCCACGCTGCTGCATACACTGTTGGATCGCCACCCGGACGTGAACGGTTTCAACGAACTGATCCAACTGGGCAGATATTTTGGCGAATGGAAGGACATGCACCACAATCCACTGGATCGCCCTTTCTGGCAGTCGGTGCGTGCATGTTATGAGAGGGAAACCGGGAAGCCGTTCGATCAGATTGACCTGTTGAAAGCATTCGATGTCGCCAGCCTGAAGCAAGAGCAAAAGGCCAACTGGAAACAGACCAACGAAGCCCTTTACGACTGTCTGTTTCGCAAAACGGGCAAGTCTATCATCGTGGATTCGTCCAAGCACGCAACGCGTCTGGCAATGCTTTTGCAAAGCGACTATGCCGACTCGCTGAAGGTTATTTATCTCGTGCGTGACCAGCGTGCTGTGTATGCCTCATTTCGAAAGCGCGGCAACAAACGACTCTACGCGCTGCGCGGGCTGCATTCTCATGCGATCCGGTCGGAACGCGTACTGCGCAAACTACCCGATCACCAGAAGTTTCACCTGCGCTACGAAAGCCTCGTCGCAGACCCGGAGGGCGTGCTGCGCAACCTGACCGATTTCATCGGGGTTCCCTATACCGATACGATGCTCGCACCGGATGCAGAGCGAGATAAAGAGACGATTTTCGCCCTTGGCCTGAAAGGTCAGAAGATGGTAGCCGATGCCTCGCGCAGTATGATCTCGCCCGAACGAGCGAAGAACAGCGACACACTATCCCCGGTGGATCATATTTTCTTTCATGTATTGGGCGGCGGGTTGCTCAACCTGTACTACGGCGGGCATGAAAAGCGCTAGGACTGGGCACATTGCCCGAAAATCACTGAGAAAGTTCTTACGCAACCTATCATTTTCACCTCATCGGGAACTGCTAAACTGGGTCAAGTGAAAAAGGGAACAAAGTAAACTCAATGCAGTCCCCAACTTCTACCCCCTCTGAAACAACTATCCCGGCGAGCGAGTCGCCCGTCGTGTCGATCCGCAATCTGCGCAAAACGTATGTCGAAGGTGGGCGCGAACGCACAGTCCTCGATAGCGTGCAGCTAGACATTCGCACGGGCGAGTTTTTTGTCATACTGGGCAAAAGCGGCAGCGGTAAGAGTACGCTGTTAAATCTCGTCAGTGGCATAGACAAACCTGATAATCCCGATGCGGCACAGATCAGCGTCGCCGGGACCAATATCACCGCACTGGACGAACGCCGCCAGACCCTGTTCCGGCGTGATCATATTGGGATCGTGTTCCAGTTCTTCAACTTGATCCCCACCCTGACCGTACTCGAAAACATCACCCTACCGTATGAACTGCGTGGACGCGCCAGACGTGCCAGCGAAGACGCTGCTCGCGGGTTGCTGGAACGTGTGGGACTGGGTGGACGCGAGGGAACGTATCCTGACAAATTGAGCGGCGGCGAACAGCAGCGTGTGGCGATTGCACGGGCTTTGATCCACGAACCGGCGCTGGTCCTCGCGGACGAACCGACCGGCAATCTGGACGAAGACACGGGCGATACCGTCCTCAAACTGTTGTTGGAACTTACCCGCGATCAGGGACGTACACTGGTTATGGCGACACACAACCCGGAGATCGTGCCCTTTGCCGATCGCGTGTGTCGCATTCACGAAGGCAAGCTGGTGATCGAAGCTGCCGGACGCGACCTGACCGCCAGTGAAAATGGCGTAACTCAGAACGCAGTGAAACCGTTGGTTGCGCGGTAATCGATCCATATTTAGCATAGTCGGTGAACGTTTAGACACATTACAGCCGTTTCGCGGTACAATGGAAGCGAATACACCAAAATAGGGTTAAGCGTTCCGACTGCTGACCGCTCGTGAGAACTGTCAGCCATTACCGTCCAAATTATTTAAGTTTTTGCGACGTAAGCGTGTAGTCAGTCGAAAGGCCAATGGCTATGAATGAGCCTGACCCGAAAATCATCAAACAACTTCTCGTCGAACTCCGTGATGTAAGCAAGGATAAACGTCGAACTGCCGTGATGAAATTGGGCATGGCGGGCGGCGACCAAGCTTTGCGTGCGCTGATGGTGATTGTACAGGACGATTACGAGGATTTGATCGTTCGTGGTCGAGCAGCGTTGATGCTGGGCAAGCTGCGTGATGATCGCGCCGTTGATGCCTTGATCCGCGCCCTGACCGCTCCGGGCTTCCAGACCCCGCTCAACGCGGCGGAAGCGCTGGGCAAAATCGGTGATCCGCGTGCCATCGAACCACTGTTGATGCTGGTCGCCAGTAACAATGACCGCACCCGCGAAGCTGCGCTAAAGGCGCTGGCACGTCTCGGATACGAGGAATCAGATGAGGATGACAGCAACGAAGGCGTCCTCGAAACCGAGTGCGAACCCAACTAACGCATAGCGGATAAACTGATTTCTACCCGCGCCTACTGTATGATGCGGCAGGCGCGGTTCTTCTATTTGATAGGCTCCCCGCCGTCCTTATTTACACGTCATAAACTGCATATCCCACGGGGTAAACCATGACATTACAGGTGATCGGTGCCGGATTGGGTCGAACAGGCACACACAGTCTTGCCGCAGCACTGGAACTGTTGGGGTTCGACCCCTGTTATCACATTCTGGAATTGGATCGTAACCCCGGTCATCTTTCACTGTGGAGCGATGCCCTGGACGGCAAACCAGTGGACTGGAACACGATATACGAGTCGTATCGTTCGGCGGTGGAATGGCCGACCGTATCGTTTTTGCCGCAGGTGATCGCACAATATCCGCAGGCAAAGGTGATTCTGACGCAGCGTGACCCTGGATCATGGTATGAAAGCGCCAATGCGACGATCTTTGAAGGGCTTGAACTCAGCGCACACAATCCGAATCCAGCACGGCGGGAAAGCAGTGCATTTAAGAGACGACTCATCCTCGAAACAGTGTTCGGCGGCAAGTACCGCGACAAAGCACACGCGATTAAGGTCTATATGCAGCACACGATCAACGTCATGCAACTCGTCCCGGCGGAACGACTGCTGCAATATCGAGTGACGGAAGGCTGGGAACCGCTGTGCGACTTCCTTGGTGTTGATGTGCCCGGCGAGCCATTCCCCCGGAGGAACGATCGCGCAAATCATCTAAACCAGATGCCGGATTGGGCACGCAGGCGCAAAGACAAAGACTAAATTAGGCGAAGTGCTTTACAGCCAGTGCGAAATTTGCGATGATGCATCGAACATCCCGTTCTGTCTCCCTAGATGAGAGCGTCAACGCCGCTATGAACGAACCGCGCCTGATCTCCCCAACTGTGACCTATAAAGACAGTGTCATCGCCGCCTATGCCGAGTTCCGCGCCGAGGGGCGCTATGCACGCCTTGACCTCGATTGGATGGCGGCACACTTCGATGGCTATGTCGCCGGGTTGCTCAGTCGTCGCCATACGCCAACACGACCGGGTGCGGTCACGAGTCATGAATTGTGGCTGGTAGATGGTGACATGTATATCGGGCGGTTCTCGATCCGCCATGAACTGAACGAATCGCTCAAGACCTACGGTGGGCACATCGGCTATGATGTGCGCCCGTCCATGCGCCTGCGCGGATACGGGACGCGGGGCCTTGCGCTGCTGATCCCCATCGCCCGCGACCTCGGCCTGACACGCTTACTCATCACCTGTGACGAAACCAACACCGGTTCGCAGAAGATCATCGCTGCGAACGGTGGCGTGTATCATGATACGGTGCAAAATAAGGACCGCGACGTACCAACTCAGCACTGGTGGGTGGAGATTGCGCCCAAATAAGGGTACCCTTGCTCGCGTCAATGAATGCGACCATCACAGGGGGGAAACCTATGTTCACGATTGGCAATATCCGCGTGCATTTGATCTGCGACAGTTTCGCATATGTCGATCCCGGCGGACCGTTCGGGCTGGTCCCGCGTGTGCTGTGGTCGAAGTACAAGACAACGACCGATGCGGGACTCGTCGCCATGCCCAATCACAATCTGCTGATCCAGACCGGCGACCAGAACATCATCGTAGATACCGGGCTTGGTCAAAAGCTGACGGACAAGACACGGGAAATCTGGCAGTTGGACCGTTCTGAATACGGCGATCTGGTAGATGGGTTATCGCGGGCGGGTGTTTCGCCGGAGAACGTGACGATGGTCATCGACACGCATCTGCACAGCGATCATTGCAGCGGCAACACGCGGTATGACGAATCCGGCGAAGTAGTAGCAACCTTCCCCAACGCCGAATACGTGGTCCAGCGCCGCGAATACGAGGATGCCATGCAGCCTAACGAACGCACACGGGCCACCTACCACCCGGTCAACTACCAACCGCTGCTGGAATCCGGTCAACTGCGCCTGTTGGACGGCGACACTGACCTTGCACCCGGCGTGCGCGGCGTCGTCACACCGGGGCACACACCTGGGCATATGAGCGTCATTGTGGAGGATGGCGGCGAGACGCTGCTGTTCGTCTGCGACATGGCGTCATATGCGGTGCACTTCGAGCGCCTCGGCTGGATGACCGCCTTCGACGTGGAACCGCTGGTCACGCTGGAGACGAAACGCCACTGGCAGCAGTGGGCGCTGGAGAAAAACGCGCTGCTGATCTTCCCGCATGATGCCGACCGCCCCACGGGGCGTCTGACGCAGACCGGTGACGGCAAGCTAGCACTGCAAACCGTTGGCTGGAATTACACGTAGGTCAGGACTTTCGCTTGAGATGTTTCTCACAACACGTGTTGCACTGTTTTACTCTGCGGGCGGCAAGAATGCCGCCCCATAGCTGTCAATTTAAGGCTTAACTCCACCCCGTCGAACCGCCATTTCGTGCCCTCCCCCGAATTTCCTATACCGGGTTGGCGCTTTCCCCCAGGTTTGCGGCGGATGTGAACGGGCATTCTCTGGCATACTGATCTCAAATACGTCCAGCATCAGGGAGGGTTTTATGTCCACTGAGTCACCGGATAGCCATGTGATTCCACTGGCACCAGATAGCGTGCGCGATGATGTCGCCGTCACCATTTACAATCGCGGCTCTGCGTTGATTCGTGACACGCGCAGTTTCGAGTTTCAGGCCGGGTTGAACCGGGTCGATTTCACGGGCGTGGCGTCCAGCATTGACGCGACCTCGGTCAACTTTCGCAGCGTGACCGCGCCGGATACGGTCGTTTTAGAGCAGAATTACGTCTACGATCTGGTGGATGACAACGCCCTGCTGCGGCGTTTTATTGACCAGACCATCGAAGTCACCATGCTTTCATTGACGGATAAAAATAACACCTTTCGCGGGCAACTCCTGGGCACACAGGGCGCGATTATCCTGCGACTTGAGAGCGGCGAAATCGTCTCGTTGCGCGGCAAACCGCTGGACATTCGCTTCCCCGATTTGCCCGCCGGACTGGTGACACGCCCTACGCTGCGATGGTTGCTGCAAAGCGTGGAAACCGGATCGCAGCAGGTGGAACTGACCTATCTCACACATGGGCTGACATGGACCGCCGACTATACGATCATCCTCGGCACAGACAATACCGTGCTTGACCTCAACGGCTGGGTAACGCTGAACAACACCAGTGGCGCGGCCTATGAAAACGCACAGGTCAAGCTGGTGGCGGGGGATGTGAACCGCATCCAACCGGAACGGCGTCCGCGTGGGAAAATGCTGGCGATGGCAGCAATGGAAGAGGCAGCACCGCTGCCCCAGGTCGAGCAGCGCGAACTGTTCGAGTACCAACTGTACGAAATCGCCCGCCGCGTCACCGTCGGCGACAACGAGACGAAGCAGGTCGAGTTCGTCAACGGAACGGGTATCCCGGCACGACGGTACTATATGTACACACCGAACGGCAATTTGAGTTTCCCCGGCGATCCTATCCTCGCCCGCGACTTCGGCCTCAACGCGAAGCAGAAAGTTCAGACACACCTCGAATTCAACACCGGAAAAGACAATGGCGGACTGGGTGCCGACCTGCCCGCCGGACGCATCCGCGTATATCAGCCAGACGTAGATGGTGCGGCCCTGCTTATCGGTGAAAACAAGATCAACCACACGCCGGAAGGCGAAACCGTCGATTTGCTGCTCGGCAATGCATTTGACCTCGTCGCAGAACGGGTGCAGACAGATTACCAGCACATCGGCGAAAAGGTCATCGAAGAGTCGTTTGAGATTCGCCTGCGCAACCGCAAGGATAGCGAGACGGTCACTATCCGTGTAGACGAGGTGCTGTATCGCTGGACGAACTGGCAGATTCTTGAAAGCAACCTGCCCTACGAGCGCACAGCGGCACGCAAGATCGAATTCAATGTCGAGGTTCCCCCCGGCGGCGAGTCGGTGCTGACGTATACCGTGCGCTATAGCTGGAGATAAAGCGCAACCCGTGCACAGCGTCGGGCAGGCGCGGCTTTTCGTTCGCAAATGCGTCGGCTACAATGCGGCAATTATCCGCTCAACCGTTCGCAAACCGCCATGCGCCGACTCATCATCCCCTTTACGCTGATCTTCCTCGCCATCCTCGCCGTGGACCTGTACCCCGGTCTGCGCGGGGGATCGGGCTGGCGCTGGGAATACGCACCGCCAGAATCATGGGCGGGGGTGATTGCACTTGCGGGCGTGCTGCTCGTCTATCTGGCGTTCCTGTGGTGGATGCGTGCCCGAACGGTTCGCCCGCCGGTTGCCCTCGCGGTCATGGTCATCGCCGGGACGCTGATCGGATTCACGGCGGTCGGCGTGCGTGGCGACGTGGGCTTTCACCTGTTCTCGCGGACCGTTTCCCCGGTGCAAACAGGTGCGAGTGCGGTCGCGGTGCGCGTTGTCGGCGACGATGA
>DAOTXA010000226.1:0-1780 GCA_034435595.1 Anaerolineae bacterium | reverse complement strand
CCACCATCCGCCGACGAAGCCGAACGTGTCGGTCATCATGCGCGGCTGTAGATCGGTCAGGCTGCCGTTGGCGTCTTTGAACCCGGCGATCCCGGCGAAATCGCCGTTGACTGTAGCGACGATGGCATGGGTTCCGTCCAGTGATTGTGCCAGCACGCTGACGGCGCGTTGCTCGTCACGGAAAATAGGGTGCAGCTTTTGCCGGAACGCCGCGTAATATAGTTGCGCCGCCGGTGTGCGGTGCGATTCGTCGAAGCCGATTGCAACCCGGATGTCATGCGTCATGATTTGAAGATGTCCTGTACAGGCAGGGTAAAACCGGGCCGGATGCGTAACAATCAATAGCCCTTCAATGAGTTCTAGCCGGAACTGCGTGTATTTGTCTGTGTGTCATAGTTTCCACACACCGGCGACGGTATAGCGTCGTTCGTTGGTCAACATCGGCCTATGCCTTTTGTTCGCCGCCTCTATTGTACTGCGGACCGCTTACCCGTCGATGATGGGCAGCGGAACCGCTGTCGTGGGTTCAGCGTCTTCGGGCAGAAAGATGACGTTGATGCCCTGCACTCCGTCGAATAATCCGGCGGCGACTGTAAAGGTGTCTGTATCTGGCGGCAAGCTGATGGAGATTTCGTAGCGGTGCATATCGCCGATTTGCCACAGGCTGCCGGGTAGGGCCACGCCGCTGATGTTGGCGATCTGTTGACCGGCGGTGTCAAAGGCATGGACGAAGGGCTGGTAGAGGTCGTCGGTTACTTCCGGCACAACGGCATCCACGCGGAAAAGCAGCGTCACACGCCAATCATCGGGCGTGGCGTCAGAGTTTGTATCCGGCGCGACCCGATAGCCGATGAGCGTGATTCCCTGCTGCGAATCGACCCCGGTAAAGTTGAGGTCCGGTGCAGAGACGAGCGCATCAAAATTCGCCGCCGGGGGCAGTTCGGCGACGGTCAGCACGCGATCTGGCAGATCGAATGTGCGTATCTCGCGGGCAGTCGCGGGCAGTGCAGGCGGTTGACGGTCGATCGCCACGTAGACGCTGCCTGCCACCGGGAACACGCTGAATTCCGGCGCACGCACACCCCGCCATACCGGGAACAGGTCCATGACGAAGCTGTTGATGATCCACGCTTCGGCCTCGGCGAATACGACGGCTTGCGCCTCTTCTGGCAGAGATTGACGGATAGCGTCACCCATCTGCACACCGATACCAAGCGGCAGCGCGAATAGCTGGTGCCTGCCGGGAGTCGCCGCTGTCTCTTGATAAAAGCGGGCGCTGTTGACGCTCATCAGCAGTGCGAAGGGCAGGAACGTCAGCATGACGACCGCCGCCCCTGCCCGTGTCTGTGGTTGTAACAACACGCCAATTCCCCACGCCGCGAGGACAAATCCGGCGGGGGTGCTCAAAATCAAGTAAAAGGGATGTACCGGGCTGGATGTATAGCTCATCGCCAGAATTGGCAACCCAAACCAGACCAGCGCTATAGTGGCGGATTCCCGGCGCTCGCCCCGGCGCAAGATCGCCCATAGTGCCGCGAGGATGCCGAGTACGAGCATGGCCTGTAGAACGTTTTGAACAGGCTGTGCAAAACTCCGTCGCCGTTCCGAATCATCAACGGGCGCTTCGACGCCGCGCACGACCTCATAGTCGGCCCCGGTGACCAACCGCGCCGCCGATCGCCATGCCTCGCCGGTGAGTTGCGTTTCGCCCGAAGAGAAGTTATTGAGCCGCCAGCGGACATCATCTAACTGACCGAGCAGTCCGACAGCATACAGCGCA
>DAOTXA010000225.1:0-4275 GCA_034435595.1 Anaerolineae bacterium | reverse complement strand
AACCATTTTACGAACAGATCAAAGAGTACATTTTGTACCGCATCAACAACGGCGAGTTTTTGCCACACGACCGTGTTCCGTCAGAGAGGATGCTGTCCGAGCAGTTCGGCGTTAGTCGTCTGACGGTCAGCCGCGCCCTCAAGGACCTTGTCCATGAGGGCAAGCTATATACACAGGTCGGTAAGGGGACGTTCGTCAGCGAAGCACCCATTGACCAGACGCTTGACGCACTCACCAGCTTCTCTGAGGAAATGGAGCGGCGCGGGCAAAGGGCCACCAGCATCGTTATCGATTCCGGCATCGTCCCGGCGGATGATGCACTTTCGCAGCGGCTACACATACCAGTGGGCGTATCAGTGGCACGGCTCAAGCGCGTCCGCCTGACGAACAAGCAACCGCTTGCCATCGAAACAGCGCATATTATCGCCAGTCTGTGTATAGGAATGCTTGAACGCTTCGACTTCAGCCGCCGGTCACTTTACGAGGTGTTGAAAGCCGAGTACAACGTCCATCTCGTCTATGCAGAACAGGAAATCGAGGCACGCATTGCCACGCCGGAAGAGGCACGTATCCTGAAAATCGAGGCCGCAGCGCCGATTTTGAGCATGACGCGAGTCACTTTCGACAACGCTAACAATCCTGTGGAGTTCGTGGAATCGGCATATCGCGGGGACCGCTACAAGTTTCGTGCCCGTTTGAAGCAGATTTGATGGTCGTATTCACCCATCCACAATGATGTGCGGCGGGTCGCAAGGATGCACCCCTTGTACATATCATTTGTGATCTGTAAGAGCGTCAAACCAAAGATTCACCATTTTGTCACCGGTGATGACGGGCAAATGGTGAATCTCATGGCAAGGTGAATAGATGCGATTGTGCGAATAATTGATTTACACATTGGAGACAACGCGAATGATGTCACTTAAAGATCGTGTCGGTCAGATGCTCATGGGCGGCTTTGACGGCCTGACCGCGCCGGATTACTTCCTCGAATGGTTGGCAGAAGGGCGACTGGGCGGCGCGATTTTGTTTGCACGCAACGTCGAATCCCCCGAACAAGTAGCCGCACTCACGCAGCAACTTCAAGACGCGGCGAAATACCCGCTGCTGATTGGCATTGATCAGGAAGGCGGAACGGTTGCCCGGTTGCGGCGCGGATTCTCACAGAGTCCCGGCGCGATGGCGCTATCTAGCATTACATCTGAAGCCGAAGCCACTGCTGAATCGGTGGCTCATGTCCTCGGTGCGGAAATGGCGGCGGTCGGCATTAATTGGACATATGCGCCTGTCGTCGATATTACCTATAATGCCGATAATCCGACGGTCGGTACACGCTCCTACGGGTCAGATCAGGAACAAGTAGCAGCACTGGCGGCGGCCTCGGTGCGCGGATTTCAATCCGGCGGCGTAGCAGCCTGCGCCAAGCACTTCCCCGGACTCGGTAACACCAAGATCGATACCCACCTTGCCCTGCCCAGCCTGACCACACCGGTACAGCATCTACTGGATATTGACCTGCTGCCCTATCGCGTTCTCACAAATAGCGGACTCGCCACCATCATGACGACGCATACCATTTTCACTGCGCTCGATCCCGATCACCCGGCGACACTCTCAGAGCATATTATCCCGCGTTTGCTGCGGCAGGAACTCGGCTTTGACGGTGTAGTCACCAGCGATTGCATGGAGATGAAGGCGATTGACGACAATTACACCATCGCAGAGACGGTCACCCGCGCCGCCAATGCCGGACTCGACATCATCCTGTTTTCACACACAGCAGATAAGCAACATGCCGCCTATGATGGGTTGCTGGCAGCCGTCCAGAACGGTGAAGTAAGCGAAGAAACGGTCAACGAGGCCAACCGCCGCATTGAAGCGCTAAAAGCGTGTTTTCCGCTGCAAGCGCGTGATGTAGCGAAGGTCGCCACGCCGGAGCATGAATCTACCGTCAATCAAGCGGCGCGTGCCGCCGTGACGCTCGTCCGCGCAAAAGACGACGTGTTCCCACTCAAAGAAGCTGACCATCCCCGCGCCGTGATGCTGGAGCTACCGTCGCACCGCGATTCGCTGGTGCAGGATAGCTACGCGGATTTTGCCCTGCAACGCATCGTCCATGCACGAATGCCCGGTTTACGCCATGTACTGCTCGAAGTCCGGCCCAATGCTGATGAAGTCACGACCGCTATGGGTGACGCGGAAATCGTCATTCTCGCTACCCGCAGCGCTCACCTCATCTCCCGCCAGCGCAAAGTTGTTTCGCAAGTCGCAAACAGCGGTAAACATGTCATTCTGTTGGCGATGCGGAACCCGTATGACGCCGGCCTGATCGAAGGCGGAACGGTCGTTTGCACTGCGGGGGATAGTTACCCGTCGCTGCTGGCGATTGTAGATGCACTGAACGGCGATTTCGTGCCAGACGGTCGCCTGCCGGTTGAGGTGTAATTATGCTGCGATTCGGTATTGATCGGCTGGAAGATGACGGCTTCGCGCCCTTGAAGGGGCTGCGCGTGGGCTTGTTCACCAATCTAAGCGCGGTCAACCGCGATCTGGTGACGACCGTTGACGTGTTGCGCAGCGCAGGTGCGGTCAATCTGGTAGCGTTGTTTTCGCCGGAACACGGACTCGCCGGGATGATCGCGGATGGCGTTCACGTTGATTCTGGTGTGGACCCGCGCACCGGTCTACCTGTGCATAGTCTGTACGGCGCGACCTATCGCCCCACGCCGGAAATGCTAGACGGCGTCGATATATTGGTGTGCGATATTCAGGACATCGGCGTGCGCTATTATACGTTTGTGTGGACGCTAACGCACATCCTCGAAGCGTGCGGTGAAATCGGCGTTCCGGTGATGATCCTCGACCGACCGAACCCACTAGGCGGTAAGATCGATGGCGGTACGCTTGATCCGGCGCTGGCCTCGCTGGTCGGACGTTTTCCGGTTCCAGTGCAACACGGGCTGACTATCGGTGAACTGGCGAAACTGGTCAACGCACAGTGGAACCCCGCCCCGGTAGACTTAAGTGTCATCGCCTGCGACGGCTGGACACGTTCCACTACATGGGATCGAACCGGACGCGCCTTTGTGCCGCCCTCGCCCAATATGCCGAAGTACGTCACCGCACAGCATTATCCCGGCTCGTGTTTGCTGGAAGGCACAACGCTTTCCGAAGGACGCGGCACGCCGCTACCGTTTGAGGTGGTTGGTGCGCCCTATATAGACCCGTGGGCACTTGCCGACGCTGTCAACGCGCAGTCGCTAGATGGTGTGCGGGCGCGTCCGCACCAGTTCACGCCGACAGCCAGCAAATATAGCGGTCAACTGTGCAGCGGAATCCATTTGCACATCACCGATGCGGATGCCTACCGCCCGTTACCTGTATGGCTGGCGATTCTATGCGAGGTTCGCGCCCTGTATCCCGATGATTTCGCGTGGTTGCCCCCGTATAGAGAAGGTGGTTTGCAGCACTTCGACCGTTTGATTGGGGACGCGCAAACACGCACAGTCATTGAGCGCGGCGACGACATCGCGCCCATAATCGACGGTTGGCTCGACGTGCGGGCGGGCTTCCGTGAACTGAGCGCACCCTATCGCATCTATGAGGATGGCTAACCCATGCGCGTAATCGGTTTAATGTCCGGGACTTCGGTCGATGGTGTAGATGTCGCCCTGTGCGAGATTTCAGGCGTTCCGGGCGCGAAGCGCACGCATTTTCATGCACAGGTCGTCAAGGCAGGTGGCATCTCGTATGATGCTGCTTTCCGCGAACATGTCTTGCATGTGTGCACCACTGGACGTATAGATGAAATTTGCCGCCTGAATGTAGAACTTTCCGAACGCTTCGCAGACGCCATTCAGCACGTATTAGGCGACATTAGCGATGTGGACCTGATCGGCTCGCACGGGCAGACCGTCTGGCACGATATCGACGCCAACGGCATTGTTACATCTACGCTGCAAATTGGGACCGGCGCGGTGCTAGCAGAGCGCACCGGAATCACGACGGTTAACAACTTCCGCGAGCGTGATGTCGCCGCCGGGGGACAGGGTGCGCCCCTTACTGCCTATGTGGATTGGTTACTGCTGCGCCATCCTACGCAATGGCGAGCCGTCCAGAATATCGGCGGCATGGGCAATGTGACCTGTTTACCGCCGCGTTCTGATACTGAATCCGACATCATCGCTTTTGACACCGGACCCGGCAACGTCCTGATTGACGCGGCAATGTCAATGCTCACCGGTGGTAAACAGACTTACGATGTCAACGGCGAAC
>DAOTXA010000224.1:0-4887 GCA_034435595.1 Anaerolineae bacterium | reverse complement strand
CGAACAACGAACGCGCCCGCGAAGCGCTGGAGCAGATGGATCGCGGGCGGCGTGCCGCCGATACAGCCAACCTGGCTGACACAGGCGACACGGCTGGTGATTCCAGCGCGTTGAATTTAGTCAATCTGGCGGCGGGCGTGCTGCTGGCGGTGTTGTTCGTCGGCGTGTTCGCCGCCGTCACGGCGGCGACTCAAAACGAAGTACCGCCCACGCCAACGCAGCAGTTTACGCGCACCCCCCTGCCCACTTTGCCGCCCACACAGGTGATCATACTGGTTCCGCTAGATCAAATCGAAGCCGATAACCCGACGCTACCGCCCACCTGGACCCCGATCCCAACCCCGGCGACAACGGTGACCCCAATCCCCAGCGAGACGCCCTTCCCGGTGGTTGAATTTGACGTGCTGTTTACCAGTCTGGAAGACGGTGCGGCAGAACCCGCGCTGTTCCGCATGAATGGCGACGGCACCGATTTGCGCCAGTTGACGACCGGCGTGCGCGATGTCGTATATGATCCTTCGGGGGAAAGCGTGGCTTTCGTACAGTTGGTCACCTACGATAGCGAGCCGGACGCCGAAGCGACTGAAGAACCGGGTGCAACCACGCTGACGGTCGCGCCGCCGCTCAACGAAGCGTTGGAACTTTTTGTGGCCCCGGCAGATAATCTGGATGCGGCGGTGAAGATCACAGAGTTGCGCACAAGTTTCGTCGGCAGCCCGACATGGTCGCCGGATGGTCGCTTTATCGTCTTCGTTGCAGATTCTGACGGTGACGAGGACCTGTGGCTGGTACAATCGGATGGGGCAGGTTTGCGGCGCTTAACCGACAACATCTACGCAGATCGTGACCCGGCATGGTCCCCGGTATTGGGGAGTACAACGCTGGTTTATGCATCCGATTTCGAGTCGCCCGGACAGTTGGAACTATACACGATGGAAGTGCCGCCACCGGATGTCGAGCCGGAGATCGACCGGTTGACCAACGCCACCAATTCAAGCTATGAGCCGGCATGGTCGCCGCGTGGCGAATACATCGCGTTCATCAGCAACCGTCGCGGCGACCCGGATGTGTACTTGCTGGATATAATCAACGGCGGAACCGTGCAGTTGACGCTGGGCGATGGTGACGCGGAGGATCGCAAACCGACCTTCACGCCTGATACCGGCTGGGTGGCGTTCATCTCGAACCGTCTGGACGACCGCTTTCAGTCGTATCTTATTTCGCTGGATGGCACAGTGTTAACGCGCCTGACCGAGAACAACGGCAACGATATCATGCTTCAGTATCGCCCGGTGCTTCGTCTGCGGCTGGACTAGCTGCTACAATGTCCGGCGCAAAGTTTGACAGCACTTGACGACAACACTTGACGACAACAAAGGAATGTAGCCCACTATGTCCGATGCTTCGCTTCACAACGAACTGCTGCGGCAGGCAGTCGCGGCGATTAAAGAGAGGGACCTTGAGGCTGCACGCGGCTTTCTGGAAGAAATCCTGGAAGAGGACGACGAAAACGTCCGGGCGTGGCTGCTGCTGGCACGCATCACAGATAACGACGACGAGAAGCGCCTCGCCCTGACTACTGTCCTGCAACTGGACCCGGAAAACGAGCGGGCGCAGGCGATGTTAAACAAGCTGGACGGCAAGCTCGAAGTCGCGCCGGAGGACGAGGAGATCATACCCGGCGTAACACGGCGGCAGGCACTCTTGATTGGCGGCGGTGTCGGCGCATTCGTGCTGCTCATTCTGCTTACAGTGTTCGCCGTGACCTTTTCTCAAAACGCCAGTCGCAGCAGTGATAATCGCCGTGCCACCCAGACGCAGGTAGCGTTCGAGCAGGTCTTTGCCGATCAAACACAGGTCATTGTCGATCAAACCGAGGCGGCGGTTGTGGCGCAGGAAACGCAACTGGCGCTGACAACCGCCACCCCGACGCCGACCGCCACCCGTCCGGTCGCGGCGAACACGCTGCCCCCGACCTGGACACCGGATGCCAGCGGTGGGGTTCAGGCCCGCCCGACTGCCCTGCCACTGCCGGAAAACGCCGGTGGTCTATTGCTGGGGTGGAGCGGCATCGACACGCTGAACACCGGCTTTTTGCCCATTGTCGCCTGGGATTTGAGCCAGGGCGGGGCACGCACGCAAATCGGCACCGAATCGGGCTACAACGTCAGCAGCGCCGACGGTCAGCGCATCTACTACTCGCGCTACTTCCGGCAGACGCGTAACGTATCGCCGGAGGCCATCGACTTTGACGGCGGCGATCCGCAGCTATTGGCGGACCTGTGGACGGGTTCTGGCATTGGTCTATCTGACCCGGACGAAGCCAGTATCTCTAATGACGGACTGCTGGTCGTCTTCACCGCAATTTCGCAGGATAACTTCACCCGTGAGGTCTATCTGCTTAATCTGGAAGACAATGCCAACACGTTGACGCAGTTGACCAATGACCCCAACGGTGAATATAGTGCGCCAGAAATCTCGCCGGATAACCGTCTGGTCGCCGCGATTCGCAACCGCACCAACGGCGAACCACAAGGGCCTGACCTGATTACCATCAACGTGAGCAACCGGCGGCCCGTCGAACTGACCAGCGACGGCGCAGCGGTCGAGGAATCTGACCCGGTATGGTCACCGGATGGTCGCTCGCTGGCGTATGCCGCGCTCGTACAGGGCGAGCAGAATCACGACATCATCGTCACTTCATCGGATGGAACTGTATCGTTCCCGCCCGTGGAAAGCGAGTTTGATGACATCCAGCCCGTATACAGCCCGGATGGGGTGTCACTGGCGTTTGCCAGCAATCGCACCGGCGAATATGACATCTTTGTGTACGAATTTCGCACGCAGACCCTCTCTCAGGTCACCGATACCGAGGAAGACGACTTCGTCAGCGATTGGGTGATGCCGGGGGGGTGATCGTGAGCGAATCCGAGGCGAATCGCTTCACCGCGTTGATGCGCACCGGGCAAATCGCGTTCATTAAGGGAGAGCGGCGCAAGGCGCATCAATATTGGCGGGAGGCCGCGACCCTTGACCCTTACGATGAAGAGGTGTGGGAGAAACTACTGGCTGTCGTGGAGACGAATGCAGACCGCCGCGCCTGTCTGGAGAACATCCTCGCCATTAATCCGAAAAACGAGTGGGCGGCCCATCAGGTCGCCGCCCTCGCCGCTCACCGCGATGGCACATCCCCCGCACGCCCGGCGGATTGGTCACGATTGCGGCGCGTGTTGGTGTTCGCCGGAATCCTTGTTAAATATGGTCTGCTCGGCGTCGCACTCGGCCTGCTCATCAGCGCGGTTGTGCAGGGCGTAGGATTATAGTTTACCGACCCCATGCGTGACAAGTTAAGCAAATTGGGCGTTTATTTCTTGCTCAACGATCGCATTTTGTGTCGCCTCTGGCTAAAGCAGTCCGGCTACCGAAAAAGCCAGGCGCACTGAAAGGCGCTAAAAACACGCTAACAAAGGGCTTTGGCCCCCTCCGGTGGGCCTGTCGTTTCTTCGTAGCCTCGTTTTATTGCCGCGACCGAAACTGTTTTTCGGCAATCCGTTTGCCATTTGCCTATTGTGTGTAATCCGCTATTCGCGCAACTATGTCGCCGCACGAATATGCACGATGTCGCCGTCTTTGACGATATATTCTTTGCCTTCCAGACGCATCTTCCCGGCCTGCTTGACCGCCGATTCGCTGCCCAGTTCCAGAATATCTTCCCAGTGCATCACTTCGGCGCGGATGAATCCCCGCTGCAAATCGGTGTGGATGGCTCCGGCGGCCTGGGGTGCGGTCGCGCCGATCTTAACATCCCAGGCGCGGCACTCGTCCTCGCCGACGGTAAAGAACGACTGAATCGCCATCAACTCGTGTGAGAGGCGGACGACTTTTGACGCGCTCAACTCCGTGATGCCGTATTCTTCCATGAACATCTCGGCGTCTTCGGCGTCTAGCTGGCTGATTTCCGCTTCTAGCTTGCCCTGCAACCCGGTCACATCGCTTTGCTTGTGGTCGTAGGTGATGATGCTAGCCGGGTCTTTGTAGTCGTCACCCAGATTCAGCACCACCAGCACCGGCTTAAGCGTCAACAGGCCAAATCCGCGCAGGGGCTTGATCTGCTCCTCAGTCAGTTCGAGGTCGCGCAGGGGCTTCTCGCTCTCTAGCTGCGCCTTGAGCTTTTCAAAGATTTCGATTTCCTCGGCATACCCGGCTTCGACCTTCTTGCCCTTCACGCGAATTTCGTCGTGGATGCGTTCCAGACGCCGTTCGACGGTCAGCAGGTCTTCTAGCAAGAATTCGGTGTCAATCGTCTCAAGGTCGTTTTGCGGGTTGATATCTACATGTGGATGCGGAACAGCGTCGTCCTCGAACACGCGCACAACATGGACGAAGCCATCGACCTGTGACAGTTCATTGCGAAACTGTCCTTTAAGGCCGCCCTCGCTAATGCCTTTATCCAACCCGGCAATATCGACGTAGTTGATGTTGCTGTAGATGGTCTTTTTAGGTTTGTACAGATCACTGAGCTTGGTCAGTCGCTCGTCGGGGACGGTCACGACGGCGGTATTGACTTCAAATTGACCGGAACTAACCGCCGCTGTCTCGTAGCTGCTGCCGGTCAGGGCGTTGAAAATTGTCGTTTTGCCACTGTTGGGCAGTCCAATAATGCCGAGTCGCATGGGGGTTCCTCGCCTGAATATCGTCTCACAAATTGCGGGTGATTATAAAGGCGATTATGGTATGCGGGGAGGGTGCGCGTTTTAATTTGCTGCTCAATGCCACGCATCCCCGGTATAATGGACTTAATTAGGAGCGGCGCACAGGAGACGAGGCATGTATGCAGAACAACTGGACGACAACACACTGCCGCCGATGACCGAGGCGGAATACCTC
>DAOTXA010000223.1:0-3843 GCA_034435595.1 Anaerolineae bacterium | reverse complement strand
TGATTTTCGGTATCTGCCCGAAGCTCGACGCTATTTCTCGGCGAATTATCGCGAGGCCCTTCAACTTTTGCTTTAGCGACTTTGCAAAAGCCCTGGAACGTATTCCGGTCGTTTGCTTTCCCACAGCATACCGGATAAAATCATCAGTATAGAATTATATTTCAGCAATGATGTAAATCAATTTTATTACCCGGCATTAGAATATGCGGCTCCGGGTAGAAGCGCGATAACTACTGTAAAAAGATTTTTTTTGTGAGGAAATCGTGCCGCTGGAAACAGACCTGACTTTTGCACGCGCCCCAATCGTCGATTCTGGTGGTAAGGCCGCCTCTCCCAACAGGATGCTTGCCGCTACACTCGTAATCATTGACGTTGACAACGCAGATGCTCACCTGACCGAGGCGATTCTGCATCCAATTTTGATCAAGGCGTGTCGTCTCGCCACGCGATTTCCGCTCCGCTCATCGGATTCGCATTCCAAACCAGCCCATCTTTCACAATTCATCGTCCGCAGTAACTTTTTTTGCTGCCGGCTTATTCGACGCTTCCTGCAACCTATTTAAATAGAGTCGCCGCGAATCTGGCACTTGCAGGGCAAATGTTTGACTCACGAGCATTAAACGAATATAATTCAGCTAATTATAAAAATAATTCATCATTGATGTAAAATAACTGATTATAAGCGCTACATGAGCCACCGACCATGCTTCAATTCGTTTTCACTCAACCTTTTACGTACCCGCCGATATGTGCATCGCACTGTTCGGATGTTTTGATTGTCAGCATAGAGTAGGAGCAAGCCGGGAGACAGAGAAACACTACCAATGCCGCAACATCATATCGTTTCAATACACCAACTAGACTCTTGAAAGGAAAAGACCACGATGCAACTGAGAAAACAAACAGGTTTTACCCTATTGATACTCGTTTTCAGTCTGGCGCTTTTGATTGTGCCGACCTTTGCACAGGATATGGAACTCGCCGAGTCTCCGATGCTGACCGAAATGGTTGATGCCGGGGAACTGCCGCCGGTCGCAGAGCGCGTTCCGTCCAACCCAATGATCGTGGAACCGCTGGAAGAAGTCGGTCAGTACGGCGGCACATGGCGCTTCGGCCTCAGTGGTGGCGCGGACGATTTCTTCTTTATGCGTACAATTGGTTACGAACCGCTTTTGCGCTGGACCCCGGCGTGGGACGGCTGGATTCCCAACGTTGCCGCAAGCCTTGATGTCAACGAAGATTCGACCGAGTTCACCTTTACGCTGCGTGAGGGCATGAAGTGGAATGATGGCGATGACTTCAACACTGCTGACATCGACTTCTGGTGGAATAACATCATCTTAAACGAAGAGTTGACGCCCAGTATCTCTAGCATTTACCAGGCTGGTGGCGAAGTCGCCCAACTTGAGATCATCGACGAAGTCACCTTTAAGTTTACGTTTGCTGCACCTTTCGGTTTCTTCCCGCTGCGTATGGCGACAACCGCTGGTATTGGCCCGATCAACAACCCGCGCCACTATCTTGAGCAGTTCCATCCCGATTTCAACGAAGACGCCGTGACTCAGGCAGAATCTGCCGGGTATGCGACATGGGTCGATTACTTTGCCTTTGTGAACGAGGCGGACGGTATCGGCACCAATCCCGACAAGCCCACGCTCAACCCCTGGAAGCTGACGGGCATGTACCCCGGCGGTGACAACGTCATCGTGGCGGAGCGTAATCCCTACTATTGGAAAGTCGATACCGCAGGCAACCAGCTTCCCTATATCGACCGCGTGCAAATGTTCGTCGCTGAAGATGTCGAAACACTCGTCCTTCAGGGCTTGAACGGTGACATCGACATGCAGGCACGCCATATCGGTACGCTGCCCAACAAGCCGATCTTCTTTGATGCACAGGAAGACGGCAACTTCCGCCTGTATGACCTCAAGTCAAGCTGGGGCAACGCCGTCTGCCTGTACACGAATCTCAGCACGCAAGACCCGGTCCTGAGCGAACTCTTCCTCAACAAAGACTTCCGTATCGCATTGTCGCATGGCATCAACCGTCAGGAAATTATCGACCTTGTGTTCCTCGGTCAGGCCACGCCTTCACAATACGCGCCGCATCTTGATGGTCCGTTTGCAAACGAGCAAATGTCCTTCCAGTACACCGAATATGATGTTGAGCTTGCAAACCAAATGCTGGATGAAATCATCCCCGAACGCAGCAGTGACGGCTTCCGCCTTGGCCCGGATGGTGAATCGCTGGTCATCACTGCGGATGTCGCCAGTTCGCGCACGCCGGATACCGACACGCTCCAGCTTATCGCACAGCAGTGGCGCGAAATCGGCATTAATCTGAATGTCAACGTAATTGACCGTTCCATCCAATGGGAGCGCAAGGCCGCCAATGAAAGCGAAATCTTCGTATGGCCCGCTGGCGGCGGTGGTGGTCTGGATGTGCTGCTAAATGTGCAGGCCTACTTCCCGGATCGCTCGGCGGCATTCCAGGCTCCGGCATGGGGTGACTGGTATGCGACCAATGGCGCAGAAGGCATTGAGCCGCTGCCGGAATTCCAGCAGATGATGGAAATGTACCGCGAGTTGCAGGGTATCGGTGATCAGGAAGAACAGATCGCGCTGATGAATGAGATCATTCAAATCTCGGCAGATTTCTTCCCGCAGATTTGCACCAACACTCAGCCCGACCTGTTCGGCATCGTCAACAACGACCTGCGCAACGTGCCGACAGAGATGATCCAGTCGGCAACGTGGCCCGATCCTGCCCCGACCAACCCGGAGCAGTACTTCTTCACCAACTAAGCGCTACAATAACGAATACGACCCGACCGGTTACTTTTACCGGTCGGGTCACCCGTGTCACAAAAGATAATGAACACGGGTTTTCGTTGAAAAATGTTGATTTGGTGCGACCGCAGAAAAACGTGATGGTTGATAGGAATCATCACCGCAGCTAGGTCACTAAGGGTGTGTAGGGATCGCATTCTCGTGACCCGCCTGCTCAAAATATCAACCACGCTATTTTGTGGCTGCATCGTTGATTTAGAGAGGTTCGTTTATGCTTGGTTTTGTTGTCCGGCGCATCGTTTATATGATCCCGACGCTGATTGGTATCTCGATGGTCGCCTTCTTGATTATCCAGCTTCCACCCGGTGATTTCCTTTCAACGTATATCGCTGCTCGTGAGGCTGAGGGGGAAATGGTCGATGAAGGTGAAATCGCCGCTCTCAGCGCACGCTATGGTCTGGATCGCCCGATCATTGAGCAGTATGTCGCGTGGGTCACCAATATTCTGCAAGGCGATTTTGGGCAGTCATTCCGTCACAATCGCCCGGTCGAGGATTTGATCTGGGAGCGATTGGCACTGACGATGGCGCTGAGTACCGGGTCCATCATCCTGACGTGGATTATCGCGTTTCCAGTTGGCATTTACTCGGCAGTCAAGCAATATTCGATTGGCGATTATATCTTCACGGTGATCGGTTTCATTGGGCTGGCGATTCCCAATTTCCTATTCGCCCTGCTGCTGATGGTCGGCGCGTTCAAGTTCTTTAATACCGGCGTCGGCGGCTTGTTCAGCAGCGAAATGGCGACACAACCCTGGAGCTTCGCCAAATTCATTGACATGCTCAAGCATATCTGGATTCCCATCATCGTGATTGGCACATCAAGTACCGCCGGGTTAATTCGCATCATGCGTGCCAATCTACTCGACGAACTCCATAAACCCTATGTGACCACCGCACGCGCCAAAGGCCAGAACGAATCGGTTTTGCTGGCACGCTACCCGGTGCGCGAAGCTTTAAATCCTTTTGTTAGTACCATCGGCTATACGCTGCCG
>DAOTXA010000222.1:0-4598 GCA_034435595.1 Anaerolineae bacterium | reverse complement strand
GTGACCTGATTTAGCGGTTGGTCGTGGCGCAAAATTACGCCCTCATGTTCGTCACTGATGCCGAGTTCTTTTTCCGAGCAGACCATGCTCTTGTTGTGGATGCCGCGCAGGGGGCGACCCTTTAGAATCATGCGCTTGGGTTCGTCGCTGTGACCGTCCCAGACTTCCGCGCCCTCGGCGGCGAACGCCGTCCACAACGGCGATTCTAATGGACCCGTCCCCTTATATTCGAACAGGTTCGGTGCGCCTGTGACGCATTGTTCCAGTTCGTCGCCGCCATAATCGACCATCGCCAATACAAGACGGTCGGCGTCGGGATGCGCTTTGACCTCACGGATCGCACCCAAGAGCAGGCGTTCACGATCCCACACCAGATGGTCCGAGGGCGGCACGCGCACCCCGGTATCGGTGTTTTGCGGCACGCCGATATAATTCAGCGCCTCAACTTCCATCCCTGCCAGCGTGATTCTTTCCGCCAGCACTTCAACGGGAATGTCAATGTCTACATAGTCTTTCAGCCATGAAAGCGGTACAAGCATGGTTGGTTCTCTCTCCTGTGATTGTTATTGGTTTTGCCCCCTCACCCCCGGCCCCTCTCCCAAGTTGGGGAGAGGGGAGATGTGCCAGAAGTTTACTGTCTCACACTTCTTGACTCCCGGCCTATGGGGGTGAATTTTATACCTCTTTACCTATAGGACTTTCGCTTGAGATATTTCTCCCACCGGGCGGCAAGAATGCCGCCCCTGCATTGCGTTTGCTGTTGTTGTAGAGGCGCGATTCTTCGTGCCCGCGTCCTCCCCTTGTCGCCAATTCAGGAAATACACGTATCCTGTTGCGACCTTCCCCCTCGCCCCGTTAGCGAAGCGGCGGAGTGGGGAATCTTGGGGGTGAGGGGGTGTTTCTTACCCACCCAGCCCCAGCACGCCGAAGACGATGAACGCCACGATCAGCGCCAGCAGGGTGTTGAACACGGTCGCGCCCATGTAGACGATGACCGGCCCGCGCCCCATCTGGCGGATTGCGCCGGGGGCGAATTCGAGTCCGATGCTGACGAAGGCCAGCGCGAACAGCCATTTATACGCACTTCGCATCTCGCGGATGAGTTCCGGCGTAAACACATCCAGCGAGGCCAGAATCGACACCAGCATGAAGCCGAGGACGAACTTGGGGAAGCGCTGCCACAGTATGCGGATGCTCGGCTTTTGCGACGGGTCACGCTGGACGACGAGCGCGAAATGCAGCGCCAGCGCAAAGGCAACGAAGCCGATCATGACGTTTTGCGCCAGCTTGACGACCGCTGCTGTCTGTTGCGCTTCCTCGCCGTGAATGGTCCCCGCACCGACGACCGCCGCCGTCGTGTCGATGTTGCCACCGAACCACGCCCCGGCGACCTGCGCTTCCAGATTCATCGCTTCTGCCGCCCACGGCATGATGACCATCAGCGGCATCGCCGTCAGGATAACGAGGGCGGTGATATACGTAACTTCCTCTTTCTTCGCCACGACCGCCCCGGCTGCCGCAATCGCTGCGGAAACGCCGCACACCGAAACCGCCGAGGCCATGATCGCTTTCAGCGAGGGTGGCAGATTGAATTTGCCCGCCAGCCACCATGTAAAGAAGAACACCGAGCAGACCATGACCAGCGCCTGCACCAATCCGCCAATGCCTTCCGCCATCAAATCGCCGAAGCTGACGCGTGCACCCAGCAGCACCAGGCCAATCTTAAGGAAGAACTCGGTCAAAAACGCGCCGCGCAGCCATTCGTACAGACCGAGGACGCGCAGCAGTACGTTCCCCGTCAGGCCGATGATAACGGCGGTTAGCGGGTATTCCAGCGGATTGCGCGTCACGCCTTGATCGGCGAAGAAGCTGCCGATGGCGAGGTCAAGTTCGGCGACGAGGATCGTCAGCCCAACCAGCACGATTAGCCCGAAGGCGAACCCGGCGCGGGTATCTGCCAGCAATCCGGTTTGCGCTGGTGCGTCACTGTTTGACTCAGGAAGTGCATTTTCCGGTTGTGTTGTCATCTCGGTCATATCGTTTCCCCCTTAGTCAAACAGTCCGAACAAAGGCCAGATGATGAAGGCGTCAATCGTCAATCGCATGGTGATAGGTTCATCACAGCCGTTCGCCAGTGTGATCACGCTTTGCCCGTCACCCATGATTTCTGCATCTTGCATGGAAAATTGCAGGCCATCGCTCACGGATTCACAAACGTAAGTCCAGTCTGTTGTATCGTCCAGTGCAACGTCACTAGCGTCCAATATTGTGCTTGCCTCATCGCCTTCGCCCAGCGTTGCCATCACGCGCCAACCGTCAACGGTTTTCGCTGATGCACTGATGGTTTCGCCCGGTGCGGCGGTCAGCGTTACCCGATGCGGACCCGGCCCGATCAGCCCGGAGCCAATGATCGCCACAAGGAACAACCCGGCGATGGTCGCCTGCCAGTCCTGCGAGAGTTTGAAACGCGGTTTGGTTGTGGGTGTTTCGGTCACAATAGATCCCCTTTGGTGATTGTGTCTATGTTCCTGTAACACCCTCATTATCGTCGCGTTGTTCATCGGTGTTCGTTGACGTTCGACTGGCACGCTCCTCAAAGCGCTGGCGCTGCTGTGCTGCGATCAACGTGATAAACGCACCAATTGCCGCCAGCCCGACCAGCGAGTACGCGACCGTGAACAGCTTTCCGGCGTCAGTCTGTGGCGTGATGTCACCGTAGCCGATGGTGGTCAGCGTCATCACCGTGAAGTACAGCGCGTCGATCCAGCGCAGGTCCTCAACGAAGTGATAGAACGTCGTACCCAGCGCGATCAGCCCCAGCACCGCATAGACGATGCCGCGTGTCTCGGCATCGCGCAGTCCGCGCACGATGACACGGCCTAGCCGTGAGAACAGGACGAACAGCGCATACAGGATCGGGATGGGCATAGCGTCTCCAGGCTCTTATTGGCTTTTAGCTTCTTTGGCTAACAGCTAAAATTATAGCCAATAGCTCTATCTAAAATTGCTCTAAAAAGCGCAGATCGTTGCCCCAGAAGTAGCGGATGTCGTTGATGCCGTGTTTGATCATCGTGCTGCGTTCTGGCCCCAGACCAAAGGCGAAGCCGCTCCACTCGCTCGGATCGTAGCCGCCGTTCTTCAGCACAACCGGATGCACCATCCCGCTGCCGCCGATTTCCAGCCAGCCCGTATACTTGCACACATTGCAGCCTTCGCCATCGCACAGGAAGCAGTTGATGTCAATTTCCATGCTTGGCTCGGTGAAGGGGAAGTACGACGCCCGAAACCGCACAGCCGCGTTTTCCCCGAAGAAGCGGCGGGCGAATTCGGCAATCGTGCCCTTCAGGTCGCTCATGCGGATGTTGCGCCCAATCGCCAGCCCTTCCACCTGCGTGAACTGCATTTCGCTGCGGGCGGTCACCTGCTCGTAGCGGAACACCATCCCCGGCAAAATCACGCGGATCGGCTGCGTGCCGTCTGCACCCAGATCACGCATGGAGCGAATTTGCCCCGGCGAGGTATGCGTCCGCAGTACGATGCCCTCATCCTCGGTGAAGAATGTATCTTGCATATCTCGCGCCGGATGGTGCGGCGGGATGTTGAGCAGGGTGAAGTTCACGTCGTCGGTTTCGACTTCGCGGCTGCGATAGACCTGAAAGCCCATATCGCCCCACACTTCATAGAAGCGCCGGTGTGTTTGCGTCACCGGATGCAGGCCGCCCGTTGGATTGGGGCGACCAGGCAGGGTCACGTCGATCTCGCCTTCTTCCAGATCACGCGCCATTTCTTGCTGCTGCACCAGTTCCACACGCTGATTGTAGGCTTGTTCCAACTGGCCTTTGATCGCGTTGGCCTGCTTGCCGAAGGCGGGACGATCTTCGGCGGGAAGTTTGCCGGTTTCGCGCAGTAGCAGCGTAATTTCGCCCCTGCGCCCGATGTATTGACCGAACCACTCGTTTAGATCGTCGGTATTGGCGATCTGTTCGAGCGCGGCCTGCGCGTTCGCACGCACGTCTTCCAGTTTTTCGAACATGGTCACTCCTTGATCGTTTTCAGTAGTCAGTTTTCAGTAGTCAGTAGATATTGAACTTACTGAGAACTGAACACTGTTTACTGTCGACTCAAAACAAAAACGCCCGCGTCTCTGCTGCACGTTGACAATGCGTATGCATCATCCACATGCGGCAGGGACGCGAGCGCGGAAGATAAATCTTCTAAAGATTCACTGTTGCACGTCTCACGCGGTACCACCCTGCTTGGTCACGAGTTCGCCTCGTCACCCTCTCTAAACCGGACACAGGAACGTTTTATCCGGCAGGCCCTTGACGCGGGCACACGGAGCAGACTAATCAGCAAGTTGTCAGTGTTCGGTGGTCAGTTTGCAGTAACAAACGCTTTTACTGAGAACTATAAACTTTTCACCTGTCAGCTCGTGGAGTGAATTCCGTCGCGGTGACCTGTGCCCCGGCTCTCAACCAGTGACCGGGCGCTCTCTGGTAGTTCACCATCGTGCGGCGGACTGTCTCCGTCATCGCCTTTCGCTGCGTATTCTATGATGGTTTTCGCAACGGTGTCAACCCCATGACAGAAACCAAAGT
>DAOTXA010000221.1:0-4523 GCA_034435595.1 Anaerolineae bacterium | reverse complement strand
CCATCGTTTACACCCGTGTCGCCAGAACCGACGGTGACGCCACCACCCACACCCACATCGTCCTATACGCCCGTAACACCCGATCCCACGGTGACAGCATCGTTTACGCCGCGCACGCCGTTTGCCACATCGACATCACCCGTCACCATCACCGTGCAGCCAACGGCTACTGCACAGCCCACTGAAACATCTGTGCCAACTGCAACTGTAGAACCGACGCCGACAGCATCGTTTACGCCGCGCACGCCGTTTGCCACATCGACAACCCCGCCATCACCAACCGCTATAGCATTTGAAGTCACCGGGGAAGATACGGCTACTCCACCCGGCACACTCGACGCGCTCGACACACTTCAAGTGCCAGAGATCGGCGACCTCGGCATTATCCCGCTGCCGACCTCCGCGGTACTGCCTGCCGTTGATTATCCGGCCTCGGTCAATGGCATCACGCGTGATATCTTCGTCGTGCTATCCGCTGAAGCCGAACGCAATATCGGCGACATTTACGCCTACGGGCAGGGGTTGGGCCGCAACCCGCGTGCATTTTCCAAAGTCGGTGATAGCACCATCGAGAACCCGCACTTCCTCGCCCGCTTCGACGGTGATTTCTACAACCTCGGTGACTACGCCGGATTGCAGCCCGTCATTGAGTATTACGCGGGATCGTTCGAGCGGCAGGGAATGGCGGTCAAGCGCGGGATGCACGCATGGACCATGTTCGACGCGCTGTGGGCGTCCGCGCCGTGTGCACCCTCAGAATCGCCCATTGGCTGCGAGATTCGCCTGCACAACCCATCACTGGTGCTGATTCGACTGGGTACGAATGACGTGGGTGTGCCGGAATCGTTCGAGCGCAATATGCGGCTCATCATCGAATATTGCATCGCGCAGGGCGTCATCCCGGTGGTGGGAACAAAGGCCGACCGCCGCGACGGTCCCGGCAGCCCTAATAACGCCATTATGCGCCGCCTCGCCGAAGAGTACGCCATTCCACTGTGGGATTTTGATCTTGTCGCCGGGACACTGCCCCGGCGCGGCCTGACTGTCGATGACGCACATATGACCACTTACTACGCCCACGATTACACGCAGTCGCAAGCCTTCTCTCGCGGGCACGCCGTCCACAATCTGACCGCGCTCATGCTGTTGGATATGCTGCGCGGGGTTGTGGCAGCGGAGTGAGGGGTATGCAAAGAGCCGGGGACACAGAAATGGTGAAGGCATTTGATACATCAGGGGCGACACACAGTCGCCCCTGATGAGTCTCGCTAACACACAGAGCGTCTACTCTACGGCCTCTTCTTCTGCATCTTCACTGGCTGCCATCTCGCGGTCCAGCAGATACAGACCCGGCTTGAAGTCTCCGATCAGCTTGAGTTTCTGGATCGCTGCATCCACGACTTCCTCTTCCTCAACCTGTTCGTCTACGAACCACTTCAAGAAGCTGTCGGTCGCATAGTCGTTTTCTGCGCGGGAGAGTGTGACAAGTTCCTGAATCGAAGCGGTGACAGCTTCTTCGTGCTTTAGCGCATCTTCAAAAGCCGCCAGCACCGAATCCCACTCGGTCGCAGGGGCAGGCAGCGCCATCAGCTTCACCCGCCCGCGCCGGGTATGGATGAAGTCGTAAATCTTCATGGCGTGTGTCATCTCTTCTTCGGCATGATGAAACATCCACTGCGCGAAGCCACTCAAGCCCAGGTCTTCAAAGTACGCAGACATAGACAGATAAGTATAGTGAGCCTGCAATTCCATGTTGATCTGCTTATTAAGCGCTTCTTGCACGTTGTCTTTAATCATCGGGCATCCTTTTCAATTGCTATGATGCATTATGTTGTAAGTGCGCCAAGTGTACTGAAAATCCGCCATCCCGTCGAATGACGCTAACGTATGCTTTAGGTACATTGCGGCGTCAGAATAGTGACAGTGAAGCAGAGGACAACGACAATGAGCGCAAGCCCGGAAAAAGTATGGATGTGGCCCACCCCTGCGGGGGGCGTCAACGGGGCCAGCATTGACCCCGATACACAGAAAATCATCTGGTACGAGGACGCCGCCGCCTGTGCCTGCGGTGAAACCAGCGCAGTACAAGATTTCACCGGGTTCAACGAGCGCGGCCCGGTGCTATCACCGCCAGCGGATGTGTTAGACGAGATGCACACTTCGATTGCGTTCTACAGTGAGACGTGAGGGCGCTGTGTAGTATACGGGCGACCTATTCGGTCGCCCACTTGCTTTTTTCACATTTCTTCGACCAGTGGCTCGTATCCCGGCGGACGGTCATCATCAGTTGGCTTTCGGCGCGTCCAGGTCAGGATCGCCAGCCGGTCAATGGGCCAGAACTGCACCGCGAACAGCAGCGGTACGAACAACAGCCCCTTGATGAAGATCGCCGCCATCGCCCGGTTGATGAGTTCGGGCCATTGCATTTGCATCGTGCTCGAAAGCCGCATCAGGTCGACCGAGAGCGTAAGATTTTCTGTGCTGCGGACGACAGTCTGAGGCCAGTACAGGTCGTTCATCGAGAGCATCATCAGTGCCAGACCGATTGCCGCCGCCAACCCCAGCGAGGGGACGAGAACTACCCGTGAGAAATTGGCGAAGGGGTCACGGTCAACCATCTCCCGCGCTCCATCAAAAAACAGCTTGAACACCACCAGCGACAATAATCCGCCAACCTTGACCGGTAAACCGATCGCTTCCGGTCGGTCCAGCAAATCAAGGTCTTGCAACTGCGTAAACCAAGAGAAACCAAGTACCTCTGGCGGCATGATCCACAGCATGATGAAGCCCAGAAACAGGATATCCGAGCCGATGCGCCCCAGCGGACGTAGATAGCCCAGCGCCAGACCGAGCAAGTACATCAGCGGAATTTGCACCAGCCAGATGACCAGCGCCGGAGAGACGAGGGTATTGGTCACTGTGCGGATATAGCCGGCGTTAAGGTCAAAACCGCCTGTGCTTTCTGGAAAGCCGGCTGGCAGTGAGAATGTGACGCCCCAGAACAACAGCAAGCCCAGCGGAACCAACGCCAGCACCGCAAATCCCAGCCCGAAGATGGACGCACCCGCCACCTGTGCAGATGCACGCTCTGGTTCAGCCGCGATGACGATGCGTGCCCGTGAGAAGGTCAGCAGCGCCCACAGCACGACCGCGCACGCAGCCAGCGCCTGCATCTGCAAGACGGATAGTGCCTGCGCGTACCCGACGTTGAACATCTCGAACCCCTGCTGGTACGTGAGCAGCGAGAGAGTCATCGTCGAAAAACCAGGGCCGCCACGCGTCAGAAGTTGGGTCAAATCAAAAGTCTGTGGAAAGCTCGCCGTTGCTACGACGATGCCCGCCAGCCAGAACACGCCTATTGTCAGCGCCAATGAGCGTCCGATTTTGCGACCGCGCATAATTGCCATAAAGACGGTCGCGCCCAGTGCAATCGCCAGCGACCCGGCAACAATCGTATCCAATTGTGCGAGCGCTGCGGAAGCGGTATCTGGGTCGACCAGCGTCGGTCGTTCTGAATTCACCGCGCCGACTATGGGATCGACATACGCCCGGTAGATCATCGCCAGCGCGAAGGGTGTCGCCAGTACGCCCATCAGCACCAGCAAGAGACGGACGATCAGGCGCACCGGGCGCGGACCCAGCCCCGCCAGCAGGCCGATCAAGGGCGCGGCGAGCATCACCACCAGCACACGCCGGTTCAACAGATCGGCGGTGTTGAACGTCGCGTCGCTAACAAGCTCGTCCTGCGCGATCTGTTCGAAGTACTCTAGCCCGACAAAATCGGCTTCTGCGCGGCCTCCGAACAGCGGGTTCACGTCGTGACGGCTGTCGAAATAGGTGTGGTACATGGGGACCAACTGCGTAGCTACGGCAACGCCGCCTGCAATCAGCAAAATCACCACCCCGGCGATAATTTGAGAGAGTTTGCGCTGCTGGATGCGCTGTTGAATATGTGCGGAATTCTCGACCATGCCGTGTGCCTCCCCGGTGAAAACGGCAACATATACACACCAGTGTTGTGCGAAAGTCGCCGGGACGCAAATGCAACATCATCCCCGGTTCCCTTGTTATGGTAGAGGCAGGGTAAATTCCCACTTACCATCATAGTCGTCGCGCATGGCATCGAAAATGACTAATCCAGTATCCGCTTCTGTCATGTCGTCGGGGGCGGAGACAATTTCATACGTCATGCCCCGGTTGTCGAGGGAAAATTCAACTTCAATATTATCCTCAAGCAGACGTTCCCGCGCCCGTTCGAGCACTTCCGGTGTCATTGCCGGGACCGATGTCTGAAGGCCGTCAACGACGATTCGGATTTCTTTTGCATCAGGATGATATGATGCTAGAAAGCTCATGTCAAAACAGCGCTCGACATCATCCGGGGCGGGTAAATTTCCGTTTATGCGGAACCCGGATAGCAAGCCTGCTGTGTCGTTAATCGTCAGAGTTGCACGGGGTTGCCAATCACGCGGGTCTGGTAATTCAAAGCACAGCAGGATATTCGTTTGGGATGGCGCAATCTC
>DAOTXA010000220.1:0-20648 GCA_034435595.1 Anaerolineae bacterium | reverse complement strand
CTGGCGGAGATCACCAGGTTTGCTTCACAAATCATGTATTACCGACGCTCAGCGTAAACGCTAGCAGCCGTATCTATTTCAAATCATAAATCTATCAAATCAGGAGCAACTATCATGACCGCAATTGCACAAAATACAGACAATACCTTTGCCCGTACCGAGAATCGTCCCGCCAGCCTGCAACGTATGGGTGGCATCGCGGGAATTATCACCGCGCTGACATTCCTATTTGGCTTCGCCCTGTTCGTCACCACCTTTGAGCCGCTGACCACAGGCGACCTTAGCACTGTCGAAACCGTTGAATTCTTACGTGATAACCAGACCATTTTCTACATATGGAACCTCGTCATTTACGTATTATTCGGTGTCGCTCAGGCGGTGTTGACGCTGGCACTGGCGGAGCGTCTGAAATCCGTCGCACCGGGGCTGGCACAGATTACGATGGCACTCGGCCTGATCTGGTCGGGTCTGTTCATCGCTAGCGGCATGGTCGCCAACGTCGGCGCGTCAGCCGTCATCGACCTGTATGCGAATGATCCAGAGCAGGCGGGAACTATCTGGGCGACCATCGACACTGTGTACAACGGCATGGGTGGCGGCAATGAGATCGTCGGCGGGCTGTGGGTGCTACTGGTCAGCATGGCGGCGTTGCGTGGCACACTGCCGAAGGCGCTCAACTTCGCCGGAATGCTGGTCGGCGCGGCAGGGATCGTCACATTGGTACCGCCGCTAGCCGAGGTCGGCGCGATCTTCGGGCTGGGCATCATCGCCTGGTATATCTGGGCTGGCGTGGTGCTGGTTCGCAGCAGTAGCTAATTTGTCTCGTGGGGCGCGGCTGTTGTGCAGCCGCGCTTACTTATGACAGGTTGCCATAAAATGAGCAACATCATTCAGAAGTTGCAGGTACTCATCTGAATCAACCACAGGTTGTCATCAACACAATACGTGACATCCCAGCACAATTTTCTACGAGCAAAATAACTATCGATCAGAAATAGGGAGCAAGTAGCATGATCGAGCATATCTTTCCTATCGTAATCGTCGGCGCAACACTGTTGGTTTCACTCGTTGCAGGATTTCTTTTTGCCTTTGCTATTATTGCGATGCCGGGGCTGAAGAATCTGAGCGATGCTGAGTTCATCCGCGCCTTTAAAGAGATGGATGGCATCATCCAGAACGGTCATCCGTTGTTCATGCTCGTTTGGATGGGATCGGTGTTGTTACTCATCGCGGCGGCCATCATCGGTTTTACACAATTAGAGTCTCTTCCACGTAACCTGTTGTTGGCTGCAACAATCCTCTACATTATCGGTGTGCAAGCACCGACAATTGTAATCAACATTCCGCGCAATAATACAATTCAGGCCGTGAATGTCGACACAGCGAACACGACAGCATTGCATCAAGCTCGCATTGAATTTGAAGATGGATGGAATCGCTCAAATCAATTTCGTACCGTGATGTCCATTATCGTGACTGCCATCTTACTCAGCCTCGTCCTCTGGCTGTGAGCCTCTTATGCGCATCAACGCACAGACAAATGGTTCTGAAGTAGGAACCATACTTTTTAGCGCCACAACTATAACTCTCTGTCAATACACTATAGGCAGATGGAATGACTAACACAAAGTACAAAGTACAAGGAAGCCCAAACGAAGATCACCGTGATGTGCTTGCTATCAATCAACGTAGTTAAGGGGAATTCAAATGAGCAAAATCAATGGCCAGTTACAAGAGCTTATCGACAAAGAAAGCCACAAAGATAACACCCACAGCGTTTTGCTCGGCGTGCAATCCGCGGATGGTCGTGTGAACTTTCAGGGCGCGGCAGGGGATGCATCACCGGATAGCCCCTACTTCATCGCCAGCGTCACGAAGATGTTTACGGCAACCGTCATCATGCAACTGGTGGATGAAGGACGGCTTGATCTGGATGCGCCGATTACAGATTACCTGCCGGGTGATCTGCTAGATGGGATTCATGTTTACAATGGCGTTGATTACAGCCATCAACTCAAAGTCTCTCAACTTATTCATCAAACATCCGGCTTGGCGGATTACTACGAAGATGAGTTTATCGAAGACTTCAAGAACAACCGAGATCGTGCATACAATCTGGATGATGTATTGACGATGGTTCGAGGTTTGAAACCAAGCAATGTACCGGATGGGGGCAAATCGCATTATTCGGATACGAATTACCAATTGTTGGGTGCAATCATTGAAGCGATCACAGATTGCCCACTAACCCAGGTCTTTCAAGGTCGCATTTTTGGACCACTGGCACTGGATCAAACCTATGTGTTTGACCACACTATAGAACACAGCACACCGGTACCCCTGTACAACAAAAGCCAACGCCTGGATGTACCGCTTGCGCTGTCCAGCATGGCACCGGATGGCGGCATCGTCTCTACACTGGCGGATAATCTGCGCTTTCTACAGGCCTACTTCGATGGTGAACTGTTCAACTCCGCACACTTTGAGCGTATGTATCACTGGAATGCGTTGTTCTTCCCCATGCAGTACGGCTATGGGCTGATGCGTTTCAAGCTGCCGCGCTGGATGACCCTGTTCCGTGACACACCTGAGTTGATCGGACATTCGGGATCAAGCGGATCGTTCGCGTTCTATATACCCAGTGAAAAGCTGTATATGGCAGGCGCATTCAACCAGATCGACAAGCCGTCGCGTCCGTTCAACTTTATGCTGAAGGTGGCGACGGCGGCATCAGAATGATCTGCATAGGTCAGTTTTTGCTCAGTTCAATGACGTGAGCGTCTACATATTCTATGCCCAGAAAGTGACTCACCGAGACACGATGGTTCCCGTCAATTACATAGTAGGTCTCATGTACCTGATAGACATCGACCGGTGGCAGTTGAACTCCTCGTGCCTGTAGCATCAGAATATGCTGCCACTTTTCCTCGATATGCGAACTAACGGGCATGAAGTCGCGGTCGAACTCATTCACGCGCCCGATGGAACCAACAATCTTGCTTACTGGAATCGTCTTGATCCCTTTATCCGATTGACCATACGGCCTTAGTCCCTCTTGTATGCTCTGGAAGTTTTCCAGTTGTACCGGTTGGTGTCTGATTTTGCGTTTGAGTCGATTCCAGTAACCGCGCCGCATTGCACGCTCGAAGTGCACGTGGGCGGATGCCGTTGCGACAAGAAAATGATTCATGATGCTTTCTCCAGTGCCATTATTTCGCAACGCAGGTGATCTCATGTCGCCTGCGTTGAGCTTGTGAATGTCTATCGTTATGGATGAGTTTGCGCCAGCACCGTATTCACCATCACGTTGGTGAAGCGTGCTGGTTCGTCCCAACTGGGTGTATGCGCGGAGTCCTCGAACCAGATTAATTCCTTATGTGGCGCGTTGAGCAATTCATAGTATTCTTCTAGCAATGAATTGCTGGCGTTCATGTCCCAGCGGCCCTTGACGAAGTACACGGGTACATCCAGTTCGGTCGCCTGTATGCGAAAGTCTACATCGTTCAATTGCGAATAGACGTGCGGGAACGTGTTCAGCAGCGATAATCCCCAGTAGACTTTGTCCAGCAGCCCGTATTCCTGAGCTACCAGCGAGTCAAACGCCAGATTGTGCCCGGTGTCCTCACCATGCGCATGTGCGTGCATATAATCGTTGACGACGCCATTCATTGCCTGAAATCTGCCGATTAACTCATTACGTGTATACGGCGGTGGCCCGTTGCGGCGCAGTGTCTCGACCGCACCCGTATTGCCCTGTTCAGTCGCCTGTTGGATTGCAAAGTCATACATCTGAATGTCGTTTTCGACCGGGTCTACCATCTGACCGGTAGTGACCAGCGCGTGATACAGGTCGGGGTACTGCTGCACCAGCCAGACTCCGATGAAACTGCCCCACGATTCGCCGAAGACGTAAATCTTCTCCTCATCGAAGCGTTCGCGCAGGTAAAGCGTAAGCGCATGGGCATCTTCTACATACCGCTCCGGTGTCAGTTGATCGCGGGGAACGGCATTATACGACTTGCCAACGCCGGGTTGATCCCAGTTGACGATGATGAAGTGTTCCTCAAGCTGGCTGAGATACAGTCGCGTCATTGCCAGTTCACTGCCGCCGGGACCACCAGACAGGAACAGCAGCACCGGCAAATCCTCACTGTGACCGCGAATGGTCATCCATTGCGTACTGCCATTGAGTTCGACACTTCTCAGGCTGGCGATACTGCCGGGAATTACATCACCGCTTTCGTCGGTGATCGGCGGTGTAGATGCGAAGGTCTGAGATAGCATGATTGCTACCCCGGCAACGGCGATCCAGCCCAGAGCCGTGACGGTTAGCACAGGGGGCGAGCGATCCACCCGGAAAAGCGCGATGATGATGCCTACATCCACCAGCATCAGACATGCGGCGATCCAGATTGGCACAGAAGTCACGAAGAAAAGCAGAATAACGGGAATTGTGCTAATCAGAGCCACGAGAATGGTGAGCATCGTCAGTAACCCGTGACCGATGCGGCGCAGGGTGCGTGATAAATTTGAACCGGATGCTGTGGTTTTGGTTTGTCTTGGTTCAAGTGTATGTGTCGTCATTTCGTTCTCCTTAAAAGTCGATAGTCTCGACGGTATGTTGTCCGTTCAGAACGTGCAGGTGTTTGCCTGTGACAACCACTGTTGCCTGATGGTGGTTGGTGTCACCTGTTGCGTATCCCCGCCCGTGTAAGCGCCAACTTGCGGTTAGCAGCATCAGTGTCGGCTGTGTTTCCAGGTTGAACAGGTGATCCGATCCGTGTGGGAGCGCAAGATGCAGACCTAACTGCTGAACGGTGTAGGTCACGATACTGATCTGTGGGCCTGCCGATCCACACGTCGCCAGTGTTGCGCTGTCATGCGCGTTCAACAATGTCTCGATACGCTGTCGTAGATGGGTGTTCATCATGCTTTCTATCCACGCTCGAATGCCGTTGTGAAGAATGTGGCTATCCGCTGTTCATAGTCGCCACGCTGCCTGGTAAGCCCCTGGATATGACCGGCATTGGGAACAATCCATAGGTCACTCCGCTCATGTACGGCGGTCTGAAACATTTCGTTATAGCCGATTTCCTCGTTTTCGTTTCCGGCGGCGATAAAGAGAAATGCTGTATCCTTCGTCGCTTCTAGCGAGTCCATGATGGTCGCTCCCGGTGGTGTATCGCCGGAGACGGCTCGCACCATAAACGAGAAGATGCGGTGAGTCATATTGCGGTGAAACGGGCGATTGGACGGCAGGCTGGTGTACTCGTCAACCGAGCGATAGGTCGCGCCTTCTGCGACAATTGCCTGGATTTCTGGATAGTCGGATGCTGCACCCAGCAGCACCTCGCCACCCATTGAAAGGCCAAGCCCGCCGATGTTTTTGACCTCATCACGTGCGGTGAGGAAGTCTACCGCGGCCCCAACGTCGGATGTGCCGTTCCAGCCGAGCCGGTTCGTCTGCCCGTCGCTGTCCCCGTGACCGCGCAGGTTCATGGCAAGTACGCCGAACCCCTGATCGTGCAGCATGATGGCATGATCGCGGACATTTTGACGACCAGAACCAGCCCCATGCAACAAAATGATCGCAGTGCCATTTTCCGGCGCGGCATACCATGCAGCCAGGTGAACGTTGTCGCCTGTCGTAAGCGCGACATCCGTAAACCCTGCCGGGGGATTACCGGCATCAGCGCCGGTGGGTAGGATCACACCGACAGCCATAACAGCCGGGAAGCCAATGTACAGTGTGGCGAGTAACAGGCCAATCGTCCCGGCGATGACACGAAAGGTACGTTTGCGTGTGGCAAATAGGCGTTTCATTGATTGTGTCTCCTTTGTATGTGCCGTTGTATATGCCGTTACTGAATTGAGGCGATGAAGCGGTCTACGTCGGTACGGTTCCACACCGCAGCCGGTTGGTTGATGACCATCACGGCGGTTCCGTTGTGGCCTTCAAACACCAGATACGCACTGCGATATAGCCGGCCTTCGCCATTGACCCGCTCGCTGATCGTGAGTGTCGCTGGTTGGTTGCGGATGGTATGTTCTTCGATAGTCAACACGGTGGCGCGATGCTGCGAATGACGGCTCCAGCCACCTATGACATGTCCCTCAATCACCTCGTCATCGGGAATGACGCCTGCCGGTACTTCTACGAAGGCCAGATGTGATTGCTCATCGTCGGATTTATAGGCCGCAAAGGTGTAATCTCCGATATCCACGGCATAGTCTGTCATGTAGCCGGGTGGCAGATCAAAGTCGGCGATGCCGTGTGCGACTTCGTTGACGCGATCACCATCGGTCAGACGTTGCAATAGAAACCCTCCCAACAGGCCGCACGATAGCAGGGCGAACAGTACGATACTGATCAACAGGTTTTTGTTCATGATTGGCCCTCCGGCCTGGTTTATTAAACGAACTATCTTGACGATAGGTTTAAACCACCGGGGGCTGTCATCAACCAGAAGTTAGATTTATTGTTGAAAGGTCGGGGATCAGTTGGGGAGGATATTCAGGCTGCGTGCTTTGCTGACCGCTTCGGTGCGATTCTGTGCGTCGAGCTTGTTCATGATGTGATGGATATGACTCTTTACCGTGCCGATACTGAGGGCGAGTGTATCGGCAATATCATTGTTGCTGGCTCCAGCGGCGACGTGTTGCAGCACTTCAATCTCACGCTCGGTCAGCATGTCAGCGGGGTGCTGTAGTGAGTCGGGTCGGGCCGCGATGTCAAGCAATTCGGCAGCATACTCTGGCACGATCCCGTGCCGGGTCGCATCTTGTAACAAGTCCATCATCGGTTGGCCTTCATCGAGAAAGAGGCGGATCACACGCTGCGGTTGTGCCTGGGTGAGGGCTGCTTCAAGATAAGGACGTGCAGCCTCTATATCCCCTGCGATTTGATGAGTACGCGCCTGGAGCAACCGACCAACCATCACATACCATAACCGCCCGGTTTCGCTGGCAGTGTTGATTAGCTCGCCCAGAATCGTCAGTGCTTGATCGGGTTTTCCCTGCGCCATGTGGATCGCTGCCAGTACAGTCATTTCGTACTCGTGATGGGCGATTGTCGAACGGCGCTTCTTGAATTGGCGTGCCCAATCGGTTGCCTCATCAATCCGACCAGCGCGAAGTTTCAATCGAGCGTCAGCGGCGCCGATAATCGACGCCATGACCGGACTGTGGAAGTCGGCGGCGATGTGGTGCGCCTGGGCGATGACATCCATGGCTTCATCCAGATCAGCAAGCGAAACAACTTCTGCCAGATTGATGTAGGCGAACCATAGAATATCTTGCAGGTTTGCCCGGCGTGCCAGTTTGACGGCGTCGCGCAGCGTGGCCTCTGCTTCGACAATCTGGTTACGTTGGTATTGCGCCCGCGCCAGTGGCAGCATGATGGCGGACAACGGGGCAATTCTGCCCGGTGACTGCCCCAGTACTGACTCGCAGCGATCCACAACCGCCTGCAAGTCGCCCACCAGGAAATCAATTTGCGCCAGGTAAAAGTGTGCATCCAGCGTCAAGAAGTTATGATTGATCGCCTCTGCTAATGTCTGTGCACGTGTGTATGCCCTGCGTGCTGTCGGGATGCTATCCGTCAGATAGCGTAAAAAAGCGTCTGTGTTGGCAATACGAACCCGGTCAACACCATCGACATGCGTGAGTAGTTGGTTGGCCCGGTCAATCCATGTCAGCCCGTCTCCCACGTCACCACGATACGCCGCGAGTGTCGCCTGATAACCATAGGCAATGGCTCGTAATTTCATCCCCTCGTCAGCCTCGTCAGCCAGAGCATCAATAGCGATCTGTACATAGTGCTGAGATTGTTCCATAGCACCCGTCAGATAGAGGGCGCGGGAAAAATAGAGACACAGGCGCGGATACGCTTTGACCTGTTCATCGGGGAAACGTCGCAGCCAGTGAATGACCGTCATAACCTCGCCGCGTGCAGTCAACGCTTCCCAGGCAATATCCGTGATGAGCGTCGCGGCGGTATCATGATCATCCGCCGCCAGCGCGTGATGCACTGCTTCGACAATGTGCGAATGAGTTGTAAACCAGTTCACTGCCCGTTGATGTTGGTGCAGATACCGGACACTATCTTTCATCTCAAGGTATTGTCGTAGAAAATCGGCGAATAGATGGTGGTAACGGTAGATGGGTTCCGTATCCGAAAGCGGAATGACGAATAAGCTCCCGGTTGCGAGTTGGTTCAACAGCAGCGGTGCATCCGCCTGATTGGTCATCGCCTGACATACATTGGGTTCCAGCCGGTTCAAAATGCAGGTATCCAGCAGAAAATCGCGGATGTGATCTGGCTGTTGGTCGAGAATCTCCTGGGCGAAGTATTCAAAGAGATGTCGCCGCGATTGCGAGAACCGCGCCAATTGTTGTGTCAGCGCCGCATCATCAGCATACGATTGGCTCATGAGAATAAGGGCGACTGCCGCTGCCCAGCCTTCGGTCATCGTATCCAGTTTAGCAATCGTACTTCGAGCAGGATGCCATCCCAGTGATGTATTGAGCCAATCATGCATCTCACTGGTGTTGAACCGCAGATCATGCATACGAATTTCGGCAATCTCACCGCACACACGCAGGCGTGCCAGTTGCAGCGGTGGGTCGGCGCGTGTGCCGATTGCCAGCCGCATGTTGGGTGGCATGTGGTCAACCATGCGCCCGATGGCATCATGTATACGCGGCTCGGTCATAAGATGATAGTCATCAAGCATCAATACAATAGATGCATCGGTTCCGGTGGCTGCGTTGAGGATTTGATCGACGGCGTCCTGAAGATTGGGCTGTGCTTCATAATCTGGTAGCGAGGAAAAAGTCGCCTCATAGCTACGAAATGACTCCAACAGATAAGCAGCGAAGCGGGCCGGGTCGTCATCGCGTTCGTCAAGCGCGTACCAGGCGATGTACGCACCCTTTGCCCGCAACTCGTGCGCCCACTGGATCAATGCCGTCGATTTGCCGAAACCCGCCGGAGCCGACATCAGCAATAATCGCGCAGTTGAGGTATCCCTGAACTGCGACAAGACGCGCTTGCGCGTCACATGTCCACTACGCAGCGGTGGTAACTGGATTTTAGTTCGAAGCAGTGCTGACATCGTTTCTCGTCTTGCTATTTTTATCTGGCACAGTCAAGTGTAACAAGGCAAAAGAATCTAGCATATATTCATCCGGTTTGTTTATCAGGGTCAAGCCCGGTTCTGGATACGTCCGCCAGATCGTTATATCTCGTGCCCCGGTCGCCAACGCAGCGTCACGATGTTCACCCACCGCCCAATCGACTACCTGGCGGATGAAAAATCTATGATGCTTCCAGGTGCAGCCAGCCCTCACAGATTAAGCGGTATGTAGTTTACTCTGCACATCTGGTTAGCAATCTGTAATCCAAAGTCGCCCCAACCTAAAAATCTTAACACTTGAATTGCGGATTATGCGGTTGAATAAGTGAACACGTTTTGTTGTAGTATTTTAGAGGAAGCTGCGCGATGCAATCTATCAATACACATTATGCTTCTGACGACGGGCAATCTGTTGGTACCTCGTCGGTCACAAAAGGTCAACTTCCGTTTATTAGCAACTTAAACATTCGCGGGCAAATTCTTTCTGGATATATTGTTGTCATCGCCCTGTTGGTGTTTATTTCTGCGTTGCTGCTGGTAAACCTCAGCCGACTTGTGAATGACTTTAACTTCCTCATAGATCATGACCTCGTCGTGCTGCAAAAAGCCGAGACCATGACCCGAATGATGGTAGACGGCGAAACGGGGGTGCGCGGCTTCCTCGTCACAGGAAATGAGGCGTTTCTAGAACCGTTTAATAACGCACATGGCACGCTGGATGCCAGTGGCAATCTAAGCGCGGGGGGCGGACAATTCGATGTGCTGTATGCGGAGTTGTACGATCTCATTAACGATAACCCGGCGCAGCAAGCCGCACTCGACGAGATTCTGGCGGCACGCAACAACTGGTTACAAGAGGTCGCCATTCCCTTTATTCAAGAACGGCGCGAAGCTGTCGCCGGGGCGGTGACGCTGAACGCGATTGAGGACTTCGTGGCGTCTGGCGAGGGTAAGGCCATCATGGATCAGATTCGCGCTGATGCGGATTTCATCATTGCGGAATTAAATGCCTCTGGTGGCGAACCGCAAACGGCTTTGCTGGCGAATCATGTACTGATGGAAATGATTAACATGGAAACCGGGCTGTATGGTTTTTTGCTGGTAGGTGACGAGACCTTCCTCGAACCGTATGACACAGCCGTTCAGACCTTCGAGAGCGAAATTACGACGCTGTCCAATCGTTTAAGCGGGAATGCCGCACTATCTAGCCGTGTAAATTCGATCTCATCGCAGCATGACCAGTGGATATCAACGGTTGCCGAGCCGCTCATCAGCCAGCGCCGCGAGTTAAACCAGTTCGACGCCAATTTCGAGGATGTGGTGGCACTGGCGGAAACTGGTATCGGCAAGCAGAACATGGACACGATCCGCGCACTGCTGGCGACATGGATCGCCGAAGAGATGAGCTTGAACAATCAACGCGCAGAGCAGGCGCAATCGTCTGCCGCGCAGATTCAGACACTCGTCCTCGCCCTGACTGTGTTCGCGGTGCTGACGGCGATCACGCTGGGCATGTATATCGGCAACCGCATTTCTGCCAATACGCGCTCAATCATGGAATCGGCGCAGCGTGTGACCGAGGGCGATCTCGACCAGCATATTGTGTCTAATGCGACCGATGAAACCGGTGTACTGGCAGAAGCCTTTAACGATATGGTGCGCAGCCTCAAGCTGACGATGGCGAGTCAGGTGGCGAAGGAATACCTTGAGGATGTGATCGCAGAGTACAACGCCTTCGTGCGCGACGTATCTGCGGGCAATCTGGCTAATCGTCTCAACATCAACGGCAACGGGCATCAGGGCGATTCCGATGACCTCTACCAGTTGGGGCTGAACTTGAACTCAATGGTCGAAAGTCTCGGCTTGATGGCGACGCAGGTGCGCGATGCCGCGATTGCCGTGACCTCGACCGCCAGCGAAATTCAAGCTGCGGCGACACAGCAGTTGGCCTCATCGACCGAACAAGACGCCGCTGTCACGCAGACGGTTGCCACGCTAGAAGAGGTGCGCCAGACGGTGCGCCAGACGGCGGAAAACGCGCAAACTGTGGCGGATGTCTCTCAGCGCTCGGTCGATGTTTCCAGCGCCGGGCAGACCGCTGTCGATGACTCGGTCGAGGGCATGAAGATTATCCGCCAGCGTGTGGAAAGCATTGCCGAGACGATCCTCGCCCTGTCAGAGCGCACACAGCAGATTGGCGAGATTATCGAGACGGTCAACGCGCTCGCCGATCAATCTAAATTGCTGTCGCTTAATGCCGGGATCGAAGCCGCACGCGCCGGGGAAGAAGGCCGGGGCTTTGCGGTCGTGGCGACGGAAGTGCGGCAATTGGCAGAGCAATCGCGTGAGGCGACCGCACGGGTGCAGTCCATCCTCAACGAGATTCAGCAGGCGACGAATACCGCCGTTATGGTCACCGAAGAGGGCACCAAAGGCGTGGAATCAGGGATGGGGCTGGTGACCAGCGCGGGCGAAGCGATCCGTGAACTGGCGTCTTCCATCGAACTGGCGGCAGACTCTGCCTCACAGATTGCAGCCAGTACCCACCAGCAGACCAACGGCATGGACCAGCTTTCGTCGGCGATGAACCAGATTCGCCAGTCCAGCGCGCAGACCGCATCCAGCATGAAGCAGACGGAAACCAGTGTCCGCGACCTGATGGAAATGTCCGAGACGTTGAACCAGGCAGCGGAACGCTACGAAATCTAATTCGCCTCTTTCAACCCGCAACGCTACCCATAATAAATACTACACAGCAAAACCACCCGATGCGGGTGGTTTTGCTGTGTTTTGCTCATGATGTGACGATTCGCCAATTATGGACGAACGAGCAGACACGTCTGGTATGGTGCAAGTTCTTCTATAGTGAAGTCATGCTGTATATCCGTCAGTAGATCGCGCAGCGCTTCTGGCAGGTTGACCTTTTGCGTATCCGGCGTGCAGTTGACCAGCACATGCACTGTGCCCTGTGCGCCCGTTCGCCGTGATAGTTCAACGCCAGCGGGCAAATTCCACACGTCGATAGTTGTTTGATCTGCCAGAAAACCGTCAATGAGATGGGCGGCGGCTACGTCGTCGGGCCAGAAGCCAATTTGTGTGATTCGACCCTCCCCAACCGCACGCGTTACAGCGGCGGCCTGACCATCCAGCCAGCCGTTTGCCTCCCCATAGCGCAGCAGCGTTTCGGCGTCGTCCGCGTGAATACCCAGCCATTCCGCCCAGATGTGCGCGTGCCCTCCTTCGATCGCGTCGTTTTCCACTGTTACCGGGTTCAACAGCGAATAGAACTCACGCACTGTTGCCCCGGTCAGATCGCTCAATGGTCCCGGCGGACGCGAGTGCAGCAGCATGTTGTATGTGTCTTTGACGATGGAGCGCGTGCCAATTACCAGATGACCGCCGTTTTCTACGAAGGCACGCAGGCGATCCGCAAGCGCGTCGTTTAGTGTGTGCAGATTGGGCGCGATGACCAACTTATAGCCGTCCAAATCACTATTCGGGCTGATGACATCGACTGAGGCAACGCGGGCACGTAGGGCGCGATAGTAGGCTTTGAAATGGTCGGGTACGTCGAAGTCGTCATTGTGGCGCTGCTGGTGAACCGTCCACAGGTCGTCAAAGCTGAACAGGAGCGCGATATCGGCTTCAATCGTCGTATCTGTGAGCTGTGGTGCGGCCTTCGCCAGCCCCGCGCCGAATTCCGCGATTTCATCATAGATGGGGCGGGGTTTGCCGTCTGCGCCGATAATGCAGCCGTGATTCGTCTCTTGTCCGGCAGGTGCAGATCGCCACTGCCAGTAGACGATACCATCCGCACCATGACCGACCGCGTGCCATGCCATTGCCGCGACTTCACCACGATTCAACGCATTACCAACGCCGCCCCAGTGGACCCAACCGGGTTGCGTTTCCATCACCCAGAAGTTGCGCCGTTTGAGGCCGCGCATGAGGTCGTGTTCCAGTCCGTTATCCAGCGGATCAAGATGCCCGGTAATCACGTAGTTATCCCACGATGCAAGGTCAATATCGGCGGCAATGGTGTGATAGTCAACCGGGAACCACCAACCGGGCACTTTCCAACTGACGAAGTTATGCGTAATCCACTGCTGAGATGCGGCGTGTGCGCGGATGGCGGCGATTTGCTCGGCCTGAAAGCGGCGATAAACATCTGTCATAAAGCGGTTGAATTCCAGCACCAGCGCCGGATGCCCGCCGCGTTTGGGCAGGGGAATCTGTGCGAAATCGGCGTAGGTCTGACTCCAGTAATTTGTCGCCCAGCGCTCGTTGAGATTGTCGATATCGCCGAATTTATCTGCCAGCCACGCCTGAAATTGTCGATGTGTCTCGTCATCATAGGAGACTTGATTGTACTCGTTGTCGATTTGCCAGCCGATGACGTGCGGCGAGTTTCCAAAACGTTGCGCCAGTTCTCCGGCGATGCGCGACGCATACCAGCGATAGGTCGGGTGCGCGGCAACGTAATGACAGCGTCCGCCGTGCTCGGCGCGGATGCCGCTTTTATTGACAGACAGCACTTCCGGGTAACGCTCGGTCAACCAGATAGGTGGGGCGGCGCTCGGCGTGCCGATCACGGTTTTGAGTCCGTACTGCGCGGCGAGTTCGACGGCTTCTTGTAACCAATTCAGATCAAACGCGCCGTCTTCCGGTTCGAGGCGACTCCAGGCGAATTCGGCAACGCGCACGACGTTCATGTTCGCCGCCGCCATATATTCGAGGTCGGTTTGCCAGCGATCTCTGGGCCAATGTTCCGGGTACCACGCCGAACCTAAAAACATCAGTTTGTCCTTTTTGATGAAATTGCGTCAAGAAAGCGCTTTCGGTATTATGGGGTGTGTTGGCATAGTCCGCAAGAACCACTCAAATAAAAGGATTTGATTATGGGCGAACCGTTTATCATGGGCTTGAATTACTGGCCGTATCGTAAGGGGCCGTACTGGTGGTCGGATTTTGACGCGAACGAAGTGCGCGAGGAATTCGCCCATATCCGCGATCTCGGTTTGAACATGATCCGCTTCTTTTTGACGTGGGATGATTTTCAGCCCTCGCCGGATACTGTCGATCCGGCTTGTATGGAAAATCTAGTCACTGTTTGCGATATCGCCGCTGATTATGGCTTATCTCTAACACCGACGTTCTTCTGTGGATTTATGAGTGGGACGCAGTGGTGTCCGCGCTGGTTGCTGGATGACTCTCCGCTTGATCCGCCGCATAAACGCGTAGTCAGCCAGGGGGAGATCGTCACACGCGGCTACCGCAACATGTACACCGACCCCGCTGCACTGGATGCGGCCCGCCTGCAAATTCACACGGTCGCGCAGGCACTACAGAGACACAAAGCGGTCGCTATGTGGGACCTCGGCAACGAACCGGACGGCTTCGCACGTCCGCCAACCGCCGAAATCGCATTGAGTTGGACGACGGAAATGGCGGGTATCCTGCGCGAATACGACGCATCAGTCCCCGTAACATATGGACTGCACATGGCGCAGTTAGACCGCGAAAACCCCTTCCGCATCCATGAAATATTCAAGGTGTTGGATGTCGCGGTGATGCACCCTTACCCGATTTTCAGCGATTGGGCGCGTAATCCGCTGGACCCCGAAATCGCTCCGTATAGCGCCGCACTCACAAGTGCGCTATGCGGAAAGCCCGTTTTGTTGCAGGAATTTGGGGGATGCACTGCCGCACCGGGCGAAGCCTCACACACGCGAACGTGGGAGTTCAATGGGCGCGAGCGTTCGATCTTCATGGCATCCGAAGAGGATTTCGCCGATTACATTGCTGCTGTCATGCCGCGCTTGTTGGAATCGGGCGTCACCGGGGCCATGATCTGGTCTTACCGCGATTATCACGAGTCGATGTGGAGTAAGCCCCCAAATGACGATTCTCAGCACGAGCGCTCGTTTGGATTGGTCCACATCGATGGTACGCTGAAACCGCACGCACGCGTCTTCCAGGGGTTCGCCGCTGCCAATCCACAGGTGCAGCCTGCTCGCCGAACTGTGAAACTTGATGTCGCTCCACAGGATTATGGGGCAAATGCCAGAGAGAACCTTGTGCGCATGTATGCGGCATGGCTGGATGAGTATGCATGAGTGCGAACTGGTTGACAGCGCGACACGTCCCTGTTATTCTTTGCATAGAAAGCGCTTTCCATAATGAGCGCAACGTGTTGCAAATGCACGATATCAAAGTAAAATTTTCGGCATCAATTCAACAATAGACTTTATGAGTATTCGATGTCATCCATTACCATTTATGACGTAGCCGAACGTGCCGGGGTCGCTATTTCGACCGTCTCAAAGGTACTTTCTGGCAAACACAAAGTCTCTGACGCCACCCGTGAGCGCGTGATTTTAGCGGTTGAGGAACTCAACTTCGTCCCCAGTACGGCGGCGCAAACCCTCGCAGGGCAGTCCACCTCGCTGATTGGACTTGTAATCTCGCACAGTCACAAAGACTTCTTCGACGATCCCAATTTGCTGCAAATACTTTCCGGTGTGAGTACCCGCGTTAACCGCGAGGACTTCGCCCTGGTACTTTCGATGCCAGAAGTGGGCAGTAGCTCTGAATCTGCATTTCAGCGGATGGTGCGCGGCTTCCGTGTAGATGGCGTGTTGGTCGAGGGCGGTCACGGTGAGGTCGGCATCAACGTGATTTTGAAGATGAAATACCCGTGTGTGGTGATCGGCTACAGCCAGCACGATCTACCCTGCGTGTATCCCGACGACTACGGCGGCGTGCGCCAGATGACGAAGCACCTGCTTGGATTAGAGCATCGTCGTATTGGCGTGATTACGAATCCGGGCACCAATCTGCGCGGACAGTTGGCACGCTCCAATGCCTATCGAGACTGCATGACCGATGCCGGGATTATGCTGGATGATGACCTGCTTTTTACGGGCAACAATCGCCCGGAATCCGGCTACGAAGGTGCAGGCTACCTGATGTCGCTTGAGCGTCCGCCGACGGCAATCTTCGCATTCAATGATCGGATGGCAATGGGGGCCATGCGCTGGCTGCGTGAAAATGGCTATTCTGTGCCGGATGATGTGTCGGTGTGCGGCTTCGATGATATTGCCGACGCGAAACACATGGACCCGCCACTAACCACCATTGCCATTGGACCGGCGAAAATTGGCTTTCACGCAACCAATATGCTGTTCAAGTTGATCGCAGGCGAAGATATGGGCCTCAAAGAGATGGTGTTGCGCTACGAGTTCAAACTGCGCGGGTCCACCGCGCCGCCCCGACAGCAGAATCCCGGTTGATGGCACTGCTGTCACCGCGCCCCAATTGACGAAGCGCGACAGGTCGCTCGACGATCCGTCGCGTAAGAGTATGGAAGGCTTTTTATGCAGCGAACGAAAAAGAAGAAAGACTTTTTCCTGATCGCGTTTTTTAAGGAAATTTGGAAAAACCGTTACATCTATGCGCTGGCACTGCCGGGGATTATCTGGTTGATTGTCTTTGCATATGTGCCGATGTCCGGGCATATCATCGCCTTTAAAAACTTCCGCGCACCTAGAGGAGTGTTCGGCAGTGAATGGTTGCCGCGAGAGGATTTCTTCAAGAACTTTGAGTTCTTTTTCAGCAGCGGCGACTGGTTGGAAGTCACTACCAATACGATTCTTCTCAATTTGCTGTTCTTGACCGCCAGCATGACTATCGCTCTCATGATCGCCATCTTTCTCAACGAGGTTCGGGTGATGCTGTTCAAGCGGGTGGCACAGTCAATTGTGCTGCTGCCGCACTTTATTTCGTGGCTGGTCGTCAGTGTGATGTTCTTCGCGCTGTTCAACTCGGCGGATGGCATGGTCAACCGCACGATCATAAATATGGGCGGCGAAGGCGTCAAATGGTATTCCGCACCAGAAGTGTGGCCAATCTTGTTGACGTTTGTCGATGTGTGGAAGGGCGCAGGCTTTACCTCAATTATCTTCCTCGCGGCGATCACCTCAATCCCCGACGAATACTACGAGAGCGCGATGATCGACGGCGCGAACAAACTTCAGCAGATGCGCCACATTACGCTGCCACTGCTGATCCCGACAGCGATTATTCTGGCGCTGCTGGCACTGGGGCGCATCTTCTACGGCAACTTCGAGATGATCTATTCGCTTGTTGGCGATAACGGTGTTTTGTTCTCCACGACCAATGTCATCGATACCTATACCTTCCGCGCCCTGCGACAGCTTGGCAACTTCGGCATGACCTCAGCCATTGGCTTGTATCAGGCGATTCTTGGCTTAATTGCAGTCGTGTTTTTCAACTGGCTGGTCAAACGCATTGATAGTGAATCGGGGCTGTTCTAATGAGTCAAATTGTTACGAATCCTGAGCGTGCTGCGCAGCCGGATGCGGATGCTCTGCCCGCGCAGCCAGAAACCGAGATGACCGAAACAACCTATCACATCCCCTGGCACGCCGGGTTGTTTGATAAAGTCTTCATGGCCTTCGTGTACCTGTTTATCGTTGTGTTCGCGCTGTTGTGCCTGATCCCGTTCTGGCTGGTGATTTCGGCCTCGTTTACGCCAGAAGCGTCGCTGCGGCTGGAGGGATTTCAGCTAATTCCGCCAGAATTAACGCTATCCGCATATCGTTTTGTGCTGGAAGGCGAGCAAGTGTTTCGCAGCTATAGCATCACCATCATCGTAACAGTGGTCGGCACAGTGCTGGGAATGGGTATCACGACACCCTTCGCGTATGTTCTCGCCAGCAAAAAAGCTAAATACGCCAATTTCCTCGCCTTTATGACCTATTTCACCATGATCTTCGGCGGCGGGTTGATCGGCATCTATATTCTCGTCACGCGCTGGTTGGGCCTCAAAGACAACCTGTGGGCAATGATCCTGCCCTATCTGATGAACCCGTTCTATGCGTTCATTCTGGTGGCCTATTTCCGGTCGCTACCGCAAGAAATTCTTGACGCGGCGACGATTGACGGGGCCAATGACATCGTCATCTTCTTCCGCATTGCTGTACCACTGGCGAAACCGGCGATTGCCTCGGTCGCGCTATTTTATGCGCTGCGCTACTGGAACGACTGGTGGTTGCCGCTGTTGTTTATAGACGACCCAAATATGCACTCGCTACAGATGATGATCCGAAAGGTGTTTAGCGAGGTCAACGCCGCAAATTACATTGGCAGTGAGAACATGATTATTCAAGAAGCCCTGCCTACCTATGGTGTCCGCATGGTCACCGCGATTCTAACAACCGGCCCGATTATCCTCCTGTATCCGTTCATTCAGCGGTATTTCGTTAAGGGGATCACATTGGGAGCAGTCAAAGGCTAGTGTGAGGAGGTGTTATACCGATCACGTCACCGCAACAACCTTTGTTTACTTAGATAATCAAAGAGGATGAAAAGAAAATGGCAAACAAAAATATGAAACTGTCGCGCCGCGATTTGCTTAAGCTCATGGGGGCGGGTGGTACACTCGCCGCCGCCGGATCACTCTTCCCGTCGCAACTTCTGGCGTCGGTCGCCAGCCAGATCGACATGAGTGAAGAAGTCACCATTCGCATCATGCTACCCGGTGATCGCCCGGACCAGATGGACCAGATTATCGCCGAGGCCGAGGCACGTATGGCTGCCGAGGGCATGAACACCAAACTGGATATCCAGTTCATCCCGTGGGGTGCGGATCTGCAAAGTAAGCCGACCCTGGCCCTTGCCGCTGGCGAAGAAGTCGATCTCGTCTTTGATGCACCCTGGAACACACTACTCCAGAACACCGCGCAGGAATTCTATATCCAGTTGGATGGCCCGGATACGAATCTGCTGGAAACCTACGGGCCTAATATCCTCGCCGCCCGCCCCGAAGCGATGTGGGAAGCCAACAAAATCAACGGGCGTGTGATGGCGATTCCGCTGGGCACGGTGCAGTATCAAGGCCGTAAGTGGATGTATCGCAGCGACATCAAAGAAGAAGTTGGCTTCGGCGATATCGTGACCTTTGAGGACTTCGAGGCGTTCCTGTATGCTGCAAAAGAAGGCCGCCCCGATATGATCCCGTGTAGTGCGGCAGGCGTGACGCACGCACTGTATCATGACTTCGATACGTCCTTGCGTGGCGTGACCAATCCCGACATCCGCATGATCTACCGTCGTGGTAACGACACTGTGATTCGCAGTATGTTTGATGACCTCGACCCGACCTTCTGGGGTCATGTGATGCGTGGGGCGCAGTGGCAGGCTGATGGCCTCGTCCCGTCAGAACTCGACCCCGGTGATATCTACCGCACCATCGGTGGGCGCACCGTCGCAGAGCCGCAGAACGGCTTTGGCGTGACCCCGGCAGACGCGGCTGCTATCGCCGATATCGGCGGCGAACTCGGCTGGGTGACGTTCTTCGACCAATCGAAGAAGCGCGTGACCAACTTCTTACAGTTCAACTTCATCGCGCTGGCACATTCCTCGCCCAACCCCGAACGTGCCCTCGCTTTCCTGAACTGGGCCAACCAGCAGGAAAACTATGATCTCTTGGCTTACGGCATTCAGGGCGAACACTGGGAGCCGGTCGGTGAAGATGAGTATCGCCCCAACCCCGACAACAACTATCGCTGGTTCCCCTTCGCATGGGTGTGGAACCCGACGCACGACCGTCTAAACGCCGACCTCGCAGGTCCGGCTAACGACTGGGAACGCTGGTCGGCGGATGCGGCTAACTTCGAGGCCGATATGCTGCTCGGCTTTACGCCGGATAACGATCCGGTTATCAACGAAGTCTCCCAGTTGAACTCGCTGCGTAGCGAATTCTATACGCCGCTGGATGCGGGTTTGATCCTGCCCGAAGATGTGGAAGACTGGTGGGCCAGCTACTCCGATCAGGCGCAAGAGGCTGCTGCCCGCGTCGTCGAAGAATACCAGCGTCAGGCCGACGCCTTTCTCGAAAGTCAGGCGTAAGCTACCCGTTTCACCAGTGATGTAATCACCTCAAGGGCGCAGCACGCACGCTGCGCCCTTGTCATCCCTCGATACGATCAGATGCAGTAAATACAAGGGAAGGTCACCCATGCTCAGTTCACAGGACGTGTTACAGTTTAAACGAGACGGATTTTTTATCGCCCACGGCGTGTTCTCGCCGGGAGAGTTGGAGACATTGAGGGCCAGTGCCCGCGAGATTCAGCGCAAAACGCGTGAAAATCTCTACGGTGGTACACGTTACTGGTTTGACGGTGGTCAGAACCCGGCAGACATCCCCGCCGGTGAACGCGCCCGTTCGACATGGGGCGTCAGCGCCATTACACGGCGCGAGTTGTTTGACCCGGCGCTGATTAACGTGTTCGGGCACTCAGGCATCAATCAGGCGATGAACGCGCTGCTGGAAGCACCCCGCGCATGGGGCATCAAAATCCTATGGTCGCCGCAGACAACCAATTACGATCTACAGTGGCACCGTGATTTCGGCGACAAGTCGCTTTACGATTACGTACAATATAAGCCGGATGTGCAAGATCATGTGCAGTTCAACGACGCGCTGAA
>DAOTXA010000219.1:0-5289 GCA_034435595.1 Anaerolineae bacterium | reverse complement strand
GGGCAGCCGCCGCACCACGCAGACGCGCCGCGAATCCACCCAGAACACCCGCGGACCCGCTCGTATCGCCGGTTGCGGTACTGGCGGCGGGCTGCTGCGCACCGGGAACACCGGGCGGCGGGGACGCGACTGGCTGGGCTTGCCCATCGCTATCCAGCGTGACCATTTGCCCGCCCATGCGGATGGGGATGCCGCGCTGCTCAATGGGAAGCTGCCCGCCCGGTTCTGGTGCGGGCAACGCGCCTGCCGCCTGTCCTGCGGCGAGTTCGGCGGTTGCCGGGGCGCTAACGCTAATCTGCCCCTGCGCCGCCTGCTCCGCGAGTCGCTGCTGCTCTGCCATACGCTCGGCAGCGCGTTTCTGTGCACGGCGCTGCATGGAAATCTGGAAACTGCGGTAGATACTGATGACGAAAATAGCGATCTCGGCGGCGCTGGTGCGCGTCGTCAGCATTGCGCCAACTGTCAAAATGAAGAAGGCCACCAGATACGCGCCGAATTCGCCAACATTTTGCAGCGTGATCAGGTGCAACTGCGCACCGACCGTCCCGCCACCGCGTCCCACTGAGAGGCTATCGACGAACAGCATATACTGTTCGACGGGAACTTCACGGTAAATCTCGCGGAATGTCTCGCCAATCTGGAACACGAGCAGCAATCCGATATATAGCACCACCAATCCAGAGATGCGGACCGGGTCAATTTCTGGCGCGTCCTCGCCAAAATGCCGGACAATCAGCCACATGCCCACTGCGCCCATGCCCAGCGGGACCGCGAACACGCCCCAACCGACCAACTGCGCGAAGAAATTGAGGATGCCGCCGACCAACTGGCCCGGATCACTGGACAGTGCGCCTACGCTAATCACCAGTGCGGCGAATACAAGGCTGACGCCGAGAATATCGAGTTTCGCATCCAGCGACAGTCCGGCGTCCTCTTTAGCGTGCGGGACCTTGCTGGAGCGTGTTTTGCTGGTCCGCTGCGGTTTGGCATCGGCAGATGCACCGCCGCCCAGTTTGAAGCGACCGAAAATACCGCCGCCGCCTTCGTCGTCTTTGGCGACTGCCGCCGCTTTCGTCTGCGATTTAGCTGCGGGGGCACTGCCGGGGTCGGCTTTTCCGCGATTGATGCCGGGGAACTTGCGAGCACCACTTGCCGCACCCGCTGCTGGCGAGCTACCGGTCCTGGCGACTGGTGCGCTCTGTGTCGAACTGCCGCTACCACGATTGAAGCGTGAAGCAACACCGCTACCGCCAGACTTCGGCGCAGCAGCGGACGATCCGCCTTTGGCTGCGGGTGCGTTTTTGTTATCGGCCTTGCCTGTGTCCTTGTTGCCGCCGCCAAAGCGCCCACCAATACTACCAAGCCGTCCGCCGATACCACCGCCCGATGAACTGCTTTTGTCGTCTTTCTTGACGCCGCCCTTGTCTTTGGCGTCGTCTTTGTTGCCACCGCGACCAAAACGAGACAGCGCCCCGGTCGCCGCTGCGGCAACACCTGCCGCCGCACCGCCAGACCCGGAATTGCCCTTTTTGTCTGCGGCCTTGCCGCCCTTGTCTTTAGCGTCGTCCTTGTTGCCGCCGCCAAAGCGTCCGGCAATGCCGCCAAGTCGACCGCCCAGACCGCCGCCAGATGAATCGCTTTTGTTGTCTTTTGAAGCGTCCTTTTTGCTGCCCGCATCTTCTCGTTTCGGCGTGGAACCTGCACCTGAAGACCGACCTGGAGCGGAGGACGAACCAGAGCCATAGCGCGTCGATGAACTGCCCGAACTAGAACCGGAACCGTAACGGGTTGATGAACTACTCGAACCAGAGCCAGTGCCATAACGGGTTGATGAACTGCCTGATCCTGACGAGGAGCCGGAAGAAGACGAACCAGAACCGTAGGTCCGCCCGCCACCGCCGAAGAACTTGGCGCGATTCTCATCCGCTTTGTCCTTGGCAGCACTGCCAGAACCTGGCGAAGACGAAGAACCACTACCGGACGACGATCCGCTGGTGCGGTTAAAGGCCGATGGGCGCACGCCGCCGCTACCGTATGTGGTACCGCCGCTGGCACGATTGCTCCCCGGTAGGCCAGACGCGCCACCGGTTCGGAACGGATTTACCCGCGCACCCGACAGACCACTACCGCTGCCAGCTTCTTCATCATCTTCGAGGTACTCGTCGTCCTCTTCGTATTCGTCGTCGTCAAAATCCGCATAGGGATCGTAGTTATCGTCGTCGTAGATATCGTCGTCGTGATTACTCATTGCGCATCCTAGTGCTAGAACAAGCAGGGATGATAGATTTACTTTTTAGAATCGGGAATATAACGTATAGAAGAGCCTCAACCACAGTATAACTATACCATATCTGACGGATTTACGCGTAAGAATTGCACAAACGTTCTATTTAGATCGCATAGACGAATGGCTGCATATTGGTATAGTACGAGCATCAACGATCGTCCGTTGCGAGATCAATTATCCACCGCTATGCTTCGCTGAGTCATTCTTTGTTGGAGTCATTTATGTCTGCTGCAAATGAAGTGTTGCTGATTATCGGCATGTTCGCTGTGACCTTCGGGGTGCGCTATCCGGTGATGGCACTTGTGGGACGCATGAATCTGTCGCCGCGTGTGCTGCGTGCCCTCAAATATGTGCCGCCCGCTGTGCTGTCAGCGATTGTGTTCCCGGCGGTCCTCATCCGCGATGGTGAACTCGCCTTCACGCCGAAAAACGCGTACCTGGTCGGCGCAATTGTCGCCATTGCAGTTGCCTGGTATACGCGCAGCCTGCTATGGACCATCGGTATCGGCATGATTTGCTTTCTGATGCTGAACGCGATGCTATCGTGAGAAGCCATGAGAAGTGCGTGGTGGCTTTGCCCCAGTAACTTTTCAATGGCTTCTGAGTCTATGCGTGCACTCAGTCTGGCGCAGCGGGGGCGACTTACGGTACACTAAGGATTATCTATTGCCGGGGTGATTGATCGCCCGAAAACCGCACAAACATTGATCTGCCAGAGGCAGGTCGCTGCGATGACGAGAACTTGCCTTAATCGCCGGGAGGAAGCTGCATGGCGACCGACGCACGCACTTGGTTCTACTCCACACCAGAACCGCGCCCTTACTATATCGAAGAACGCATCAACCACACCCTGTGGAAGAATCGCCTGCAAGGGGTGTACATGAACTGTACGCAGGCCACCGTCCCCATTCAAATGGAAGGCATCTGGAACGGGATGCCGGTCAAATTCGAGTGGGAGCCGGGGAATTACTTCATCTTGCGTAGTGGTGAAAAGCGCAAGGAACTGATCGGCGTGATCCGCCAGATGTTGTTCAACCTCAAGCCTGTGCTCGAATACGAGAACCCAGACGGATTGCACGTTGTCGAATGGCATACCGACGGCGGCGACGCACGCTGGGCCGAAGTGCAGGGGAACCCGCAATTTCAGGGGTTGCGCCGCATCGGGCGTCGTTAGCGCAACACCTCACAATTCACCGATCTTTTCCGGGATGGTCACGAGGGGCCGTCCCGCTATGTGATTCAACAGGAAAGCCAGACTGATGTTCGTGCGTGCCGTCGATTCACAGATCGAGTTACGGATGCTGCGTGTCTCGCAGGCGCAGGCCTATTATCATGTCCTTTCCAACAACCGGCGCTACATCAGCCAGTGGGAAGGCTGGGTTGCTTCTTCGACCCTTGAAAGCACCATCCACTATATCCGCACCATGAACGATCAGTACACGCGTGGTTATGGCTTCGCTGCGGCGATCTACTATCGCGAGGGGCAACTCGTCCCCTTTCAACTGGTCGGCAACACCTCGTATCGTATTAACCGCGAAAATCGCAGCGTTGAAATCGGCTACTGGTTGAGTGAAAGCTACGTGGGACGTGGTATTGTGACGCGGTCGGCACATGCCCTCATTGAACAGGCCTTCGTCCATGATGACCTGAATCGCGTGATTATCCGTTCTGCCCTCGGCAACCTGCGAAGCTGCGCTATCGCCGAACGGCTGGGGTTTTCTCGTGATGGCGTCATCCGGGCGGATTTGCTATTGCGCGGTGAATATTATGACCGTGCCTACTACACGCTGCTCACCGACGATTGGCCCACGCCTGCTGCACGCTGATTGCCCACAATCGCACGTGAGGCTATAGTCGAAATAGGATCGTCCATTTACCGGAGTGAGGTGTCGTGCGCAGATTGCGAGTCTGGTTGGGAATATTGCTGCTGGTTGCGGTTGTCTCTGCATGTGTAGAGGCAGATATGCCGGACACGCCATCGTCGGAACCCGGTGCGCAAATCAACACGTCTCCGCCGACAAGCCCCTTCATTATCGCGCCTGCCCTGCCGACTATCGTCCAGAATACTCCCGCCGCACCGCTGCCGCCCGCCTGCCCGGATGCACCGCGCACCCGTCTAATCCTTAACGAACGCGGGTATGTGCTTGAAGACGACATACGACCGCTTAACGTCCGTCTGGGGCCGGGAACCGGGTTCAGGGCAATCGATCAACTGGAAATCGGCAGTGTGTTTGCCGTTGTCGATGGCCCTCGGTGCGGGGGTGAATACGCGTGGTTTCGGGTGCGTGCACCGGGCCTTGAGGGTTGGATTGCCGAGGGGGACGCATCCGCCTATTTTGTCTCCCCCTATCTACCCGGTTGATGCAATTACAGTAATTCTGTCATGACAAACCGCAGACTTTCGATTACACTCAAATAACTTGGGGCAGTGGCGGAATGGTAGACGCCGAGGTCTTAAAAACCTCTGCCTTCGGGCGTGTGGGTTCGAATCCCACCTGCCTCACCCAACCAAAGGGCGGCTCTCGTGGATAGAGAGCCGTTTCGTCTTGTATGGTGATCTAACGCGCTTGTTTTGTGACGCTACCCATAAATAAATTCAGGGGCTTTACGGCGCAATTTGGCAATCTGTAAAAGAGACTCAACAACGAGGTTTTTCTTTAAGGGAGAACTTTCGCTTTCTATCACACAGGCGCGAAGAATCGCGCCGCTACATTGCGTTTTGCATTTTTGCAGGGGCGGCATTCTTGCCACCCGCAGGGAAAAACAGTGCAACACGTATTGTGAGAAACATCTTGAGCGAAAGTCCTGTCAGGAAGAGGAAGAACCAAAGAAACCTTCAATTTTGCCCCTTTCTGACAACTCGTAGAGAATATATAACCGGCTGTGAACCAATCAATGCAAGAGTTTGTATTTGTTCACCTATCCGTGAAATCGTTGGCGGACGCCCGGCTACAAATCAGATTTCTCCTGTAGGGATGCGCTACAGCGCGTCCGTTTCTGAC
>DAOTXA010000218.1:0-3240 GCA_034435595.1 Anaerolineae bacterium | reverse complement strand
GTCAGAAACGGACGCGCTGTAGCGCATCCCTACAGGAGAAATCTGATTTGTAGCCGGGCGTCCGCCAACGATTTCACGGATAGGTGAACAAATACGAAGCAGCGGGGTAATTTTTCGTCCACCGTTTCGCCTCTGGCATAAGCCATGAGGCCGCGAAGAAACGACAGGCCCACCGCTAGCGTGTTTTTAGCGCTTTTCGGTGCGCCTGGCTTTTTGGTAGCCGGACTGCTTTAGCTTCCGGCGACACAAAACGCGATCATTGAGCAAGAAATAAGCCCCCAATTGGCTTAAATTGGCCCGCATGGGGCGCAGGATGCTGCGCCCAACCTGGCGATAGAATCGATATTATCTATTGTAGCGTAGCTTGTATGACCACACGAACGCAGTGTTCAGTCGTTCAGTCCTCCAGCGAGAACTGCTCGAAGAAGTCCCACACCACCTGACTCATGTTGATGTCGGTGTTGACCAATCCGGCGATCTCCTCGCCGATGAGGTCGGGGCGACCGGGCCAGTTGTGCCCGCCGTCACGGATCGCGTAGACGGTCACAGGTGCGCCCTCGCAGTTCGCGTATTCGCTGACATAAACTTGCGTCGGGCCGGATGCTGCGAGCGCGGTGTAGTCGTGTTCGCGGGGGCAGCCGTTGCGGTCCAGCCAGAAGGCCACGGTCAACGGGAAAGGCGTGGCGATGAACACTGTATCACCCAATGGAGAGACATCCTGGTTGCCCTGCCATGCGATGCTGACATCGGCGGTTCCGTGTTCCAGCAAAATCGGTATGGGGCCAGATTCCTCCTCATCGCAAATTTCTGGCAGTCCAGCAAATAGACCTGACCCGGCAGGCGCGAAAGCTGCGAATATATCCTGCGAGTCGCAGGCGAGGCGATGTGTCATGAATCCGCCGTTGGAGAACCCGGTGACATACACACGGCTGCGGTCGATGTTGAGATCAAGCGCGATTTCGTCGATCAGGTCCTCGAAAAACTGCGAGTCGTCCTGTTCGGATTGCAGTGCGAAGTAGGGCGACCCAAGCACGTAATTCCAACCTTGATCGATACCATCCGGGTAGACGGCGATGAAGTTTTCCGCTTCTGCCACAAAGTTCATGCCCGTAATCGCCGCCATGCCCACGCTGTTACTGGGGCGTCCGTGCAGCACGAAAACCACCGGAACCGGCGTCTCAGGATCGTAGCCAGTGGGCACGTAATAGCGATAGGCGCGGTCGAGGGCATCATCGGCTGTGACGAAGTCTTCTAATGCGCTGCCCCAGTTCGGCTGGTTGTTGAAGAAATCGACGATCATCTGCGATGCGTCCAGCCCGTGATCGTTGATTGCGCGTTCTCCGCTGCGGGGCCAACTGTGATTGATGCCATTCATCAGCGCCGTCGTGATGGTCACGCCATCGTCACAATCAGGCACCTGAACAAGCCGGTCGCTGATAATGGCGGTTTCGGTCACGCAGTTGTAGGCACCGGCCCAGAAGTTAATCGTTCCCTGTGCGCTGGAGATATAGGCATCACCGCCGCCCTCGCGCTGGTTGGGGAATTCGCGCCCGCCGATTGGATAGTGCGGGTCCAGCGAACCGGAAAGAATCAGCATGTTCAGCGGGTCGGGCGACGGGCAGTTCTCGATGTGATAGTGCCACAGGAATGCGCCGACGACGGCGACCCCGGCAAAGCGTTCAGGAATGTTGCACGCCAGACGAAAGGCCATCGTGCCACCGCTATCCAGCGCACCGACCAGATACACCCGCTCGCTGTCAATGGTGTAGCTTTCTGCGAGGTGGTCCAGCAAAGCCGCGATGTAACCCACGTCGTCCGCCTGCGGGCCGTCGATCTGCTCATTGTAGGCGCGTCCATCCTGCCAGCGCATTCCGACCGTGTTGGGGTAGACGACGAGCATGTCTTCGGCGGTGTCATCGAGGGCGGTCATGGCCTGTGCGCCATAACCGGACGAAGCATACTGGTGCAAAACGACCATGAGCGGAGAGGCGGTATCCGCGTCATATCCGGCGGGAACGCTAAGGACGTAGCTGCGGGTGAGGCCGTCATGTTCGAGCGTGCCGAAGGTCGCGTTCGCGGTGGAACCGGCGTCCTGCGCGGCGACGGGTAGCGCCAGCAACAGCGCCAGCACGCAAATCATTAGAACGGGCAGATGTCGTCTACGCAAGGCATTTTCCCCTGTCATTGTGCAGAAATCGAATAATGGCATTATGCCGTCGAAGCGGGTTGGCGCTCAACCGGTGTAAAAGATTCAAAAAGGGACACGCGTAAACCTGGCGGCTCGTCATGTGGGTGTGCCTGCGAACCCTGTAGGCGTGGGGAGCATCACGGCTGGTAGTATCTGCCCTCCCCATAGCGATCAAGGAAGTGGGCGAAATGGTCGCGGCGAGCGGGGACGCTAACCAGCTTGAAATCTGGTAAAAGCAAGCCGGTGAGCGATCCGCCGTAGACGCAGCGGGTGTCGATGCCCCATACGCGGTCTTTGTATATGAAAGGCTTCATCACGCCGGACCAATCGCGGTGACCGACGATGAGCGGTTTGCCGGCGGTGTAGAGTTCGTACCATGCGCGATCATACGCCCGGTTGAGATACTCCTCTGCGCCGGACGTACCAACCAGAATACGGTCTTCCTGCTTCTTGAGCGAGCGTCCCGGTTCCCAGTAGGCATGGATCAACAGCGCGTCTGGCAGATCGAGATACACGGGCAGCGATTGCATGTAGGTGATGGCGTGGGGGTATTCGTCACCAAGCTGCCAGCGGGTTAACAGGGTAGAGAGCCTGGGACGCCTGTCACCGTGATAGGCGCGGATGTGTTTGCGCTCATGGTTGCCCAGAATCGCCCGTACATGCGGGGAACGCGCCCTACGGAAGAAGTTGAGGGTCTTATCGTTGTGTGGCCCGCGATTGACCATATCACCAATGCTAACGATGGCGTCGTCATCGCCAATGCCGGATTTATCGAGCAAAGCTTGAAGCTCTGCATAGCAACCGTGAATATCCCCGATGACCAGTGTTCGCACAGGATGTTTACCGTTTAGTATGGGGACAGTGTAGCATGGAATGGGGAGAGGTTTTGCAGCAGTTTATTGCGGCGGCGCGAAAATTTTTTGTGCAGCAAACCGCCTGATTCCGGTGGGTGATGTGTGGCGGACGCCCTGTAGGGTGTCCCTACGAATCGTGTTTGGGGGAGAGAACGACATGGGGACAGTGTAGCATGGAACCGGGTGCAGATGTGGGCG
>DAOTXA010000217.1:0-5250 GCA_034435595.1 Anaerolineae bacterium | reverse complement strand
CAGCAGCGATGATGACAGCAGCGATGATGACAGCAGCGATGATGACAGCAGCGATGATGACAGCAGCGATGATGACGACGATGACGACAGCAGCGATGACGATGACGACGACTAAAGCGAGCCACAACACGCCGACGCGATCTGGGCGGCGGCGATCAGCCCCGATGGGACGCGCCTGCTCTCTGGTGGTGTGCGTGACGGTTTTTCACCATGTTCTTGATTTTCAGGTCTTCGATGGCGATCACATCACAGGTGTAAATTACGAGTGCAAGTGGCGTGACGCTCCCCACGAATAAATTCGGGGGCTTCTGTTGCACGCTTGCCCCAACGGGCTGGGTTATGACCCTGAAGTGATTGAACCTTTCGAGAAAGAGGGTGATAGTGCAAAGATGCCAAATTTCCTCGGTGGGCATCACATCGCTTTTGCTATGATTAACTTGCGACATCTTCTCGCTCATTAGTTTGAATCAGTGCAAACAAAGAACACTTAGAAGCTCTACCTCGAACAGGATTTTGGTGGGATAGGGGTACGTCACTGACCACCAAAATCGATCTCCAATACATCTCTTATAGAACAAACCGCGCCTCTTTCACGTATAGACCTATAGAATGAACGACAAACACACAGAGTAAAGGGAACGCGTGATGACTGACGACAAGAAGAAGAACAAAAACTACCAGACGGAATGGTCCTTCGACTTTCAGAATATCGGCAAGCAGGTCGGTGAATTCTTCGGCTCGCTGGGGGAAAGCATCGGCGGTGACGAGGAAATTGAGGTAGATACCTACGTATCCGCGCTGGACGGCGCGACCTTCGCACAGGTCAAAGTCGCGCCGAGTGTCGGCAAACATACGCTTACAGCACTTGACGCTGGTTCCGAGAATCTGTTAGAAGCGGAAGTCGCCCATGTCGGTGAAGTGACGTTTACCATTGAGGGTGAGGCCGAACGCAGCCTCGAACTGGGTCAGAAAAATGCTGGCGGCATCGCGGCGAACATTCGCCGGGGCGCACGTGTTGCCTCTGCCGGTGGCGACAAACTCTACTGGCACATGGGGCTTTCTCCTGATGTGCCCATGCAGTTAGAGATCAATAGCGGCGTTGGTGAAGGCGACTATGATCTCAGCGGCCTGCAAATTAACGGCCTGACGATGAATACCGGCGTCGGCAAGGTAACGACGATTCTCCCCGCGCTGGAATCGCCCTATGCGGTGAAAGCCAAAAGCGGCGTCGGCGAGACGAACTTCGTCATGCCCGCCAACACAACAGTCAGCCTCAACGTTAGCGCCGGGGTAGGTCAGGTCAACATTGACGTACCGGCAGATGCAGCAGTCCGCTTGCAGGTGAAGGCACGCGGCATCGGTTCGACCAACGTCCCGGCGCAACTCAAGCCCGTCAGCGGCAGCAGTGAAGGCATGGGCTACAGCGGCGTGTATGAAACCGAGGGCTTCGCCGTCGCAGATCGCCAGATCACCATCGAATACGCTGGTGGGCTGGGTACCGCGTCAATCCGCTTTGTCAACCAGGGCGAAGAAGTTACACAGGTCTAAGCAATAAAATCAGCCAAATGGCAGTATCGCAGGGCGGAGGGGCAACTCTCCGCCCTTTTGCATTCCACTTCGTCAGACCGTTTTTCCGCTAATTCCGGTAGAATCTGTGCTTCTGCATAAATCTTTCATAAACCTCAATGAAACCATAAGGAAACATTGTCCTACAATAAGTAAAAGGGGCAACCTTTGTTCATTACGGAACGCCGACCGTCAACGACGGGAAAACAAATCAGCCAACCATAATCACCGTCACGGGGAGATACGAACAATGACCGATGTAATGATCTCATATTCCAGAAGGGACGGCGAGTTTGTCAAACGCCTGTACCAATCGCTGCTGGCTCAAGAGCGCGACATCTGGGTGGATTGGGAAGACATTCCCCTGACTGCCGACTGGTGGGCGGAAATTAGCGGGGCCATTGAAGCGGCGGCATCCGTCGTCATTGTGTTAAGCCCCGATTCGGTTGGGTCGCCCATCTGCCAGATGGAAGTCGATCACGCGCTGGCACACAACAAACGCCTGATTCCGATCATCCGCCGTGATTGCAACCTCGAAGGTGCGCTGGCAGGCGTCAAAGATCGTGGTTTGGACGACAATGCACGCAGTGCGCTAAACGGGCGCGACATCTTCGAAATCACCCGCGAGAACTGGAACCAGGTTGCCAAGCTCAACTGGATATTCTTCAAAGACGACGCCACTTTTGACACAGAATTTGCCAAACTGTCCGATTCGATTGATGCTGACCTCGAACACAGCCGCGAACACACCCGTCTGATAGTTCGTGCCAGTGAGTGGGAACGCAAAGGCCGCAATGCCAGCTTTTTGCTGGAAGGCGTAGAAATCGAAGAGGCCGAACACTGGCTGACCGCCGGTATGAGCAAGGAACCGATGCCGACCGAGCTACAGGCCGAATACATCAACCTGAGCCGCGAACGGGCAACGGCCCAACAGCGCAAGCTAATGGCGGGCGTCACCTCGGCGCTGGTCATCTCGGTGGTGCTGATGGCGCTGTCGGTGTACCTCTATTTCCAATCAGAAGAGGACCGCAAGCTGGCGAACCAGAGCGCATCCACCGCCGTTGCCGCCGAAGCGACCGCGCAGGAGGACGCCAATCGTGCGCTGAGTCTGGTGCTTTCCACCAGTGCGCAGCTAGAACTGGACGACTTCAACACTGATCTGGCTGTCGCCCTCGCCCTCGAAGCACAGGGGATTGAGCCACTTTCGCAGGTACAGCGAACGTTGGCCCAGGCCGCATATGCGCCGGGAACCTTCCAGGTGATTGCGGCGCATAGCGAAACGGTCGCTGCAACCGTTTCGCTGCCGGATGGTCGCCGCGCCCTTTCAAGTGCGACAGATGGCACAATCAAGTTGTGGGATTTGACCGACGGTTCGTTGCTGGTGGCCTATGTCGGGCATCAATCTTCTGTCAATGCGCTGGCGATCAACGGTGACGCCACGCGCTTCGTCTCCGGTTCGTCAGACGGTACGCTGCGCGTGTGGGACCTCGAAACCGGCGAACCGCTGGTTACGTTCGGTCGTGTGGACGGCCCGGCTATTCACGCCGTCGCCTTTGACCCGGATGGCGAATGGGTGCTATCTGGTGGCGCGAACAAAGCCATCAATATGTGGGACCTCGAAACCGGCGAACTGAGCGGAACGCTTGAAGCGAATGATTTCCTCTACGGTGATGTGCTGTCGCTGGCAGTCAATGAGTCTGGCACGCAGGCACTTTCTGGCGGCGGGCGCGGCGAACTGATCGTATGGGACTTGATTAATCTGGTCGAATTGAAACGTCTCGCGGGGGGGGCATCGACCGTCGTCAACAGCGTGGCCTTTAGCCCCGGCGGAGCGCTGGCGCTGGTGGGCGGTTCTGCTGGCGACAACAGCGTCTATATATGGGACATCGAAGCGGCTGAGATCGTCAAGCAGTTCAAGGGACATGGTGACATCGTGTATGCAGTCGCCTTCGCCCCGGATAACGAGACTATCATCTCCGGTTCTCAGGATGGCAGTATGCGCCTGTGGAGTATCGAAACCGAGCAGGAAGTGTGGCGCTTTAGCGGACATCGCGGCGGATTGCGTGCAGTCGCCTATTTGCCCGATAGCATGACGGCGATCAGTGGCTCGTTTGACGGTACGGTGCGGCACTGGGCGCTGAATAACGGCGCACAACTTTCTCGCTATGAAGGCCACACGGCAGCGGTCTATGATGCACGTATCAGCGATGACGGACGCTATGTCGTCTCTGGCGGGCGTGACAATGTGCTGCGTTTGTGGGATGCTGAATCAGCGACGGTCGTCCACGAATTCGAGCCACAACACGCCGACGCGATCTGGGCGGCGGCGATCAGCCCCGATGGGACGCGCCTGCTCTCTGGTGTGCGTGACGGTTCCGCCCGTCTGTGGAGCATGGATACGCGGCAGGTTATCTGCGAAATGGCGGTAGACCCTGAAGGCATCCTCGGTCACAGCGCCCGCGTGTGGGACGCGGCTTTTAGCCCGGAAGGGGACACCCTGGTTACAGTCTCCGGCGACGGAACCGCCCGCCTGTGGAACGGTTTCGATTGCAGTCACATCCGCACCTTCACAGGACACGAAGGCCATGTGCGGGCAGTCGCCTTTAGCCCCGATGGTGAGAGCTTCGTCACCGGCGGTCAGGACATGGTTTTGATCCACTGGAGTGTGGAAACGGGCGAGATTGGTCGCTTCGACGGGCATCAGGACTGGCTGTGGACCATCGACTTTAGCCCCAACGGTCGTGTACTGGCCTCCGGTTCTAGCGATGGCGCGATTATTCTGTGGGATGTCGATCAGCACCGCGCCGTCCGCGTGATTGACGAGGTGACGGGTTCCACCACCGGCCTCGACTTCAGCCCTGATGGTCGCTTGCTGGCGAGTGCGGCGGGTGACGGTATCGTTCGCCTGTGGGATATCACAACTGGCGGCGAACTGCGGCGCTTCCAGGGACATCAAGGCGGTGTGTGGGCGGTCCACTTTGCGCCCGATGGCGCGACCTTGATTTCCGCCAGTGGCGACGACACCCTGATCCTGTGGCGGGCCAGTGTCAGCCTGCAAGAACTGGTCGAATGGACCTTCGCCAACCGCTATGTCCGTGAGATGACGTGCAACGAGCGCATCCAGTACAATGCGCCCAACGACGACTGTATCATCAAAGAGGGCGAATCCGGGGGCGGCGTCCCAACGCCGGAACCCGCCGACGCCGCCGAACTGATCGCGCTGGCTCCATAAGTGAGACGATCTCCGCATAAATTAAAGGGGACACGCTGATGCGTGTCTCTTTTTGATTCCAGACTCAATGTAGTAGGACTTTCGCTTTGTGTCTCACCGGCGCGAAAAATCTCGCCCTTACATGACACTCTGCATTTTCGTAGAGGCTGCATTCTTGCCACCCGCAGGGAAAACATAGATTGATTGTGGTGTGAGAAACATTTCAATCGAAATTCCTGCTTGTAAAGAACAGGGGGCAAAACTTACCGCCGCCGCTTTTGCAGGCGTTCGAGGCGTTTACGCTGCTGCGGCATCAGATTGACGTTGGGGTCATCGAGGTGGCGCAGTTCCCCGGCGGGGTCGTAGGTGTTGGGTCCGCTGATGGCCCATGCGAAGGTCCGGGCGGCAGGCCAGGCAATGACCAACCCTATCAAGGCGGCGATCACGATGAGTTCCGTGTCGCTGACCTCGGC
>DAOTXA010000216.1:0-6182 GCA_034435595.1 Anaerolineae bacterium | reverse complement strand
GTTGACAACTGATTCACCGGTCTTTCCATCGCTTCGACCGTATTCTGTGCGCCTGAGTCGAACCGGCATTGACCAAAGCTGGACCCATGCGGACCCAATGTCCGATCCTCTACCAATCGAGGTTCCAGTTTGGTATCAGCAACTGGCTTTGCAAAGCATCCCGGAAAACAACCGCGATCATGGGGCATTCGACGCCCAGACCACAGAGATGCTTGCGCAGGTGAGTCAAACCTGGTTGCCCTTTGTGAATCAGGCACAGGATGGCGCTCAACAAATTACCCATGAGGTGAATACCGTTGCCACAGACGAATATGCAGCCTTTCTTCAGACGCACAACTACCGGGATCGCCTGAGAGAAGCCGGACTTTACGATCAAGAAGTAGAACTACTGCGCCCACTGCTTGAAGATGAACTCGTCGTTGATATTCAGCGTTTCAAGCAGGGAAACCTCTATGCAACACAGGCTGCTGCACCGCTGCCAGAAAAGGCAGTGTCTACGGATGCAGAAACCTCCATCCTGCAAAAGCTATGGCTGAGACTAAAACGAATCTTGCAGTCGATCCGCGATCAAATTAGACGCCTGCTTCGCAAAGCCGAAGCACTCAGCCCTGAATCGTTTCAGTCAGCGCTCAACATTTCGGTAACGAGCGAAAACCAAACTTATCATTCACAGATTCGCCTGGACGCCGATACGACCATCTACATCAACGGCACGACCTATCAAAACGCCTCCGAAGCGGAATTACAGGCACATCTAGCCGCGCTGGATCAGGAAATTGCCAACCGCAAGCGGTGGTTGGACGCCATTGTCCTTGTCGGTCGTATTGTGCGAACCGCCATACAGGGGGTCGTGGCGCTACCGGTGGTACTGGCCTCTGTCGCACTGGGTCTATTGATTCGCGGCATAGCGGTCCTGAAGAAACGTGAAGGTCGCCATGTCATTGACATTCCAGGTGATTTTCTACGTCGTCTGTTCGAAGCATAAGGTGTGCTGATTTCAATCGATCTCCGGCGGTTGCCAACGCTCGCGATGTACGACAGTGTCAAACGGTTCACGCTTGCCCTGAACCGGTGGGCGATCTGTATACTGTTCTGGATCAGGATAGCCAAACGAAATCACGACCCGCAAGTCCCACTCTGCCGGGAAGCCAAGCAGCGACCGAGCTTGATCTGGCTCATACACCGTACCAGGGCATGACCCAACGCCTATTTCCTGCGCGGTCAACTGCATATAGGCGGCGGCCTGACCGGCATCGAACATATTGCGCCAGTAATCATCGTCTGGATGTGGCGTCAAAAGTACGACGCACATTGCCGCCCGGCCCACATGCTTCAAGGAGCGCCCAATCGCTGAAAGTGCTATGAGCTTTTCCCGTTCGGTTACGACGATAAAACGCCAGGGCTGGCTGTTGAAACCACTTTGCGCACGACGCCCCGCATCAAGAATGCGGCGGATGACATCCTCTGGCAGCGGTTGATCAGTAAAATACCGCACCGAATGTTTGTTACGAATTGTTTCCCAAACAGTCATGTTCAAGCCCCTGTATGTATATAACGCGAATAATGTTTAAGAAATGCTCGGTTGTTGTCGTTTTATTGCCACCGAAACTTTTCGACAAAATGGCAATACGGCTAAAAGCCCTGATGAGGTCAACCTCGTGTATAATCAAAGTGGTGTATTTAGGAGTCTGATCAATGAGCATTGAGGCTCGTGTACTCACAATAGCAGAGTTCCAGGCGTTTGCGAATAAACATGAACGGGACACCAGACGCTTTGAGTTGCTTGATGGAGAGATTATCGAGATGCCGTCAAACGCTTACTCTTCGGTCGTCGCAAATATCATCGCATATTTGATCCAACACTGGTTGATTTCCACCGGGCGCAAAGGCTATGTTTCTGGCGAAGGCGGCGGCTACATTGTCAACGGACAGGTGTTTGCGCCGGATGTCGCCTATATGCGCCATCTGCCCACGAACAAGGGCTATGAGCAAACTCCACCCCTGCTGGCTGTCGAGGTCATCTCCGACCCGCAAAGCAGCGCCGAACAAACCGATCTCCGGCGCAAGCTGGTGCATTATCGTCAGGCCAATGTGGTTGTGTGGATCGTCGATTATGTGGCGCGACAGGTCGAAGTCCATATACCGGATCAGCCCGTTGAAGTCTACGGGGATGCCGAGTCTGTGCCGGGTGGCGATGTCTTGCCCGAATTCACCCTGCCCGTAAAAGACATCTTCCCTGAAGAAACAACCAACGCATAAATTAGCCCGCTTGACGTATTGAGCGCTGGAGCATCCACTTTCAGCGCCGACCACGCACGCAAAACCTGGCAACAACCGGGAGGCTCATCACCTAACGTAAGGTTGCAAGGTATCAATCAAACGAGAATATATAAAGGGGCATCAACCCCTTTTTATTTGTGATCGGTTGCATCAATACGATGAGCGATTTCAGTTAACTGGAAGGCCACCAGAATTTAAACCACTGGGTCACCATCTCACGATACTCACTCAACGCAGCTTTCGCGCTGGTGGCAGTTTCTTGATCAATCGCTTCCATCGCCTCTGTGATCTTTTCCATTTCTGCCAGCACATCAAATACCGAACGGGTTTGTGCAGTAGGGGCGATGCTGAAAACGAGGTCGTATAATTCTGCTTTTTGATGACGCCAATTCAATACCAATTGCATCATTTGCTCCTTGCTATCGGTCATAAGTCCGACTCCTTTAAAACCGGGAATTGTCGGCTGCATACAACATTGTGCAATCACACATGGCATGAGTCGGCAAGACCTGAGAACACAATATTATTCTTGCGAAGTCAGATGATCGTTTCCCCAATACGTTCACAGCTTCGCCCGGTGTGTGTCCTATACTCAATTAAAGCATAGTACACGAGAAACCAGCAAGCGAAGTAAATTGGTCCAATAAGGCCAATACGTCAAATTCCCCATGAATGCTAAGAATTCGACAATTAATTTAGTAATATATAGCAGTTGCGAACACTTCACAACAGGCAATATTAACCATACTTGATGCTGTTATGCAAGTCATAAGTGATGCTATTTTCCTGCGGGGAATATTACGACCAACCCCCAATGATTGGGGGGCACATATAAAACCGGGGCGATTTCACTTATCCCCGGTAAAAAACAGGATTATCCTAGATATCGTGGAATGAGCGTACACTCATTCTCGCTCGCGAGTTCACACTTTTATGCGCGAAGAAGCGTGAAAGTTCGCAAATTGGCGTGCCAGATCAACTGGCGCGTTGTTCAATCATCGGGAAGGTTTTGAAAGGAAGGAAACAACATGACCGATCCAGCTATCGTCGCAGATTCACTCGTCTATTCCTATGGGGACCTGACCGCCGTCGATCATATCAGCTTCGAGGTTGCCGAAGGGGAAATCCTCGGATTCCTGGGGCCGAATGGAGCCGGAAAATCGACGACCGTCAAAATGCTCACCGGGCAACTTAAGCCCCGGAGTGGGCGGGCGGTGTTGTTGGGTGTGGACGTAGCCAGGACGCCGAACAAAGTGCAAAGTCAAATTGGCGTTTGCTTTGAAGTTGCCAATCTCTACGAGCAGATGAGCGCGGAAGAGAATCTGACCCTGTTCGCCGATCTGTTCGGCGTGCAGGACTTTAACGCAGGCGATTTGTTAGACCAGGTCGGCCTCGCGGACCGCAAGAAGGATCGCGTCGCTGGCTTCTCGAAGGGGATGCGTCAGCGCCTGATGGTCGCACGGGCGCTGGTCAACCAGCCGCGTATTCTGTTTCTGGACGAGCCGACCGACGGCCTTGACCCGGTGTCAGCAGAGTCAATTCGCAACATTATCCGCCAGCAATCAGCCAGCGGCACAACGGTCTTTTTAACCACGCACGATATGGTCGAGGCCGATAAGCTATCCAATCGTGTCGCCTTCATCGAAAGCGGTAAAATTGTCGCGCTAGATACGCCGCATAACCTCAAGCAGCAATACGGCAAACGCGCCCTGCGTGCCGAGGTGATGAACGGCAGCGGCTCGCTTGAAGTCCGCGAAATCGTTATGGATGGACAGGACACGGCAACCGCAGTTCAGCAGTTGTTCGCGTCGGAAAAAGTGGTCACCGTCCACAGCGAAGAAGCCACGCTTGAGGACATCTTCATTCAGATTACCGGGCGTGGACTGGCATAGGAGGCGCTACATATGAACCTGTCATTGATTCGGACGCTCGTCCTCAAGGACCTGCGTTTGTACTCGCGGGATCGCTTTTTTGCGCTGATTACCGTACTGGCGCTGGTCTTCTATGCGCTGATCTACTTCTTGATGCCGTCCAGTGTAGACGAGACGCTAGAACTCGCTTTCTTCGGTGACTTGCTCCCCGAAGGACACGAAGCGATGACCTCAGAAAACACGGGCAATCAAGGCATCGCGCTGACGATCTTCGAGAGTGAAGACGAACTTGTCACGGCGGTGGAAGACGGTGATTTCGTAGCAGGCGTTGCCTTGCCAGAAACACTGGCACCCGCCGCAGATGGCACGCTGGCGACAATCAACGTCTACTTTCCGCCCAACTCGCCGGAAGAACTACAAGACGCGGTGATTTCCATTGTTAGCGGTATGGGCTTTGGACTGGGTGGCGGCGAAGTCGCGGTCAGCATCACGCCAGAAATCATCGGCGACGACCTCGTCGGTGAGCAGATTCCGCTGCGTGATCGCATGGTCCCGATGTTCGCTGTCATTGTGCTGGTGATGGAAACGCTAGGACTGGCGAGTCTCATCACCGAAGAAGTGGAGACGCGCACCATCCGGGCGTTGATGATTACCCCGGTGACGATGTCGAGCCTATTCGCCAGTAAAGCCGTGTTCGGTGTTGGGCTGGCCTTTAGTCAGGCGGCGCTGCTGGCTGCCATCATGGGCGGCCTGAGTGCGCAGCCGGTGTTGATCCTCACGATGCTGTTGCTAGGGGCGATTATGGTCACCGGTATCGCGTTCCTGATCGCATCGGTAGCGCGGGATATGCTGACGGTACTGGCGTGGGGCATTCTGGCGCTGATCGTGCTGATTATACCGGCGATCACAGTCATGTTCCCCGGTACGTCGTCGAACTGGATGCAAGTGCTCCCCACGCATTATCTGGTGGAAGCGGTTGATCAAGCCGCCAACTTCGATGCTGGCTGGGGCGATCTGTGGCAAAATGCGGTCATTCTATTGGTGTTTAGCGCGGGTTTTCTGGTGCTCGGCGCGAGTGTATTGAGGAGGCGTCTGTATGAATCCTAGACGTGTACTGCGCTTGATGTGGAACGACATAAAGGCCGGGTCCGGTCGTTTCTTCATCGTCTTTGCGATCATCATGCCGGTTGTGATGTCGCTGCTGGTACAACTGGCCTTTGGCTCAATCTTTTCGGAAGCGTCACGACTGGGCATCGTTGATGAAGGCAATTCTTTGCTGGCAGACCGGCTGGCAGAGCGCGATTTCGCTACGATGAGCAGCTATGAAAGCGCGGTCGATCTACGTGCAGCCATCGAAAACGGCGCGGTCGATATTGGCCTTGTCGTCCCGGCTGGCTTTGACGAAGCCGTCGCAGCGGGTGAGAATCCAAATATCGATCTACTGGTATGGGGTCAGAGCCTCGCCAGCGACCGTATCGTCATCGGGTCCGCGCTCAGTTCGCTAATTGTTGAACTGGCGGGCGAGCAACTACCCTACGAGATCAATGCCATCAATCTGGGCGATAGCGATACACTGCCGCTGGAAGATCGCATTCTACCCTTGATCGTACTGATGGCAGTTGTTATCGGTGGTGTGATGGTCCCGGCGGCGTCACTGGTCGGCGAAAAGCAAAAGCGGACTATCCGTGCGCTGATCGTATCGCCGATGTCGCTGGGTGAAATCTACCTGGCAAAGGGACTGCTGGGCGCGATTTTGGGCTGGTTCGTCGGTATGGCGACACTGGTGTTGAATCAGGCGTTCATCGGGGATATCGGCGTGATTGCGGTGGTGCTGTTCCTCGGCGCGACGCTGTCGGCAGCCTTCGGGCTGATGCTGGGCACGCTCGTCAAGGACATCAACACGCTGTTTGCGACGATCAAGTCAATCGGCATTCTGTTATATGCACCGGGATTCGTGGCCCTGTTCCCCGGCATCCCGCAGTGGATCGCGCAGGTTTTCCCAACCTACTACATCATCGGGCCGGTGATGGA
>DAOTXA010000215.1:0-16043 GCA_034435595.1 Anaerolineae bacterium | reverse complement strand
ATCGTCCGGTGGACGCAGAAGACGGAAAGGATGATCCAGAATGATCAACGAAATTACATCCAGTGATAACGGCGGTTCGGTCAGTTGGCAACAGCAGAATTATGTGCGTGGCTCGTTGGTCGGGCTGACGTTCGGTTTGCTGGCGGCGTATTTGTACAATCGTGCGGCGAAGGAAGACGCGGAACGCAACGGCGGTAAGCCCGCCCCGGTACAGACAATGCAATTGATTACCCTGACACTGGCGGCGCTGGGTCTGATTCGCCAGATTGCTGAATTAGGCAAGTCGTCGAAGAAGTAGCTCATGTGCGGACGGTACGTACTCACGGCGAATCCGCAGGTTATTCAACAGGCATTTGATCTGGACGTTGTGCCGGATCAAATGCAGGCACGCTATAATATCGCACCATCACAGCCTGTGGCGGTGATCGCCAATGACGATCCGAAAGCGCTAACTTTCTTCCGTTGGGGGTTGATACCCTCATGGGCGAAGGATCCGTCCATCGGTAATCGCATGATCAATGCGCGGTCAGAGACACTGGCTGAAAAACCGTCGTTTCGTGCGGCTTACAAGCGGCGCAGGTGTTTGATCCCTGCGAATGGATTCTATGAGTGGACGAAGCGCGGTAAAAGCAAGGTGCCGATGTTCGTCCACTTAAAAGATCAGGAATTGTTCGCATTCGCTGGATTGTGGGAAAGCTGGCATGATCCTGACGGCGGGGAAATTCGTACCTGCACGATCATCACGACTGAGCCTAACGAAGTAGTCAAGCCGCTGCATCATCGCATGGCGGTGATTTTACACGAATCCGACTATGATATGTGGCTTTCGCCGGATGAATTGGGTGATGAGGCACTTAAGCCGCTATTGCGCCCCTTTGAGGCGGATCGTATGGACGTATATGAGGTGTCTACGCTGGTAAACAACGTCGCCAACGATAGCGCTGCGTGTATCGAGCCAGTGGATTCGCCGCCCCAACAGCCGACACTGCTGTAGCAAGGCTACTGCTTTGACTTGCGATCCATGATCTCCTGGAATGGGTCTTTGCCTTTCTCGATCAGTACCTTGCGACTGCGCCCCCCGGCGACGGCTTCGCCGATGATGCCGAGTTCTTCGAGCAAGTCCATCATGCGGGCTGCGCGTGGGTAACCAAGACCGAGCTTGCGCTGAATCAATGACGCGGATGCTTCCTGTTCCTCGATCACCAGATCAATGGCGTCCTCCAGCATGGGGTCGGTTTCGGCGAGGAATTCGCGGCGAGTGAGGCCGCGTTCCCACGGGGCGACACCCAGGCGTTCGATACGCCCGTCGGCGCGACGTTCTTGATACCATTTCTTCCAATAGTTGACGATTTCCCGTACTTCGCTATCGCCGATAAAGCAACCCTGCACACGGCGCGGACCAGCGGCGTCCTGCGCGAGATAGAGCATGTCACCGCGTCCGAGCAACGTTTCTGCTCCGATGGCGTCGAGGATTACGCGGGAGTCGATGCCAGATGCGACGGCAAAAGAGATGCGCGTTGGGAAGTTAGCTTTAATCAGACCTGTAATAACATCTACGCTGGGTCGCTGTGTTGCTACAACGAGGTGAATGCCGACGGCACGTGCCATCTGTGCGAGGCGAGTAATGGTCTTTTCGGTTTCTTCGGGTTTGTTCATCATCAGGTCACCTACTTCATCGACCATGACGACGATATAGGGCAGGTGTTCGTTTTTACGACGCTGACCGAGGCGTGAATTGTAGATGTCGATGTTGCGGGCAGCGTTTTCTTCGAGCAATTTGTAGCGACGATCCATCTCACGGGTGCACCAGCGCAGCACACCAATAATGCGTTCCAGGTCCGTTTCTACGGGGCCAAGTAGATGCGGTAAGCCATTAAAACGGCTCAACTCAACCATTTTGGGGTCTAGCATCACCAGTTTGACGATATCTGGTGGGTTGTTCAGGATAAGTGAGGCGGCTAAAGCAGCGATGGCAACTGATTTACCGGAACCTGTCGTACCTGCGATGAGCAAGTGTGGCATAGTGGCAATGTCTACACCGATGGGCTTGCCGGCGACATCGCGCCCAAGTGGAACAAGGAGCGGCGACTTGGCCTTTTGCAGCATCTCGTAGAAGTCTTTGCTCTCGTAGACGGATTTCAGGGTCACGGTGCTGGGATTGCGGTTCGGGACTTCGATGCCCATGTAACTGTAACCGGGGACCGGTGTTTCGAGACGCAAGCGTTTTGCAGAGAGCGAGAGGGCGATGTCGTCTGCTAGAGATGCAATTTTGCTCAGGCGGGTACGATGCTTGGCGCTGCTTGCATCGCCTTCGATGCCGGAATACGGTTGCACAGCATACTGTGTGACCGTAGGGCCGACTTTAACGTCTACGACATCAATGTCAATGTCAAATTCGAGGAGTGTGTTTTCGATGAGGACCACGTTACGGTTGATTTCGCGCTCGTCTGGCGGTGCCATCTCGACATCCTGGAGCAAATCCAGCGGCGGCAGATTCTTATCTCTGCGTCCAACTTTTCTGGCTTCCTTCATCCGTTCGACGACAAAGTAACGTTTGGTGCGTCCATCGGAGCGTTCGACGGTCGCCTGTGCTTTGCCGCGCCCTTTGACGCGTCCGATCATCTCGAAGTATTCTTCTTCGGTTTGTTCATTTAGAGAACGAGCGATCTCTTTGGCTGCGATGCGAGCGAGACGCTCGTGGTCTTCGTCTTTGATTTCGGGATTTTGGATGACTGAAATATCGCTGCTGGTGACGGCCCCTGGTCGCTGTGATGGTGGCAGGCTTTCGATGCGTGGACGAATGCGCATCATCGTGTTAACGGGGAAATTTGATGTTTCCTGCGCCGGTATACCGTTCCTGGGAGTTTGCTCGATACGCCGCTGAGGTTCAGGTGGGGCGATTTGGTTGCCGGTATCGGTCAGCCGGTCTGCGAATTTCTGTAGTGTTTGTATGACCTGTGCGCGTTTAATGCCGATGACCACGCCGATGCTGATGATGAAGACAGTCAGAAAGATAATCAGCGTAATTGTTGTGCCAAATGCCCAGACGGGCAGCCAACTGAGTGCATAACCGATATTGCCGCCGCCCTCGCCAGCACGAGCGATTGCACGCAGTTCCGTATCTCCACTCCACAGATGTAAGATTGGTAGCAGGGAGAAGAAGGCAACCTCCAGCGCTAATACACGGCCTGCCGGAAAGCTAATATTGACGCCTACTTTGGGGAGCAGAATGACGATTCCCAGGGCCAAAATGCCACCACTTACGACGATGCTCCCATAACCAAAGAGCGAGGTTAATGCGTTGGACCAGGCATCGGCAAGCAAGGCGTCTGATGCCACATCAAAGATTGACGCAAATGAGATTACGCCGAAGATGAGCAAGGCGAAAGCCCCGATTTCATCTAACCAGGAGGGGAGAGAGTCGAAAATGGAATCCCAGAATTCTGGTTGCACTTCATAACGGGCTTTACGCTCGTTGTTCTGTTCATCAGCGGTGGAGCTGACGGTTTCTTCATCGGCGTTTTTACGCTGCGCCACTACGATATACCTGTAATCTGCTACCTGGACTTACATTCTCAATATTAGCATCAATCGAGATGGGAAAAAAGCAAAAGCTGATACCCAATAAAGGATATCAGCTAGAATTGTTTCATCTTGAGTCAGAAGGGCGGTTAGTCTGTTGAACCATTTGTATGCTGTAGCCGAAGGCTCAGGCCCAGTCGTCGCGCATCGCCATTGATCGAGAGAATGCGAGCCTGTACGGTTTGGCCTTCATCCACGACATTGCGCGGATGCAGAAAATGTCCTTCTGCGAGTTCAGACACGTGAATGAGTCCTTCAAGACCTTCTTCGATACAGGCGAACGCGCCGAAGTCTACGACGTTCGTAATGATGCCTTCGACAATTTGCCCAATGGCGTAGCGCTCTTCAACGGTTTTCCAGGGATCGGGTCGCAGGCGTTTTAGGCTGAGGGCAATCCGTCCGGCGCTGCGGTCGACATCAAGCACGTAGGCGGTGACATGCTGCCCGCGTTCTAGCAGTTGTGTCGGATGGGCGACGCGACCCCAACTCAGTTCGCTGATGTGAATCAACCCCTCAAGTCCGCCAAGATCGACAAATGCACCAAAGTCGCATAGGTTGGTGATGTCACCTTCAATGGTGTCGCCGGATTTCAAACCTAACAGGATGTTGTCTCGTTCTCCGGGTTGCGCTTGAGCGGCACGTTCTGACAGAATCAAGCGATTTTTTTCAGGACTTAGTTCGATGACTCTTAGCTGAAGGGTTTGCCCGACACGATCGACTAATCCGCTGCGCCGGACGAATCCGTTTTGGGCTGTGGGAAAATCAATCAATTGACTGGCGGGTACAAATCCTCGAAGTGTGCGCCATTCCACGAGTAAACCGCCACGATTGTAGCCGATAACTTTTAGCGGGACGACCTCGTCCTTTTGCGTAATTGCGCCGATCGCTACCCAGTCTGTGTCTAACGGGCCGTGCGGATCAGTTTCAAATGTGCTGTCATCGTCAGTAAACTGCGATTCTGTCAGTTCTTCGTGATCGAGGTCGCTTTCATCACTTACAACAGAAAATTCTCCCTCGTTCAAAAGTGCAGTCCAGTAACTCTCGTCGAGTGCTGGCTGCGGCGGTTGGTACTCTGAGCGCTGCCGCTCGGAAGTCATAATGCTACATTCCTTAATCGTTTACGATACGTTGGTTTAAGACACAGCCGTGATGCTGAACTGTAAACCGAAACCACCAGTCGCCTCAAAATGAGAGAACGATAAGTTTCTATGCGAGTCATTATAGGAATTGTTGGGGCATATTGTCAAACCGGAAAGAGAAGTTGTCAGTAAATGAGCATGATTGCTGTCAGGGATGTTGCTGTTTTTCCTGATTTAGAATGGCGTCTGCGACGGCTTCAATTGCCACATTTTGCTTGCGGAATAGATTTGCCTCACTTATATAGAGGGAACGCGCCGTATCTCTTGCCTTTCGTGCCTCAAGAAAGCGTTGTTTGAGGATGTTGTACAGAACCCACTCCTGACTCTTACGGTCTGGCTCGCCTTCTGGTCGAAGTGTTTCGATGCCCTGTCGCAAGACTTTTTGCAATGCCTGGGTTGGGGTTGTGTCGTCATCATATTCTGCTTGGACGATATGAAAGTCAAGCAACCGGCTTCGACTCAGTCCAGGTCCACCCCAATAGTGACGTAATGCGGCGCGGACTTGCTCAATGACTTCATCGCGCTCTGGTATCTCACGTTCGGCGGAGGGTTTTATTGTGCGTCCTGGTCGATACTCGACATCGGCTGCACGCTCGCGATTCATGCTGATTTGTGGCAACAGCCCCTCAATGGCGGCGTAGATTTCTGTCATGAGCATCATGTCGTCGAGTGTTTGCGCGGTGCGCAGCACCCATGTACGTAGACTTGCCATATCGTACTCATCGAGGTTGATGGTGTCGGCACGGGCTTCGATGCCCATCATGCCGGTGAGTGAACGCTGATTGTTGGCTGTCGAAAGTCGCTGACTGAATAAAGGTAGAACCCAATAGTCTGACCATTCATAGACTGTCCAGTTAGAGATTGCCTCGTCAACGAAGTTCTGCTGTAACCGCCCCCATTCGTCTTCGAGTTCACTTGACTTGAATTCCAGTTCTCCGATTGAGCGGACGATATCTGGCTTGGATTGTTGATCTATTGTGGCAATGAACGCTGTGTTGACGCGTAAGTAATCACAGGTGGCTTCGAGAATAGCGTCTAGCAGTTGCAAGAGATCGGTTTTGCTAAGCGACGTTTCGGTGATTTCGTGAAGTTTTGAAATTTGATCATTGTCTGCATCTGAGTAAATGAGCCAACGTTCTAGATAGGGTAGCGCTATATCGATGCTCCATTGCCACACCAATATGACTGTGACGGTGGCAAAGGGGGCGAACAGATCTCCGGGTAACCCCAGGAAGCGTGAGGTTGGGTCAGTAAATAGAATGACGATAAGTGCCAGTAGCGCGGTCGCAGGTCCGCGTAAAATAAAGCGAAGCAGTTCTGCCTTTACGACGCGGTCGGGCACGCGGGAGCCGAAGAAGGATAGAGGATAAGATAGAAACAGAAGCATCAGTACAACGACGAGATTGGCGATATTGACAAGAACGAGCGTTTGCAAACTTAGTTCATCGCCGACATCGAGGAACATTGAATATGGAAAGATGCCCAATAGGGGGGTCAACATGGCAATTTGAAGGTAGCGCATTCGGCGCTCTGTGGTGCGTGTTAGACACCGCTGGCGTGCCCGGTTGACGTTGACAAATGCAACGCCATTGGCAATCACGAAATATAACAGGTATATCCAGAATATAGGGCCAGGGTCTAACTCTACGCGTTGTTCCAAAGGCACCGGGCGGATGAGTGAGTCCGAAAACGCGGCAAGGAGTAACATCATGACGCCGACGGCGTAAAGAATGCGAATAGCGCGTTTTCTACGACCACGAGAGGGTAGTCCGGTCGTGGCAAGGAGGGCGTCGGATAAATGAAACATCGCTGCTGGGATGTAAGCAAGTCCGATCCACTGCACGCGCAGCAAGCCTTCGAAGGTTTGTATGCCTGGTCCAAGGGCAATGAGCACATCGCCAATGTATACGACGGTCACGCAGCCCAGCGCCACAGCGGATGTGCGTGCAATCCGATCTGTCAGGTTGCGCGAGAGATTGTAGAGCAGCATCGAAGCCGCTACGACTACAATCGCCGTGGACAACACTTCGTTGCCTAAAGTGAGTATTGTGCGAACGAATTCTTCATCCATCATCATGGTAGTCAATGAGTTTGATTAACGTAGTGCCTGACCAAAATACACTGCTATATCGTGATTTTGGAAGTGTTGATCGCTGTATCCGCAAAAAGGCAGTCCTTGTTGCTGACAGAATGCAATTGACGGGAAATTTTTGGTTTGTGTTTCGAGGATAAATTGAACGGCTTGACGTTCTAGTGCCCAGCGCCGAGCGACTTTTAATAGTCTTGTGCCGATTTTGCGCCGCCGGAATTCAGGACTGACGACAATATCCTGTACGATTGCGCGTTGATGGAATGAATCGAGACGCATGGTAAGAAAAGCTATGATCTGTTCTGGTTCTTCTTTTCGTGTTGCGACGATAAAACAATGGTCGGCGGAAAGCACCAATCGCAATTTTCTGATATTCACTTCGTAGTTTGCCTGGAGCGTTCGGGGCAGGCGGTCGAGCTTAAAGGCGATCCGATGCTCACCGGTATCCTGAAAGATCGACATTTGCCAGACATAGTTGGTTTCATAGGTAGTGTCGATGTTGAGGCAAGATGCAAGGTCACTTTCAACACCATCTCGGATTAGAAGTTCAAGGGATATGGACATGGCAAGCGTACCGGGCTAGATGAGATAAACATCTCCGAAAGTGCCGCGCACACGTATTTCAACCTGGGGCATGTTCTCGGCCTGTTCATGTGATACATAGACGTTTTTGTCAACGGCATCGTAGCGGATTTCATCTGCATGAACGCGCAACATGCGTCCACCCTGGATTACGATACGGGTATTGTAACCCTCTGGCGTGACGATCTGGATGTTCCCAAGTGTAGAGCTTATGAATAGTGGCTCGAACGCCTCAACCGGACTAACCAATCGAATATCCCCGAAGCCACTGGCGATCACGGCATCGTGGATGATTAAGCGTGATAGGTCCAGGTCAAGTTGACCGAAGCTTGAGCTAACCAAAATCTGCCAGGGAAGATCATATGCAACGCCCATTTTCCAATCAGCGAAGGAATACCATGGGGTGGCTTTGCGTTGCATCTTCAGGTGGGCGTAGTTTTCGTTCATCGTGAGGTGTGGACGTGTTTGTACGGCAAACTGGCCTGCGATTAGAGCGTGCTGACCATCACGCAGCCGCCAGTCGTCCTGAAGTTGTCGAACCTCAACATCGATTTCACCACTGTTGATTTCGAGTGTAGCAGTTTCGACACTGCCACGGGTTATGCCAAAACGCCGCCCCTCGGTGTTCGCGATCAAGTCGCCGCGCAGAAGAACCTGCGTGCCGACGATTACGAGCAAAAGAGGGAGCAGCGTATAAGCATTGAAGTCGTCCAGCAGCAGAAAATTATCCAGTAATAGGACAATGCCGCCGATAACCACTAGGATTGGCCAAAGAAGTGGTGCGTTTGCGCGATTTGCACGCACGCGCCTTACTCCTCGTAAAGGTAGTCACGCAGGATAATGTGTGCTGAAGACTGGCGCAGGCGGTTTAGAGCTTGCGCTTCAAGCTGGCGCACACGCTCACGGGTCACGCCGATAGTCTGACCGACTTCTTCCAGCGTGTACACGCGCCCGTCTTCCAGGCCGTAGCGCAGACGCAGGATTTGAGCCTCACGCGGTGGCAGGCGGTCCAGCGCACCTTGAAGTTGTTCGTGCAACAGGTGCGTCGCCACTTCATCGGCGGGAGCGGGGCTATTGGCATCTTCGACGAAATCGCCGAAAGTGCTATCGCCATCGTCGTCAATCGGCGTTTCAAGGCTAACTGGACGGCGTGCGATTTCGAGCAGGTTCTCGACCTTGTCTGGCGTAGTTTCCATACCGACGGCGAGTTCCTCGATATTCGGTTCGCGGCCCAGTTCTTGAAGCAGATTCAACTGTACGCGGCGCATCCGGTTGAGTTGATCTCCCATGTGAACTGGTACACGAATGGTACGTCCCTGATCGGCGACAGCGCGGCTGACGGCCTGACGGATCCACCAAGTTGCGTAGGTGCTGAACTTATGCCCACGCTGGTATTCGAACTTGTTGGTTGCGCGGATCAAGCCGATATTGCCTTCCTGAATCAGGTCAAGGAAGGGTACACCGCGCCCGATATACTTTTTGGCAACACTGATGACGAGACGTGCATTTGCACGAATCAAGTGTTCCTGCGCGAGTTCACCATCGGCAATGATGTCTTTGAGATCATAGACATCGTCCATTGGTAGCGAATCGCCCTGTGTTTCGATGGTTTCGCGGGCGAATTCTGCCTTTTCCATCCGTTTTGCCAGCGAAACTTCTTCCTCTGCGGTTAGCAGGGGAACACGACCGGCCTCTTTGAGATACAGGCCGACAACGTCATCCGTATCGAGTGCCTGCTGGTAGCCTGCATCTTCGACCAGGTTACTGTTGAACAGCATCCGGGTTTCTTGCTCAATTGAATCTTCTTCGTCTTCATAGGTCGAGTCGACGGATTCTGCTTCGTTAGAGATGTCTTTGCTGTTGGTTGCGTCGTCAGTGTTGACTTCGATACCAGCTTCCATTAATCCATCAATCAATTCGTCGAGAAGCGCAACATCACGCTCCACATCAGGGAAGACAGCGAGAATGTCTTCTAGGCTGAGGGTCGAGCCTTGGCGGCGAGCCTTGTCGACCAACTGCGCTTGCAATTCCTCACGGGTTGTCATCTGGTGGTGAATCATTACAGCCATATCGTCGCAAACGTAAAGCCCTGCTACACTTCACTTCTAGCAAGGCATTTAACCTCATCGCACTCCGTATACACATGATGTCGTCGTTGTGACAGACGGTGCAAGATGCCTTTACGCATAAATTGTAGAACTCTTCGCGGTCACTTCAGTGAATAATCCCCGCCAAGAAGACGGGGATCAAAATTGCGACCTTAATGAGTTCGATCGTACAAAACACAAACGAACGACCATAATAAGGTAACGCGAATTTCATATCTTGTCAAGCAATTGGGGCAAGGCAATAGCACCAAATCGGAGACTTTGGCGCTAATATAAGGAAATAGGAGTTTGCGAAAAACGCAATCTTTGTTTATCAAATTTTATTATTTGATAAAAAGGTTAGAACACGAGTGGTTCTATGTCAAGGGTGGTTGTTTCAATTTTCCTCGGTGAAGAGCGGTGGGTTATTTAGCGTTGCGGCAAGATTATCGATTGCGGCACGGTCTGCGATGTAGAGTTCTGGTCGGTCGTCTACGGCGATATAATAGTATGGACCTGTTTGCAGGGGATTGCCGACTGCGACGATATGTTGTTCATCATTGGCAGCAACCACAGAAATTAAAAGTTGGGGACGAGGTAGGAAGCCGAATTCACCAAGATTGCGATCTGGCTCGACGTTGATGGTCTGGGTATATCCCAGTAGAACGGTGGTTCGGGCTAGAAATGTCCCGGCATCGTCTTGCAGTGCCATAGGTCCGTCAGAGTCTGTTGTACGCCCGATCCATGTGCCGTCAGTTTCGCGGGCAATTGTAAACGTTTCTCCGGTATAGGGGTCTTCGACACGGAGTGCCAAAATATCCAGCACAGCAAGTTCCGGGAAGACGCGGCGAATTTGTGGTGTAGGCTGGATGGACTGTTCGTTGTTGGTTATCGTGTTATTTTGCGCGAAAAGTGCTACAAGCAGTACCATAACGATCAAGATCATCACGGGCAGAATGCGCCGATTTCTCTTCATCGCCGGTTTCTCCGAACCCAGACAAGAATGCTTAAGGCGAGGGCGATCCCCGGCATGACGATGACAGTCACGAATGCGACGGTGTCGAGTTGCTGGGCAGAGACGAAGACCAGCGGAATGCCGGTCACGCGAGTTTGTGGTGCAATCGAAACATTTTCACCAAATCCGCTCATCCAGGCGAGTGAATTTGCCACGAGTAGTGAATTGCCCTCTGGCGCGATGATTTGTCCGTTGGTGATGAAGTCGCTATCTCCAACGAGGACGATGCGTGCACCTGTGTTATCTGTGTCTTCTGCGAAGGCGGCAGTGGTCAACGGGCCAAGAATATCAACCCCTTCGTCATACCCGTATTCGTTTCTTCTGAACAAGGGATCAACGCTTTGCTCTGCGTAGCTGCCTGGTGAGGTCTGGATCAAGCGTCCGTTGGGGACTGGAGGAGATTCATCGACTTCTACCGGGCGAGCGATGCGGAACTGCACTGACGAGGCGGGGTCAGTATCTGGATTGATCCCGGCGGTGATTTCGGAATCGGTGACGGCGAAACTGATGGCGTCGAGATTCGTTTCACCGCTCAACATATCCTCGACCACGACACCCGAACCCATACGCAGCCCCCAGTTCTCCCACATGTAATTATTGAATGGGCTGCCTTCGGTCATGAAGTCGGTTTGTGTGTCGGCAAGAATGAGCAGCCCGCCACCATCACGCAAATACGCGTCAATCAGGCGAATTGCGCTTTCTGACGGTTCTTTCGCGGGGCGGGCAAGAATGATTGCGTCTGCATTGCGCGGGATTTCTTCACCCGAAGCAGCAAGTGCTTCGATGTTGAGCGGGAGCGTCGCAATGCCGTTTTGTTGCAACAATAGGGCCATTGACGATATGCCGCGAGCACCGCCGTCAAGTGGACTTAACTCGTCAAGGCTTTCATCAAAGTAGATGATGGTGCTGCCGACGTTTAGCAGGCGTAAAATGGCAATTGTCATATCACGCTCTTGCGTGCCAGAGAGTGGGACGCGATACAATGTATTGAGGTCTGTTGTACCGTCGGGGTTTACATACGATATATACACCCAACCGTCCTCCGCAAGAAAAGTCTCGGTTATGGTTGGTTGTTCGTTGGGGTCAATATATTCACGAGAGATCAGGCCATTGGTAGCCGTCTCGTATAGCCGGAAGAACTGATCGTCGATTTCCTGCTGTTGGGCGAGGCGAGGCGAGTAGAAGCCGGTGATTCTGACCGGTTGGTCAATGGCTTCCAGTACGTTGAGTGTTTCGCGGCTTAGTGTGAATGCGCCGCGTTCCGTCATATCGAGGGTGATGACTGCACGATCCATCAGGATGTAGGTCAACACGACGATACCGATCATCAACAGGGTGGATAGGACAGATACGGTCCCGTAGCGGATTTGCCGCCCGGTGAAGAAGCCGACAAATTCCTGCGGTGTCATTATTGCCCACAAGACAATGCCGCCAACACCCACAGCGAGAAACAGGCCGACGATAGTGTTTAACTCGCCGATCCATAGCCAGCCAAGCGCCCCAAGTAGCAAACTCGTCATGCCGATGAAGCTGGCCCATTGACTGATTGCGCCCCGTGTGATGACAATTGTTTCGGGCTGATCATTCATCAGCGCCACCTCCGCGATTCCACAATACGAATCGAGACAAACAACATGACGGTAATGAGTCCTGCGAAGTATGTGATATCTTCCAGGCGGATCAAGCCAAACGCGAAAGATGGCGAGTAATGGCCTTGCAGTGTCAGGGTGCGTATGAAGTTTGCAAGCTCTACACTGGCGACAACCTGTCCGGCGAGATCACCCAACCACAGCAACAGCAACGCCGACGAACTCAGGAAGGCTGCGACGATCTGGTTTTCGGTGGTGGCGGAAAACATCAATCCGACAGAGAGCGCGGCTCCGCCATACAACCAGATGCCAATATATGCGGCGATAACGTTGCCCATGTCGGGTGACGTGATGCCGATCAAGATGAACTGATAGATCAGCGTAATAAGCAGCAAAATCGAATAGTAAGCCCATGCACTGAAGAATTTACCAAGCACGATGGCTGCATCGGGGATGGGGGCAGTGAGCAGGAGTTCAAGTGTTCCCTCGCGGCTTTCTTCGGCAAGCAGGCGCATGGTCAGCAGCGGGGCGAAAAACACCATTCCGAAGGCGAGAAAGTTGGGGATAATCGCTGGATCAACAGGTTTGGTGCCGATACTGATGGTCAGGTCATTGTTGAAGTAAAGTGCGGTCAACAACAGAAATGCAAACGCGATCAGGTAGGCAATTGGTGAGGCGAAATATTGACCGATTTCGCGTCGGAAGATGATACCGGTTCCGAACACGGTTATTCCTCCCGTCCTACAATATCAAGGAAGATGTCTTCTAATGTGACATCAACGGGGCGTAATTCCAACAGTTTAAAGCCTGCCGCATGGATTTTATCCGCGACCTGTGCGCGAATGTCTGCGCCTGGAGTGGCACGCAGTGCGTACCCGTTACCGTGACGTTCGATGTGTTCGATGCCACTGATGCTTTCCAGCACGGACATAACGCCTTTCTTCGTTCCGCCGCCGATTTGCACGATGATGTTGTCATTGGGGAAGAGTTCTTGCCGGAGTTGTTCCGGTGCGCCTTCGGCGACGATACGACCCTGACTCAGAATAATCACGCGGTCGCAGACTTGCTCTGCTTCGGACAAGATGTGTGTGCTGAACAAGATGGTATGCTGTTCACCCAGTTCGCGGACAGCGTCGCGGACTTCGATCACCTGCTGCGGATCAATACCGATAGTGGGTTCATCAAGAATGACAATTTCTGGCTCGTGGACGAGGGCCTGCGCAAGTCCGAGGCGCTGGCGCATTCCTTTGGACAGGCTGCGAATCAGCGATTTGCGGCGATGGGTTAGCTGCACGCGTTCCAGCACCTCGGCGACGCGTGCGCGTGCTTTTTTCGTCCCGCGTAGCCGCGCCCAGAACATGAGGTAGCCGTCTACGGTCATATCCGGGTAAAGGGGGATGCGTTCCGGCATGTAGCCCACTCGCTCACGGATCGCCATCGAATCTTCGAGGATGTCGAATCCGGCGACGCTGGCAGTGCCGTCACTGGGTGGCATGTAACCCGTTAACATACGCATAGTGGTAGTTTTTCCGGCCCCGTTTGGACCTAGAAGGCCGAGAATCTCTCCGCGTTTGGCGGTGAAACTGATGTGATCTAACGCAAGGTGTGCGCCGTAGCGCTTGGTGAGGTCTTTGGCTTCGATCATAGGGTTATTGTGGTTTGCTCCGAGTCTTGGCGCATACTACAGGTTCGGGTAACACTTCGTCAAGGAAACGTAAGTGTTCTCCGACAAACATCACTTTTTCGCGATTTTGTATAAGGCAATCTGCACAAAATTTGTAAAAAAGTGCCTAAACTTGCTGGAAAAACCAAATGGATTACGTATCGTTTGGTATAGTCATTGCCCACGACTATGTGGATGAGGATTTCTTGTGTCATCATTGATTGTACTCCGTTTTCGTCGTCGCAGCCGTTGCCCGCAGACCGCGCAGGTCAAGGTGGGTGTTTCGTGCTGGACGAAGAGTCAGTGACCAGCCACGAAACACAATGAACAAACATCACCCTGACCTGCCAACATGGTCAGGGTTTTTTTGTGCCGTATGTAGGAGGCTACATGTCAGCGAAGAAGATACAGGTCGGCGTATTCGGGGCGTCGGGATATGCCGGACAAGATTTGATCGAAATTCTCGCCACTCATCCGGGGGTAGAGATTGTATTCGCAACGTCGAATACCTATGAAGGTGATGCTGTCGCCGGGACGAGCTTGCAGTATATCCGGCATGATGCGGCTGATTTTGGATTCGTTGAGGTGGTGTTTTTGGCGCTGCCACACAAGGCTTCAGCTCCTGTGGCAGCGAAGGCCCTCAAAGCTGGCATTAAAGTGGTTGATCTGTCGGCGGATTTGCGGCTCGATACGCCTGAAATTTACGAGACATGGTATGACACAGTACATCCGCATCCTGAATTGCTGCCGGTTCCATATGGTTTGCCGGAAATCAACCGGGCGCAATTGGGTGATATTAAGGCAGTTGCCGTACCGGGCTGCTATCCGACGACGACTTTATTAGGGCTGTATCCATTGTTGCAGGTAGATGCGCTGGAGAAGGGACTTCCGATTTTTGTAGACGCCAAATCGGGTGTTTCTGGCGCTGGTCGCGAGCCGAAGCCGAACACGCATTTTGTCGAAATCTTTGGCAATTTGTCGCCCTATAAGCCGGGACGATCACACCGTCATGTGGGCGAAATTGAACAGGAGATCGCGCATCTTGCTGAGGGTTTGGGTCCGCTGGTGTTTGTACCGCATCTGCTGCCCGTAGATCGTGGTTTGATGGCGAGTCTTTATCTGACGATGAGTGATGATTTTGACGCCAATGACGCACAGAGCCTCTATGAAGAAGTGTATGTCAATGAACCTCTGGTCAATGTGCTACCGGTTGGACAGCAGGCGAGCCTCAAGCATGTCGTCCGCACAAATGGCTGCGCGATCAGTTTGACGCCTGTTACACCGAAGTATCTGCATGTGACGAGTGTAACGGATAATTTACGCAAGGGTGCGGCGGGTCAGGCCGTGCAGAATTTTAATCTCATGTTCGATATACCAGAAACAACCGCATTACTGTAATGAGGAAAGCGAAAATGGACCAACCTGTATTGATTAAGGTCGGCGGGCACCAGATCAATGACAAAGAATTTCTTGCAGAACTGGCGGATATCATCAAGGGGTTTCCGGCTCCGGTGATTGTGGTACATGGCGGCGGCAGAGAAATTTCTGACATGCAAAAACTGATGGGTATAGAGCCGCGTTACGTCAACGGACTGCGTTTTACCGACGAACCGTCGCTGAAGATGGTCGAAATGGTGTTGTGTGGCGTGGTGAATAAGCGTCTGGTACGCTATTTGCTCAATGCGGGGGTAGATGCGCTGGGCATGAGTGGCGTTGATCGTGGCCTGGTGCGTGGTCGCAAGATTGCTGATGATATGGGATTTACAGGTGAAGTGACGCAGGTGCGCGGCGATATTCTGCTGGATTTGCTGTTACAGGGCACAACTCCGGTGATTTCCCCGGTGTGCCTGGGTGAAGACAGTAACCTCAACGTCAACGCGGACCATGTGGCGGGTGCGGTTGCGGCGGCAGTGGGTGCCAGTCAAATTGTGTTTTTGACGAATGTCGAGGGTGTGTTGGTTGGCGAGGAGCGTGCGCCACGTCTGGCGCAGGATCACGCCAGTGCGTTGATTGACGATGGGACTATTTTTGGCGGAATGATTCCGAAAGTGAGAACCGCGCTGAGTGTGCTGGATTCCGGCGTGCCACAGGCGGCGATTACGAATCTGACCGGGCTGCGCACGCATGGTGGTACGGTGTTTGTACGGAAGGTGTGAGGCAAAATGTCGCAAGCTAAGGAGAGTCAAGTAGTGGCTGAGAATATTCAAACGCGCACCGATGCGATTGTAGCTGGTGAGAACGACTATGTTTTGCATACATACAATCGCCCGCCGTTTGTGCTGGTTCATGGCGAGGGG
>DAOTXA010000214.1:0-10534 GCA_034435595.1 Anaerolineae bacterium | reverse complement strand
GTTGACAATACCTTTAACAGCCTCGACTTCAACTGGCTGACGCTGCGCGACCCGCAGGGCGAGCGCTTCGACGTTGACCGGGATGCAACAGGGCGGTCTACGTTAGGCGGGACGGTCCATCGCAACATTGAGGCTGAAGTCGCGGCGATGCAGGCCGGACTCGCACCGGGGCAAATCCGGCGTGGGCTGAGGGCGTCTAATTACGTGTTCTATCAAATCAAGACATTTTTGATCGCTCTCGGTCATAACTCTATCGCACTGGAACCGCTGTCATATGTATCGGCATGGCTGTTCGAGCGCAACGGTTTTGCCTACATGCGCGGACACCGTCTGATGTCGCTCATCCACGAAGCCTTTCAACCCGGCGGCGAACTTTACGAAGCGCTGGACGGCAGCACGCCTTTTCGCCAGCGCGAACAGGCAGCGACGATTCGCGGGCGTGCATGGGCTATCCACGACGGCATACTTGAATCCATCGGCGAATCGTGGAACGATCTGCGCATGACACAGCAAATCGGGCAGCATATCCCCATCGAAACCGCGCCGAATGTGCCATATTAAGTGAATCATATGTTATGATTGATTCAATAATTCATATCGTCGGTGTGGATTTCCTCCGCACCGGAACATACTAGTCTTTTTCGGGGTCCTTGATGCACACAAAGAACCAGATCGCACTTCCCGGTGTCAAAGCCTCCCTTCCGGCTTTACTCGACTTTGTCACACAGAGTGTCAAATCCAGCCAACTTGCGAATGATACGCTCGATCATATCCGGTTGGCGGTGGAAGAGGCAGCTATAAACGTGATCGAGCATGGTTATGCAGGCACAGACCCCGGTACGATTTGCGTATCCATCCAATGGGGTCGGATGCAGGTAGTCGTGCGTGTCACCGATTATGGACGCGCCTTCCAGTCCGTAGACTTTAATCCCCCCAAACCTACCGCAGAAGCCATTTTAAAGACCGGGGAAAATCCGGCGTTCGGCCTGCGTCTGCTGCGTGAAGCGGTGGACGAGGTTCACTACGAGGCGACGGAAAGCGCCAACACGCTCACCCTTATCAAACGCCTTTAACTTCTCACGACGTTCGTTCATTGAATCGTTAGATTCTCACGTCACAGTTGACCCGGTCGCAAAGACGATTTCGCCAGCGCATATTCAGCGTGGGGGAATCGTCGCCACGCAGCGGGGTTGAAATCTGCCCGTTGCAGGTATAATGCGATCAAACACACGACACACGAGTTTTGAGGTCAATTCGAATGCGAACCTTCGTGGGGAAAATCACGCTGCTCCTGCTGCTGGGGCTAATGCTGTCGCTGGCAATGGGCCAGGCGATCGCGCAGGACGACGGCGCTACCGAAACCGGCGATAGCGATCTGGCGGCAGCGCTGCCATCCGCGCATACGCTGTACGGGTTCACGTATCATGCGCAACAGTGGAACAACTGCGGTCCTGCCACGCTGACGATGGCGCTCTCGTTTTTCGGCTATGCTGACGATCAAAATCGCGCCGCCGACTGGCTAAAGCCCAACTATGAAGACAAGAACGTCAGCCCCTGGCAAATGACAGAATTTGTGAATACACAGGTGCCAGAATTCCCGGTGTATTCGATGGTGCGCTACGGCGGCACGCTGGACCTGCTTAAAGCGCTGATCTACAACGATTTCCCGGTCATCATTGAAGCCGGGTACGATCCGCCACGCGCCGATCAAGGCTGGATGGGGCACTATCTGCTGATGGTCGGTTATGACGACGCCGCACAGCAGTTCACCACCTATGACAGCTACGACGGTCAGAACATGGTGTACACCTACCAGCACACCGCCGAACACTGGCAACACTTCAACTACACTTACATCGTGCTCTACGAAGAGAGCCGCCTCGAAGACCTGAACGAAGTCCTCGGTGATAACGCCGCCGAAGAAGAGAATATCCGCAACGCCATGGAAATCGCCCGTACCCAGGCCATCGCCGACCAGACCGACAACTGGGCCTGGTTCAACATGGGGTCCAATCTGGTGATGCTGGGCGAATACGAAGACGCAGCCACCGCCTATGATGTGGCGCGTTCTACCGGCGACGGGCTGCCCTGGCGCATGATGTGGTACCAGTTCGGACCGTACATCGCATATCAGGCGATGGGTCGCTACAACGATATGCTGGTGCTGGCCCGCGCCGCCCTCAATGATGGTGGCGGGCAGTACGTCGAGGAAACCTACTACTAGGGCGGCATCGCCCGCGAGGGACTCGGCGAGATCGACCGCGCCATCGCCAATTATCAGGCAGCGGTGAACTTCAACCCGAACTTCACCCCCGCCCGCGAGCGTCTGGACGCGCTGACAGCCGCGAATAGCGGGTAGGATACCCCGGCGATCTTATTTTAATTTCCCCTCGCCTTTTGGCTATGCATTACCGGCGGTATGCCTAGTTCGTCACACTGACGGCATTGATACGCGGCACACGATCACCCGTAACAGCAAGTGTGAGCGAGGCGCTGCCATCGAACGGCATATATCGTACTTCGTTCACGCCGTCTACCGTGACGGCGTATACGGTCCCATTCGCGGTGACTGCCGGGGTCGTCAACGGTGCTTGCGCTTCCAGCATGAGTGGTGCATCCATCGCCGGACCGCCCAGCATCAGCGTGTCGCCGTCGATATAGACGAAGCGCTCGCCCCCCGGCGTCCACTGCGGCACGCGAACACCCTGCAAGGTGTTGACGGGATACTCCGTCGGGTTCGATCCGTCTCCGCTGGCAAACATCATCACTACGAGGTTCGGATCGTTCGGGGAGCGCATCAGCGCAGCCAACCAATCGCCAGAGTTATTCCACACGGGCAAGCTGAAAAATGACGCCGGGGTCACGCCGATTTGTGCCGCCTCGCCTGTCGTCGCATTCACTTCCCACAGGGCGACCGGGGGCGGATTCGGCTGCGTCTCCATGTAAACGAGATCGGGATCAGGTATGGCAAACCGGAACGTATCTACATCCACCCACTGAAGCAAGGGGGCGAACTGCCCTTCTGTCGCGGTGGCGACCGCCGTATATTCCATCACCGGGCGCGGATTCGTCCCGTCTGCATCTACGATATACACCGCGCCGGGAAAATCACCATAATACCCGGCGACTGTCACCGCGATCCACTCACCGCCGGGACTCGGCGCGAACTCGCCGCCGATTTCCGCGAGAACGGTCTGACCTGATGTCGCACTGGCGATGTGCAGGTCCTCGTTGGCGAACCCGCCGAAGTCGTTATATTGAAAGGTGTTGAACAGCAGCGTGTCGCCATTCATCCACAGGCGGCGTCCGGCGCTGACGACGTTGCCCTCACTCCGCAGTGATTCCGGCGCATTCTCAGCATCAAAGATCATGCGCTCGTTGGTGCCATCCGTGCTGACAGTGTATAAGCTGTCCCGGCGCTGGAAAGCGACATGCGACGCATCTGGCGACAAACGCGGAATGCTCACCCGGCTTTCGGCAATAAGACGCGGTTCGGTGTCATCCGGCAGTAACACGTACAGATCACCGCCCGCCGTCCACGCGGTGGCGAAGTCGCGTTCTGGCGTCTGTGCAGATACCGCCGGGACGATCAATAGAATTGCCAGCAGTGTTACCGCGATCATTCGATAGAGTCCGTTCATAAAGCCCCCTGTATAGTTGTTCAAGTCGTCCACCAAGTATAGGATTTTCGCTTTGTATCTCACGGGCGCGAAGAAGCGAAACGAAGATTCGACGCGCCTTTACAACACCAGCGATTTTCGGATTTAGGCGTGATTGTCGTAAGAAATGTTTCAAGCGAACGTCCTGAATCATTAGACAACAGAATGGGGCGCGAAGTTCCTTAAGCTACCCGGTGTGTGAGCAAGTGATGTGCATTCCCCAAAAGTTTGGGGGAGTTTTTTTATGTCGGTGCGATTCCCGCTATAATTTGCGTCAACATTGCGGACTATAATGTAGATAACCCACGTATACCTATGAGCTACGAGTTTTGGAGGAAGAATAAGCATGTTTGGTGAGCGCTTTTCGCGCAGTTGGGAACTGGTGAAAGCCAGTTACGAAGTCTTGAAGCAAGATAAGGAACTGTTGTGGTTCCCGGTCATGTCCACCGTCGGCACGATCATTGTGACGATCCTGTTTTTCATCCCGCTGGCGAGTACGGGCCTGTTGGAAGTGATGTCCAGCGGGGCGGGCGAAGAAATGACGCAAGGCCAGATGATTATGGGCCTGATTATCGCGTTCCTGTTTTATCTGGTGATGTATACGGTCATCATCTTCTCGCAGGTGGCGCTGATTGGCGCGGCGATGATCCGTCTAAATGGCGGCGACCCGACCGTGCGTGACGGCTTCCGCATCGCTTCCGAGCGCATCGGCGCGATTCTGGGCTATGCGGCTATTTCCGCCACTGTCGGCATGATCTTGCAGGCGATTCGTGGCAATGAGGACAACTTCGTCGGGCAGATCGTCGCCAGCTTGCTGGGTACAGCATGGAGCATCATCACCTTCCTGGTGGTCCCGGTGCTGGTGATCGAGAAGGTTGGCCCCATTCAGGCGATCAAGCGCAGCACGCAGTTGCTCAAAAAGACATGGGGCGAGCAGTTGATCGCCAGCGCGGGCATCGGCCTGGTCGGTTTTCTGGCGACGCTGGCGGTTGCGTTCGTCATCGGCGCACCGCTGCTGCTGATCGCCTCTGCCATCAACTCGACGGCGATTACCATCCTCGCGGTGTTGATCGTGGTCGTGGTGATTATGGGCATCAGCCTGTTCTTCTCTACACTCAGCGGTATCTTCCAGGCGGCGCTGTATCGCTATGCCACCGAAGGCACTGCGGGCGAATTCTTCCCGGAATCAACGCTGTCCGGCGCGTTCCAGCACAAGTAGGATCTCTCATCCCCCTGGCTCCCTTTCCGCATGATATGCAGGATGGAAAGGGAGTGTCTTCCCCGACGCATTTGCTCACCGGTCCATACCTGTATGGCAGGCGCGAAGCAGGTCGGGGATTACCCCTCCTCATCCTCTGGCGAACTGGCGACCAGCAACCCGCCGACGACCAGTACAACGATACTGATAAGGAACGACGCACCGCATACGAGCAATCCCGTTTGTGGTCGCCCGCCGATGGTGAAGCTGGCGGCGAATCCCGCGCCGATCATCCAGATAAAGATCATGGTGTACGCGGCGCGGCGTGCCGGAGAGTTCCCCTGCGGCGTTCCCTGTGGTGTTTGCCCCATGACGACTTTACCCGCGTTGTGTGGCGATATGATGGAAGATGACGGGCGTGCCACCGAACGGCATACTCATCTCGCGGCGGTGGATGCTGACGACTTCGAGGTCGCCAGGGTCGCCCTTGGTGGTGACGTGCTTTTGCAGCGAGGTGCCAACTGGTTGTGACCACAGGGTCGCCAGGGTAACAGCCAGCACTGCCCAGGCGAAGCGATCTGCCGAGAAGCGGCGTCCGCCCTGCAAGCTGATGGCGGCGGCGGTCGTCGCCATAAACCCGGTCGTGACCAGATTCGTGCCACAGTTGGGGTGAATGGCGAGGCTGTGTTCCCCGTTGCGCATTCGTAACAGGGCGTCGTGGACGGCTTTCTCGACCTCTGTCGTATTTGCCTCTCCGACGAGGACGAAACCGCCGTCGGTGCTGCGACCTGCCATTTTGAGTCCGCGCACCCGTTTGCTGAGCAGATGAATCGTCGCATGTTCTAACCCGTGATTGCGCCGTGTGCGCCGGACCGGGTCGAGTTCCAGCAGTGGGCGGGCGATTTGCGCGAAACGTTCGATCATCGCGTATGTTCTCCGATCTTGGTTCTTTTGGTTTTAGAATACCATCGTCTCACCGTCTGCACAGCGGTGTTGGCTGCGCTGAATCCCACAATTTGCCGGACGGTGTCACGTAACACCAATATACCTGACCATGACGATAGTTTGTGTAAGAGAGGCGGAAGAAAAGGGCGCGACCGGGATGACGGCTAACGACCTGAATTCGCCAGAATCACCTAATTCCGGTAGAAAGAGGATTTTTAGCAAGAGGTTAAGGGGCGACAATCCCCTTATGGGGTACACAACTCTCCGCGTTGGACAACGCAGAGAGTTAAAGGGCTGTGCCCCGGTTAGATACGCCTTCCGGCTTCTTAGAGGATGAATGACACCTTTACACCATCTGCCGTGCGGACTGGAACACCGCCTTGACTGCCTCGCCATCGTCCCCGGCGGCAAGCAGTTCTGCGCTGACGGTGAGGGCGACTTCATCTGGCAGCGAGCGCACCTCAAACGAACGCCCACCATTGCGCCCAAGCCGTTTGAGTGCGAAGCGCTCCCACTGGTCGATTTCGGTGTGCATGGATTCCGGCGACAGGTCAACCGGGGTATTTGCAGCAGTTGTTGCAGCGGCACTGGAATTTTTTTGTGCAGCAAGCGCGTTTTGTGGCGTGTCGTCTGTAGGGGTGTAATTCTTTGCGCCCGCCTCACCTTCATGACCTGACTGTGTATGCGGCGACTGCCCCCAATCCACGGGGGGCAGATGGAAATAGCGCCCGCGAATCTCGTTGATGCTCAAAACCGGGCCTGCCGCCCCAATCTCGTCCAGACGCGCCTGGGCATCGGTCGGGCGGATGTCGTCGAAGGCCGCGACGAAATCCCCCGGCGTGCCATAAAACGGGAGCATCGCCTGTGTGATTTTGCCGGATAGCCGCGCCAGCTTGGGCCATAACGTGCGCTCGATAAACGAACGTTCCGCGACTTTGGCGTTGGCCTCGGTCGCGTTCTCGCTGACCAGCCCGATTGGAACCCCGAAGATGCTCAGAATCTCGTCACGATGGGCCTGCCGCCCCTGCAAAAAGTCGAGATCGGTGTGACTGAGGCCGATGTTTTGCCACTCGACCGCGCCACCGCGCAAAAACGCCGTCTTGCGCTGGGGACCGCCATAGCTGGCCCGCCACTCGCGTTTGATGCGCTCGAAATCGCTATCGCTGACGAAATCGCGGATATTTACGATGCCCGCCGGGACGCCGTTGCCCTGACCAAACGTGTTGCGGTTCCACTCTGACATAGCGCGATCACTGCTGACCGCCAGCCGCGCCGCTTCGAGTGCCGATAGTCCGTAGTAGTCGTTGGCGGGATGCCAGCGCTTGAAATGGACGACTTCTACGGCGTCCAGCGGGATGCGCTGCCCGTCCACCTCGTAGATGTAGCCGCGCACATAGTTCGCCGGGTCGGGCACAATGCTGACGCGATCCGGGCGCAGGGGCCAGATTTGCACCGGACGCCCGCGTGTATCCCCGGTCAGGAACCAGTAGGCGTTGCCTGTCAACTCCAACATGCCGATGGTCTGCTCGAACAATTCAAAACGACTGAGATGGGGATTCGGCGCGTCGAGCAGTTCTTCCAGCGGATGCCGGACAACCCCGGTCAGTTCTTCTCCCCGGCGGTGATACACCCGCAGCGGGACCAGTGCCCCGGCTTCGGCGATGCGATTGACCGCCACATATACCCAGGGGGAGAGGCGGTACATCTCGGCGTGGGCGAGTGCTTCAGGAGATGCCGACCACACGGGGCCGTTGTGTCCGGCGACGACTTCGATGTGGGGTGGTTGCGTGCGGAGTGTGTTTGCGTCTCCCTCGCGGCGGAACCAACCCGATACCCAGTTGAACATCAGCGTATACGCTCCTTGTCTGTGCGCTGGTATTCACGGTAGTGCCTACCGGAAAATTCCCGCGCCTGTACGATAGGCACAGGCTAGCACAAATGTTCAATAGAAAGGTGTCGATGTGTTCCACATTTTGTTCCGCGAAATTTCCCATCATCCCCCGGCAACTTCTTCCAGTATTGCCTCGGCTTCAGCCCAGGGCGACACGAAGTACAAAAAACCTACCTTTGAAAAGGGTCAAAACGATACGTGTACAGCGGGTGGCAAAGTGTCGCCTCTGTCGCTCTATGCCATCTGTCCCAAAGCGGCCTTATTCGTTTTCCAACCCTGCACTATAATGTGTGCTATCTCAAACCGTACAATCCGGTGGTGAAGTTTGCCGCCCCTCAAATAGTCCTTTTTCACACCTATCTATGACTTTACCCATATTCGCACCAAGGATTGCTCATGCACAATGTTCGCCTGACATTAGAAAAAATCGGTCACCAAATGCCGTTGATCGAATCGCTCATTTACCGGGAGCGTGCGCCGCTTGCACCCTTCCGCTACCAGACGCTGGAACTGCCCGACTACAACGCCATCGAACACCCGCCCGTCGCACCGGATTTTGATGATTCTGATTGGAAAGAGGTGCTGCCAGAAACCTACTGGCTTGGCCCGCGCACGAACTTTATCGCCCGTGGCGCGTTTGAAATCCCCGCCGGGTGGAACGAGATCACCGATCCGGTCGGCCTGTATCTGCCGATGGGCGATGCAGGCGGATTCAGTCACCCGGAAATGCTGGTGTATGTAGATGGCACACCCTACGCTACCTGCGACCGCCATCATCAAGAGATTTTGCTGCCCTTTGACTGGCGCGACGGCAAAGCGCACGCTTTAGCTATGCACGGCTTTACCGGGAATGCATTCCCGCAGGGGAACTCGCAGCGCTTGCTGGTGCGGACGCCCGCCGTCGTTCGCATTGACCAGACCACGCGGGACTTCCATGCATTGACGCGCAACGCATATCTCGCCTGCACCGTGTTGGACGAGAATCACCCGGTGCATATGCATCTGCTGAACGCGCTTAACGACGCCTTCAACGCCCTTGACCTGCGCGAACCTTTCGGCGAGGGCTTTTATACCAGTGTCGAAAACGCACTGCGCATCTTACAAAATGGTGTTTCCGGGGCCGGGGCTGCATCCGATGTGACGATTCACGCCGCCGGACACGCCCATATTGACGTGGCGTGGCTGTGGACGCTCGGTCAGACCCGGCGCAAAGCGGGCCGCACCTTCCATAATGTGCTGCGCCTGATGGAACAGTTCCCCGAATATCACTTCACACAGAGTCAGCCGCAGCTTTACGACTATATCCGCGAGGACTACCCCGAACTGTTCGAGGACATCAAGGCGCGGGTGGCGGATGGTCAATGGGAGGCTATCGGCGGCATGTGGGTGGAAGCCGACTGCAACCTCAGCGGATCGGAATCGCTGGCGCGGCAGTTCTTGCTCGGTCGGACCTTCTTCCGCGAGCACTTCGGGCCGGATGCTGAGTCGCCCGTTTTGTGGCTGCCGGACGTGTTCGGCTATGCATGGAACCTGCCCCAGTTGATCAAGCAAGCCGGACTCGAATACTTCTTCACCATCAAAATCGGCTGGAACCGCTACAATCACCTGCCGGTGGATTCGTTCTGGTGGCAGGGGTTGGACGGTACGCGGGTGTTAACCCACTTCTCGACCACGCCGGGGCACAACAACCTCGACACAATCGCCACCTATAATGCCGAACCGAACGCCCTGACTGCTTATGGGACGTGGATGAAGTTCCAGCAAAAAGAATACTCGCGTGATCTGCTGATGTCCTATGGCTATGGCGACGGCGGCGGCGGTCCAACGCGTGAAATGCTGGAAAATATTCGCGTGTTGAACAATTTTCCCGGTCTGCCGCAGACGAAGACGGCCCGCGTCGGTGACTTCTTCAAGCAGGTGGAAGAAGCATCCGGCGACAAGCTGCCAACGTGGAACGGCGAACTTTACTTTGAATTGCATCGCGGCACGTATACGACGCAGGCCCGTAACAAACGCGCCAACCGTAAGAGTGAGTTTTTGCTGCACGACGCCGAATTCCTGGCGACACAGGCCGGTTTGCTGGATAGCGAATATGTCTACCCGGAGAAATCGCTCAATAAGGCGTGGGAACTGGTGTGCCTGAACCAGTTCCACGACATTATCCCCGGCAGCAGCATCACCGATGTGTACAAAGACGCGCTTGAACAGTACGAAACCGTCCGCGAGATGGGCGAACTGGCGCGTGATGTGGCACTGGGTGCAATTGCAGGGCAAACGGGCGGCGACCTGCTGCTGGTCAATCCGCTCAGTACCACTCGCAGCGACCTGGCTTTTCTGCCGGGTGATTTCCCCGCGCACGAGCGCATCGTCCGCACCGACGGTACGCCCGTCCTGGCGCAGCCGACACAGGGCGGCGCATGGCTGAATCAGGGCGAACTTGCGCCTTACAGCGTCAACGCGTACAGGCTGGAAGACGGCGACGACACCTATCCCGATACCGGACTTAGCGTGACGCCCGCGTTGCTCGAAAACAAGTATCTGCGTGTGGAACTGGACGAAGCCGGGGACATCGTGCGCCTGTATGACAAGGCCGCCGACCGCGAGATTTTGCCGCCGGGTGCGATTGCTAACCAGTTCATCGCCTTTGAAGACCGCCCCACCAACTGGGACGCGTGGGAAATTGACATTTACTACGATGACAAAGCCTACTATGCCGAACCGGCAGCCAGCGTCAACGTGATCGAAAGCGGCCCGCTGCGTGCCACCATCGAGATCAAGCGCACGATTTTACACAGCGAGTACACACAGCGCATCTCACTATCGTGGAACAGCCCGCGCCTC
>DAOTXA010000213.1:0-3386 GCA_034435595.1 Anaerolineae bacterium | reverse complement strand
GTTGCCCCCGCCGATGGTAAAGGCACGTCCGCCACCCAACAGCATTTCGTATTCGATCAACCCTTCGGCGGCGAGGTCGAGCACCTCACGGATGGCTTCGACGGTTGCCGGGTCAGTGAAGTTGACCGTTATCGGGTCGGTACTGAAATCGACAGGCAGACCGCCATAGGCTGCGATGAGTGCCAGCAATGACGTATTCCCGGTCAGTGCGCCCGGTTGGTACTGCGCACCCTCGGCAGGGAGTCCGGCATTTGCCAACATTCGCAATGCGGATTCAAACTCGTCCACGCCCCACGACGCACCTGGCAGCGGAAGTCCCGCCTGCGCGAACAGGTCAGCGCTGATCTCAAGCGCGGTCGGCGCGAGGCTGATTGGCAGTGCCCACGTCATGCCATCGCGGGTGACCTGTGTCAGCGTGTTCCCGGCGAAGTCGTTGGGGTTGAAATTGGGGTCTGTTGTCAACAACGGGTCAATGCTCAACAACAGCGATAAATCCGCACTACCAACTTCATTGCTCCCCAGATAGAAGCAGTCATAGGTTTGCGCCATGCTCGACAGCGTACCGCCGGTTTCCGCTTCGACGTTCACATAGCCGACTTCAGGGTCACTGGCGGCGAACCCGGTGGCGAGTGCTTCCCACGCGTCTTGATTGGGCAGGGGCGTGATGAAGCTGGAAACGCCGAAGTTCAGCGCGATTTCACCGGGCAGGAGTTCGGGGGCGGAGGGTGGCGGCGCGACGGTCACGGCTGTTCCGGTGCGTGCCTGTGCTATCGTGGCGTTTTCAAGCGCGGTCTGCCGGATATTGCTGAGAGCCGTGTCTACATCTGTGCCCTGCGCTATCTGATTGATCGCGTTTGACAGCAAATCGGCGTAGCGCATCTCTGCCGGACCCATGCCAGCGAAGAAGGCGTTTTGTTCAAAGGCTTCCATCGCCGGATTTTCCGCCGACTCAAAGACGAAGCCACTCCCCGTCGTCACGTTGGACGTATCGACACTTTGACGCGCCGGATTTTGCCCGATAAACGTGGACGCTGCCTCCGGGCTGTTACTGAGAAAGGCCGCCAGACGATAGGCCGCTTCCGGGTGCTGAGTCCCGGCACTAACCGCGTATCCACTGGCGGTCATTCCGGCGCGACCACCGGGCAATAATACCGGGACCAGCGTTTGACCTTCGCCACGGGGACCACCTGCGGCGATAGACGAGGGGCCAACCAGAATTGACGCTTCATCAAGGGTGAGAATGGCGGCACCGCCACCGGATGTGAACCCGCCCAGATAACCGTCACGTTGTAGCTCTGCCCATGTTTGAAGCAGGGGAGCCAGCGCCGGATTATCGAAATCGGCGACTGCCGGGAACCGGGCACCATCCACGACATCAGCGCCGAGTGCGCTCAACAATAGTGAGGTTGCTCCACCGAGATCAAAGAACTGACCGGAGATCGGGTTGCCGTCGGCGTCCAGCGGGGTCAATGCGCGGATGGCGTTGGCGAGGTCGTCCAGCGTCCAGTCGGGTGTGGGGTAGGGCAGATTGACCGCGTCGAAGGCCGCCGGATTGTAGAACAGCCCGATGGGAACAGCCGCCACCGGGACCGCCCACAGCCCGCCATCCCACTGGAAGCCGTCCCACAGTGCCGGGTAGAAGTCGTTGGGATTCAGGGCGGCATCGATGCTGGCGAGGGGCATCAAATCGAGGAAGTACCCGGCCTGCGTCGCTTCGGGGATCAATGTGCCGTTATCGACGATGACGACATCGGTAGCCGAGGCTAGTTCGAGCGCCTCATCTAATACCGAGTCGATGTTCGTACCACCTCCGCCAAAGCCAAAGACACGGAATCCCGCGCCACCTTCGATGATAAGTTCGACGTTGATATCGGGGTTTTGCGCCTCGAACTGCTCGATGGCGGCGGTGTATCCGGCCTCGGCAAATTCGCTAACGGCGATCGTAATCGTGACCTGATCCTGGGCGATGGTTCCCCCGGCAGTCAGGGCCAGCAAGCCGACCAACAGCAAAAGCAAGGTTCCGCGTGTTACGGTGCGCATATGTGTATCCTCCTGTGAATGGTTTGTCCTGGTTATCAACCGGGTGTAGTTTGACAGGCGGGGATACTGTGCAGATTGTGGGGCGGTTAACGGGCTGTAACCGCGATTAATGCCCCGTACTGACTGTGGTCAAACGGTGGTTTGTGCGATCACAGCGCACGGATTCGCTTCCACGTATACACTAGAAACGAAGGCGATCGAGGAGTGGATATATCGAGCGAGGTCGTCACCCTATCCGGCGGTGGGGGCACTGCTATCTGGTAAACGATGACGTCGAGCATGTGTTGGTCGATATACCGTACACTTACTGTCAACTGAGAGGACACACATCATGTCAGACAAGGTCTTGATTGCATACGCCAGCGGATACGGAACCACCCGCGAAATCGCGGAGCGGATTGGCGTGGTTTTGCGCCAGCACGGGCGCGATGTTGATGTCACTTCCGTCAAGGAAATTGGTGACATCAGCGCGTATGGGGCGGCGGTGATTGGGAGTCCGGTCAACTTTGCCAAATGGTTACCGGAGGCGGTCGATTTCGTGCAGGCGAAGCAGGACGCGCTGGCGAAAATCCCGGTGGCGCTGTTTACCGTGTACATGCATGCACAGGGCGACGATAGCATCAGCGAGCAAACACGCCAGACCTATATTGACGCGATCCGACCATTGGTTAACCCGGTGGATATGGCGTTTTTTACCGGTCGGACCAGCCGTCAGGTACTTGACAAACTGATGCCGGATGTCATCAACGACCTCGAACCGCCGACCGATTTTATCAACTGGGAGTCAATTATGACGTGGGCGGCGGGGCTGGCTGAATCACTGAAATAGCACATCTTTAGTGTTAGTAATACCTATAACTGCTGCACTTTGTTGCGGCGGCACGATATTTTTTAGTGCAACAAGGCTCTCGTTTGGAGAGTTTATTCACCTTGCCGGACGCGCTACAGCACGTCCCATACGGTAGAAAATCTGATCTGTGGGTGATGACCTACAAGGCGTTCGCAAACGATTTCACGGATAGGTGAACAACTACTTGTTGCCTCAGTGTAGCGGAAAAGGCGATTCAAAAGGTGTCGAAACGTTCCACATTTTCGACCACTTTTTGTTACAGAACGCGAATATCGGATAAGCAAACCTGCTGAAAGCTAAAAGCGTGTATGTAAATTCATTTGTTATGCTGATTTGTCGCCGGATGCTGAAGCAATGGTACGACCGCAGAAAAACGTGGTGGTTCGACGATGATCATTGCTGGCGGCAAAAATGCCGCCCCTACAAGTTCATGAAAGGTGTGTAGGGGTCTCAAACCGGAGGTTTGCACATTCTTGCGACCCGCCTGCTCAAAATA
>DAOTXA010000212.1:0-3162 GCA_034435595.1 Anaerolineae bacterium | reverse complement strand
CCCGTCACAATCTGGCCTACGATGGGTAAATCCGTGTTTGTATCCGCTGGAACCACGACCAGCATCCCCAGGCCCATGTTGAACACATGGAACATTTCATCATCGCTGACACCCGCCTGCGATTGAATCAGCGCGAAGATAGGCGGCTCATCCCACGTCCCACGCCAGATTTTCGCGCCGAGGCCGTCCGGCAAAATGCGCGGCAGATTGTCCGTCACGCCGCCCCCGGTGATGTGTGCCAATCCACGAATGTCCACGCCAGAATCCCGCAGATTCGCCACATCGCCCACATAGCCGCGATGCACCGCCAGCAACGCATCCCCGATGCAGACGCCGCCCAGATCATCACGCGGAACCGTCCAATCGAGGTCAGCGAGGGCTTTACGTGCCAGTGAATAGCCGTTCGTGTGCAGACCACTCGATGGCAGCGCGAGGATTTTGTCACCCGCTTCGATGCGTCCACCGTCGATGAGATGCGCTTTATCCACCACGCCGACAATCGTCCCGACGAGATCGAGTTCGCCCGTCTGATACACACCCGGCATTTCGGCGGTTTCGCCACCTAGCAGCGCGACCCCGGCGGCCTTACACGCTTCGGCACAACCGCGCACTACATCCGCTATTTGCCCTGGATCAAGTTTCGACGAGGCGACGTAATCGAGGAAAAACAGCGGTTGCGCCCCCTGCACCAGAATGTCATTCATGCAGTGATTGACTAAATCCTGTCCGATGGTATCCCAGCGATTCATTTTCGCCGCGACCATCGTTTTCGTCCCCACACCATCTGTTGACGCGACGAGTACGGGCGAGTCCATCAGTTTCAACGCGTCCGCCGCGAACAATCCACCAAATGCCCCGGTTTCACTCAGCACTTCCGGGCCATATGTGGCACGAACGGCGTCTTTCATCAAGTCGGTTGCCTGCTGTCCGGCGGCGATATTCACCCCGGCGCGGCGATAGGCATCATTCTGGGTCATGAGTCGCCCTTAAGTGTCTCCAAAAAATCCTGCGTCTGTCGCGGTGACGTAAAGTGATGAATCGTCAGATGCGCGTGTTCCGGCAGCGCGAATGCCTGTGGATAAGTCGTCTTACGGCGCTTGCTCGAATTCCACGCCCACACGAACAGCGATTCCCGCGTCAAGAACTGCTTGCGGAAGGTCTCGCGGTTACCCGTGCCCCACAAATCCTCGCGGGTGACAATGCGCTTCAGCGTCCGCCAGAACAGCCGCCACATAAAAATACGCGGTGGATAATCGAGCCAGATCAGCGTATCGGCGCGGGGCCAGACGAGGTCACGCGCCTTGCTGTAATTGCCATCGACCACCCACCCATCGCCGGATGTCACCGCGCCCACCCGCGCCCGAAAGACTTCACGTGGCGCTTCCTGCCAGTTCGGTTCGTGCTGGAACGTGTCTAACTCCGTGTGTGGCAAATTCAACCGCGCCGCAATGTCACGAGCCAGCGTCGTCTTGCCACTGCCAGAAGTCCCCGTTACCACGACTCGTTTCATTGCTCGGTTTGGCGAATGCCGCCGATATCGGTGCGATAGTGCACACCCTCAAAATTGATGCGTTTGACACCGTCATATGCACGATCGAGCGCTTCTTCGAGTGTGTCCCCCAGTCCGCTGACTGCCAGCACGCGCCCGCCGTTCGTCAACAGCGTTTGACCGTCGCGTTCGGTTCCGGCCTGAAAGACCAGCGTATCCTCTTTAAACGCGCCAACATTCTCTAATCCGGTGATTTCCAGCCCCTTTGGGTAACTACCCGGATACCCCGGCGAGGCCATAACGACCGTCGCGCAAGCTTCATCACGCCACTCGACGCTGATCTCAGCGAGATTGCCCGCCACACATGCGCCGAGAATTTGGGTGATGTCGGTCTTGAGGCGCGGCAAAATCACCTGTGTTTCCGGGTCACCGAAGCGGCAATTATATTCCAGCACCTTTGGGCCAACCGATGTCAGAATCAACCCGGCGTACAGCACACCTACATAGGGCGTGCCCATCGCAGCAAGCCCCTTAATCACCGGGATAATCGCCATGCGGATGATCTCTGCCATGAGCGCATCATCGACATCCGGCGGAGGGGAAAACGCGCCCATGCCGCCTGTATTCGGTCCCTCGTCGTTGTCGAATGCGCGTTTGTGATCGCGTGCTGGGGGCATCATCGCTATCGTCTCACCATCACTGAACGCCAGTACCGAAACTTCCGGCCCTTCGAGGCGTTCTTCGATGATGACGCTCGTACCCGCTTCCCCGAACTCGCCATCAGTCAAAATTTGCTTGAGGGCGTCCTTCGCGTCGTCGGCGTCATCGCATACAAACACGCCTTTTCCGGCGGCGAGTCCGTCCGCCTTGACCACTAGCGGCACGGCTTGCTCGTCCACATAGGCGACCGCTTCATCATAATCAGTGAACACGGCATAATCTGCCGTCGGGATGATGAGATCGCGCATAAACTGCTTGGAAAACGCCTTCGACGATTCAATCTGTGCGGCGACTTTCGACGGCCCGAACACAGGGATATCTGCCTCGTTCATGGCGTCGGCGATGCCATTGGCGAGTGGCACTTCTGGCCCCACCACAACCAACCCGACCTCGTTTTCTGCCGCGAATTTCACCAGCGCCGGGATATCCTCGGCGGGAATGTCTACATTGGTCGATTCGATATACGGGCGATGGCCTTCTACACACGGGGCCGCCGCCCACTGTGTACCCGCGTTCCCCGGCGCAACATACACCCGCCGTACCCGCCAGGAACGTGCCAGCGCCCATGCCAGCGCATGTTCCCGTCCGCCGCCACCGACCACCAGCACCGTCAATCCATTTTTGTTGTCAAACATGGTTCATTAGTTCCCCCACGCGCCCATAACCGCGACGCGCTCATCCTGTTCTTTAAATAACCAACTTGGGATCGTCACCGGGTATTGACCGCTGAAACACGCGGCACAGTGTCCGGTTTGCCCCTCAATGCCTTCTTCTACGGCTGAAATCAACCCCGGCAAACTCAGATAGTCCAGGCTATCCGCGCCGATACGCTCACAGATGCCGTCCACATCCATATTGGCGGCGATCAACTGTTTGTACGTCGCCATATCAATACCCATAAAACAGGGGTGCTTGACCGGCGGCGACGACACACGCAGATGCACCTCGGTTGC
>DAOTXA010000211.1:0-6312 GCA_034435595.1 Anaerolineae bacterium | reverse complement strand
CGAAGAAACTGCCACCGAAGAAGTAACCGCCGGTGAAACACCAGAACCGTCAAATACAGAAGACGTGAGCGCTGGTGAGGCCCCACCGCCCACCGGCACCGAAGAAGCCGCACCATAGCAACTTCTGTAAGCAACCGGATTACAACCATATACAAACCCTAATTGTCGCGTCGCCTAAAGCATGGTACTTTAATATCAGAATTCTTTCGGCAGATACTACACAGGTACAGCGGTTATGACAGTGGATGAGTTAAAGTCACACTGGCGAGACTGGACACTATTCGGATTACGCTGGTTATTCTTGATTGCAATCTCACTGGCACTCGTTGTAGCTGATGCACAAACCGGGCAGGAACTCTCAACCTTTGAACTGGCAATTGGCTTTGGCGTAGGCGCAGTCCTGAACCTCATCCTTGCCGGGTTAATCGTTGTAAAGTCGCTAAATCGCGTCATCCCCTATTTTGTGATCCTCGCCGATTGGATTCTGGCTGTTACCTATATCATCATCACCGATGGTGACCCGCTGCTCTTCATCGGCGTGATGAGTTATCTCATCGTCACTGGCCTGTTATACCTCGGCCCCGGTTGGGGGAGCGTTCAGGCGTTCGGCGTCCTGATTGCCGGAATCGCCACCGTCGCCTACTTGAACGAGTTCGAAAACCTCGAAACCGTCACCGATACCTACATACAACCAGAGATCATCGCCCTGATTCTGACGATCTCGGTAGGGTTGTGGGTCTATGCGCGACATGAATGGGGCAGCGGTGAAAGCGAAGCGCTGACTGACCAAATCAAGAAAAGTCAGCAACAAGTATCCGACATGCGAGAACGTATGCACGCGCTCTCTAATATGTCAATTGCCATGACCGGAACCCTCAACTTCGAACGAATTCTCGACTCAGCGCTCGACATCGGACGTATGAGCCTGCGCGGAGAAATCGACAAGCAACGCACTGTCAGCATCGTCATGCTCTTTCGCTCAGACGGTACGCTGCACTTCGTCACCTCTCGCGGCCTCAACCATATCGACGAACACAAGCATATCAGCGGCGCAGAGGGCATCATTGCCGAAGCCTTTGATGCAGGCAAACCCGTCATCGGCAAGAACCCCTTTAACGACCCTGAATTGAAGCCCATCAACGGGTTTCAGGGCCTGCGCTCGATTCTCGTCATCCCCCTGCGTGCCCACTACGACGACTACGGAGCGCTCGTCTATGGCAGCAGCGCCTCCAACGCCTTTAACGAAGACCACGTCGATACGCTCAATGCCATCGGCGTGCAGGCGACTATCGCGCTCCAAAACGCCGTCCTTTACAACAACCTGATGTCGGAAAAAGACCGCATCATCCAGATGGAAGAAAACGCCCGCAAAGACCTCGTCCGCGACCTGCACGACATCCCCACACAGACTGTATCCGCCGTTGCCATGCGCATTCGCATTGCCCAACGCATGATGGAAAAGACGCCCGAAGAAGTCATGCCAGAACTTAAGAACATCGAGGAAATGTCGCTGCGAGCTACTGAAGAACTCCGCCATGTGTTGTTCAAACTGCGCCCCCTTGCCCTCGAAAGCCAGGGGATTCACGCCGCGCTCGAACAACTCGCAGAAAAAATGCAGAAGACCTTCGGGCAAGCCATGGCCGTCCGCATTCAAGCAGAAGTCAATCAATACCTCGATACATCACAACAGGGTGCGCTGTTCTACCTCATCGAAGAAGCCGCCAATAACGCCCGCAAATACGCACAGGCAGAAATCATCAGCGTCACCATTGTCGAACAAGACGACCAGCTCATCACCCGTATCATCGATAACGGCGTCGGCTTCGATACCGAATCCGTCAACGCCAAATATGACGAGCGCGGATCGTTCGGTATGATCAACATGCGAGAGAGTGCCGAATTGCTCGATGGTCGCCTGTCGCTGAAGAGTGTACCCGGTAAGGGAACAGCCATCACCGTCATGGTCCCGATTGAGCGCGTTTCCTCGGAAAAACAACTTGCCAATAAGCAGCGTATTCGCTCCATCGTGCCCAATTCAAAACTAGGCGTCCGCGCCCTTTCCGACTATGACGGCTAGCCAGATTGACCAGCAAGCCGCCACTGGATTTTGCGCCCGCTCCCTGCTAACGTGATGCGGCGTTTGCGTACCCCGGAGAACTTGCCGCATGACCCCCCAACATTCAGATCAAGCCGCCCTGCGTGGCGAACCGTCTTACGTCTGGCGTGCCGGGCAGGAGCGCCGCCTGAAGCTAATTACCCGGTGGATTCCGCTCGAAGATAAGTGCGTCCTCGAACACGGCTGCGGCGTCGGCATGTATAGCTCGCAAATTCGCCGACGCTACTCCGATCACGTCGAGGCCTTTGACATTGAGGCCGACCGCGTCGCGCAGGCGCAAATTGACGCGCCGCACGCCGTCGTCGCTGCTGCTGAAAATCTACCTTATCCTGCCAATACCTTTGATGCACTGCTGAGTCAGGATGTGCTCGAACATGTATTAGACGATACGCAATCCGCCCGCGAAATCGTCCGCGTCCTCAAACCCGGTGGACGAGCCGCCGTCCTCGTCCCCAATCGCTGGTATCCCTTTGAGACACACGGGCATTTCTGGCGTGGCGAATATCACTTCGGCAACACTCCCCTGATTAACTATCTTCCCGACGCCCTGCGCAACCGCCTTGCGCCCCATGTTCGCATCTATACCAGGCGCGGACTTATGCGCCTGTTCGATGGTCAACCGGTGCGCGTCGTACACTATAAACGCATCTACGGCGGCTACGATAACCTCATCGCCCGCTTTGGAGGTCGCGCCCGACGCATCCGCGATGTCCTGTATCGCTTCGAGGGCACACCGCTAGACACCGTCGGATTAGAGCATTTCCTGATTCTGGAGAAAACGGGTTAGTCCGCCCCTGCTGGAAACTGCCGCACCACATCGCGCCGTTCCATACGCGGCAGCAGCAGCAACCACACGACCACCGGAATCACACTCACCAGCGCGGTGACAAACACAATCAGCGGTACGCCTTCTGCGCCAAAGCGCCCGGTAAACACAATCGCTTCCTGCACAAATTGCCCGCTAAAATCAAGCAGAAAATTCTGCTGGACGGTCACCTCGCGCAGCAAGTCGACCGACGCGCCGTGGATCACCGTACTCACCACCGTCACCAACTGGAACAACGCCAGATCAAGCGAGAACACACGCCCCAGATAGCGATCCGGCACGCTCTTCTGGATAATCACCGAGCTATACGTCCAGTTGGCAGAACCACCCATCGCCCGCACCGCCAGCCCCATCGACGCCAGCAGCAGCGATCCCGCCGCGCCGAAAAACACCCATCCAATCGCCGCGAACACAAAGCCAATCAGAATCAATCGCCGCATTCGCGCTATAGAGCCATCGTTGATCCGGTTCAACAGCAGCGGACCCGCAATCGCGCCCAATCCAAAAGCGCTGTACATAATGCCCAGCGATAGCTGACCGTCCGTACCCATCACAAACAACTGGGTCGCGTAAATCGTCATCAGCAAATCGACGTTACCGATGCTGCCGCCACCCTTGACCATCAGCACAGCCGCCGTCAACTTGTTGCGCCGCAGATAGCGCAAGCCGTCCAGAAAGCTACCGCTCTCGTTGTCATCCTCGCTTGCATCAATCAGCACACCCGACTCAGGCCGCGCATCCACACGAATACTCGCAATCAACGCACCTGCCACCGCGAAGGTCACCGCATCAATCACCAGCGCCGTCACCGGGCCAAAGATCGCCGCCACAATGCCGCCTGCCATCGCACCCAGCGCCAGCATACTCGACCACGTAATGCTCGCCAGTGTATTTGCCACCACCAGATCATCACGCTTGACCAGACTTGGCGTGATTGCACTTTGCGCCGGTTCAAAAAACGCCGACAGCGAAAACTGAGCAATCGTCAGCGCATAGATCAACCACAGCGTATCCGGCGTTGTCGCCAGCAAAAACCCCAGCACCACAAATATACGTAGCACATTGCAGTAGACCAGCACCTTCTGACGGTCAAATCGATCTACCAGCACACCCGCAAACGGCCCTACGATCAAAGGCGGCAGAAATCGCGCCATTAGAAAAATGCTCACCGCCAACCCGGAACCGTCACTATACCGCGCCACCAGTGCCGATAGCACAATCGTATTGAACCAGTCCCCTAACAGGCTGACGACCTGCGCCATCCACAACCGGGAATAACCGGGATTCTCTCGCAGCAGTTGCCGATACTGTCTCACACGCGCCTCACATAGTGCTTTAATGCCAGTGACAAATCACTGAAAATTGTCTACTGTAAACTTCAGTAACCAGTTCTGAAACCGCATTGTACAAGCCCAAGCATCCTGTTGGATAGACCCGCCGGAGATGTCCCAATGACTGCTCTTAACTACTCCGCCCTCATCGCCGGGTTGACCGACGATCTCCGCGGCGATCTCGCCTACACCACCCTGCTCGAAGCCGATGAGGACGCCGTCGCACACCTCTCAGATGCCCTCTATGCGGGGGTCAGCGAAGCACACGGCCTCATTATTATCGAACTCGTCGCCACCATCGGCGGCTGGGAAGCACAAAATCTGCTCGAAGACATCCTCAGCCCATTCAAACCCTTTAAACACGAGACATGGAAGACTGCTGCCCGTGATGGTATGCAGGCCAACGGGTGGAACCATCAAGTGAAATGACAACACAAATGAAAAGCCCGCTGTGTGCGGACTTTTCAAAATATACGATGCAGCTTACAGTACGCTATCGACTGCCGTTATCAGGTTCGGGTGAGAAACTACAGGTTGGTAACTCACCGCCCGGTTCAGGGATACGAACCCAGTCTGTTTCCTGGTATTCCCAGATGAAATGCCAGGGACTACCGTCGCTCTCCGTGAAATACTCCACACAGATGTCACCATTCACTGGTCCGCCGCCGGTTTGGATTATCGCCAATACGCCAGAAAACACGTTACCTATTGCCGGACCCAGAATAATCAGCACCACGATAACGACAACGGCGACCAGCACCAGAATCAGCGCATATTCGACCAACCCTTGCCCCTGTTCATCCTTCTGTTTCGACTTTGCCTTGAACATGATAGCCCTTAAATTAATTATGATTGTGTTGATTGATCAATAACCCCACTATAACATGTCAATGGTTTGGACATAAGCTATCTAATCAGCCAGTTTTTTTCGGGCATAACCTGTCTATTTGGATAGGTTTTCCCCGTATTTCGTCCGAAAAAACCTTTCTCGACAATGTTCTTTTGGACATGACGGCTTAAACATGATTGGCTCCCATACAATCTTTACCAAAGTGCGCCGTAAATTTATTCGTGGGGAGCGTCACGAACACGGGAATCAAAACGCGGGCACTCCTTGAAGCACCCGCGTCGTTCTCATTCGCCGTTTGCCGCTTTTACCGCCTGTGCATCCGCACCCATTTCAACAGACCGCCAAACGCGGCAACCCACACGCCGATCGCCAGCACCCACATAACCACATTGCGATTCGCCGGCGTCTCACCCGTCGCCGGGAGTTCCTGTGAACTCAACACACTCGCCGACGCTGACCCCTCATGTGGATCAGTCAATTCTGCCGTGTTGATAATCACATACGGCGGGTCAATATCCTCGCTCATGCGCGTCTGCACCGTGACCGTCACACTGCCACCGATGTCAATCACGTTGATGAAGTAGCGGATTTCCTGCCCGGTTACGGTCACCTCACCCGCAGTCGCGCTCACGCTTAGAATTTCCAGTTCGTCCGGCATGATGTCTACGAAACCGACATCGAACACCGGGACCGTGTGCGGGTTGCTGACGATGATCGTCCACTCAACGGGTTCACCGGGCAATGCAAACACCGGGTCCACCAGCTTGACGATCGCCGGATCAACACGGTTGGGGTTCGGCTCTGTCGGCGGTGGGCCAACGCGGACTTCGTTTTCCGCTTCCGTCCGCTCGCCACCTACATCAATCGTGCCCGTATTGCTGTACAAACCATCACCCGGCACGATCACATCAAACGCAATTTCAACACGGTTGGCGTTGCCCGTACCGATGTTCCCTGTCCAACTCACCGTTCCGCCAGATTCGCTGCACGTCGTCGTCGTACTCGCGCCAAATGGCGTACAGATCAAATTCCCATCAAACGTCTGATTCGAGGGCAGCACGTCGGAAACAGTCGCGTTTTGCGCCGCACCTGTATTCAGCCACACCATCGTCCAGCGGATACGGTTACCGTCCTGCGCTACACCCGTCTTGACCCCATTCGGCGGGTCAAAGATGACGCCATTCACATC
>DAOTXA010000210.1:0-24739 GCA_034435595.1 Anaerolineae bacterium | reverse complement strand
GCGTGGTGGATATTTTGAGCAGGCGGGTCGTAAGAATGCGATTCCTTGTATCTACACACCCTTCATGACCTTATAGAGGCGGTATTTTTGCCGCCCGTGATGATCCTCGTCGAACCACCGCGTTTTTCTGCGGTCGTACCCGTAACGCAGAGACGCTAAGATTCGTAGAGAAAATGCTTTACAATCGCTTTGCAAGACTCTGCGCTAGAACCAGACGCTTCATAAAGTGCGGTTCCTTGCGCCTTTGCTTTGAATTTTCTGAGGAACACCCATGAGCGACAGCAGCGAAACCTTTGAAATCGAACTTTTGGCGATGGCACACGGCGGCAGCGCATTAGGCCGCCACGAGAAGCGGACCATCTTCATCCCCTACACCATCCCCGGCGAGATCGTGGAAGCGAAGATCACGCAGGATAAGGGACGCATCGCCTTTGCCGAGGGCTTGCGGCTGGTTGACGCCTCGGCGGATCGCGTGTTCCCGCAATGCCAGCACTTCGGGCCGAACCGCTGCGGGCGCTGTCAGTGGCAGCACATCGACTATGCCGCGCAAATTTTGCTCAAACAGGATGTGCTGGCAGACCAACTATCGCGTGTGGGAAAGCTGCCCGACGAGATCACCGATGCCGCTATGCAGCCGGTGATGGGCAGCCCGTCACAATGGGGATACAACCATCGTATGACGTTGACGGCGACCGCTGATGGGCAACTCGGTTTTCCGAAATCGGGCGCGGCGGCGGATGATGGTGATCTGACCATCGTTGACGAGTGCGAGATTATGCACCCCGATTTGCTTGATCTGCTGAAAACGCTTGAACTTGACTTCAGCGGCCTGAAGCGCGTGACGATTCAACTGGGCAGCGACGGCGAGACGCTCCTGGTCATGCACGTCGAAAACGAAGAAGATGCCCCCGAACTGAACGCCGACTTCTCCACGAGTGCCAATTTGTTGCTGCCGGACAACGAACCCGTCAATCTGATCGGCGATTCGCATTCACGTTTTACAATCAACGAGCGCAGTTTTCGCGCCACTGCTGGCAGCGAATGGCGCGGCAATCTGGGTGCTGTGGAGCTGCTGGTCAAGACGGTTTTAGATGCGCTCGATCTGACGGGCAAAGAAGGCGTGCTTGATCTGTACGCGGGCGTCGGCCTGTTTAGCGCCTTTGTCGCGCCGAATGCGAGTCTGGTGACGCTGGTCGAGAGCTTCCCCCCTGCCGCCACCGATGCCGACGAGAATCTATCTGACTTTGACCATGTGGATGTCATTGAAGGCAATGTCGAAGATGTACTTGAGTCGCTGGACGAGGATTATGATGCTGCGGTGATTGATCCACCGGGCGACGGCCTGAGCCTTGAAGCGATGGACGCAATTGCTGCATTGGGACTGCCGCGACTGGTCTATGTCGCCAGTGATGCCGCCACCCTCGCCCGTGACGCCGCTCGCCTGATTGTGCATGGATATACAATGGAGCGCGTGCAGCCAATTGATCTACATCCACAGACTTACTTCATTGATGCCGTCGCAACGTTTTCACTTCGTTAAGCTATGTTTAATCTGCTTGACAAGGACACGGTCAATCGCATAGACTTTTGTTGGCTGTAATATATAGCCAGTAGCGAGAGAGAACACCCCTGGCAACATCTTCGGGCCGCGCACCACCAGTCTCGAATACCCTGCCTTATAGGGGTCTTGACGACTCAGACGCGCCCGACTCACGAATGGTTGGTAACTACCACAGCGCGATAAGCGAATCCGTGTGTTTGCGTGATGAGTAGACGCTTTCGTTATGGCTGGTAGAACGGCCTATCGCAGTAAAGCAAGATTTTTTCAGGGAGTTTGTTTCATATGTCCAACCGTCTGCAGGGAGTCGTGAAGTGGTTTAGCGCCGAGAAGGGCTACGGCTTCATCAGCCAGGAGGGGGGCGACGATATTTTCGTCCACTTCAGCGCAATTCAAAAATCGGGTTACAAGACGCTGGAACAAGGTGAGGTCGTCGAGTTCGAGATTACGCAGGGCCAGAAGGGGCAGCAGGCCAGCAACGTCACGTCCGTCGGCATGTCCCCCGGTATTCAGTAGACCACCCGGTCTCCATGTTCCCCGGTCCAGACCACCGGTACGGGGACAACATCAATTAAATAGCGAAAATTCACAGTCCGGCACGATTTGGTTCGCCGGACTTTTGTTTTGCGGGATAGCGATTTGATGCATCCGTACTGTATCATGATCAAATTAACCATAAAGTGCATACGAGACTCACGATGGATATAGCAATTTTAGGTGCGGGAACAGTCGGGCAAAGTTTGGGGCGCGGCCTTATTCGCGCCGGACATCGCGTGATGTTTAGCTCTCGCAATCCGCAAAGCGAAAAGATACAAACCCTCATCGCAGAACTAGGAGACAGCGCACAGGCTGCGACGGTTCTCGAAACGCTGGCGTTTAGCAATGTTGTCGCCGTTGCAATGGGCTGGGAAGCCGCCCTAGAAGTTGCGGGGCAAGGTGACTGGTCGGGCAAGATTTTGCTCGACATGACGCAGGGCGACAGCCGAGAACTTGCCACAGCCAGCGGTGCGAAGGTCGTCAAGATTTTCAATAGCATCGGCGCAGAGCACTATCAAAATCCCACATTTAACGGGGAAGCCGCGGCGATGCTTTACTGCGGCGATGATGCAGAAGCGAAAGGCGTCGCGGCCCTGCTAGCCGGGGAACTCGGTTTCGAGACAGTGGACGCAGGCAATCTGGAAGCCAACCAACATCTTGTCAATCTGGCGAAGTTATGGGTGCATCTTGCGTTCCGCGCCGGGTTGGGGCGCGATTTCGCGTTTCGTATTGTCACAAAATAGACGCGACAATTTTCACCAACTAGAGGCTTTGTTAGCGGGCAGTTTTTGCCTTTATGTACCCAAAGGAACACCCGAACATGAGCATCAATCTGATTCAGGTGCGGCCAATTGCCGAGGATATTGCACGGCAGGCCGGAGTCGTCGTGATGGAGCGCTACGGCGGCCCCATCGAACAGTTGACGAAAAGCACTGTCTATGACATCGTCACCGACGCCGATAAAGCCTCGGAAGCGGTGATCGTCGCCGCGCTGGAATCCGCCTTCCCCGACCATCACATCGTCGGCGAAGAAGGTGGCGGCATGGGTGCGCCCATCGAGACGGCGGCTTATCGCTGGTACGTGGACCCCATCGACGGCACAACCAACTTTGCCAACCGCATCCCTATGTTTTCCGTCAGCCTTGCCATGACCGATGCAAACGCCAATCCGCTGGTGGGCGTGGTCTATAATCCGGTTTCGGGCGAGATGTTTAGCGCTGCTACCGGTTATGGTGCGACCCTTAACAGCGAACCGCTGCACGTCACCAGCGCCGATGACCTGCGGCAGTCGGTCGTCGCCAGCGGGTTCCCTTATAGCAAGTACACCAATCCTGACCATAACGCCAACGAGTGGACGACTTTCCTCACGCGGACACGCGGCATCCGGCGTATGGGATCGGCGGCGCTTGATATTGCGTATGTCGCGGCGGGGCGCTTTGACGGCTACTGGGAACAACAGTTAAGCCCGTGGGATTGCTTCGGCGGGATCGTGCTGGTGCGCGAGGCGGGCGGAACCGTCACCGACTACACCGGCAGCGACAACGCGCAGGACTTCCTCAAGGGGCGGCTTATCGCCAGCAACGGGCGCATCCACGAACAAATGCGGGCTGTCATCGCCGAAGCGCGGTCAGGGATGGATTGAGTACAGTGACCTCACATTTCACATCAGACGTACTTAATGTTCTCTGACCCCGCCCAAGAACGCCAGTCCATAAAACGCGAAGCCGTTGGCCCGCACACGCAGCGTCAACTCGTGCTTCTCGAAGCCGGGATTGCGCACCAGATCGTAGCGGCGGGGACGATCGACAAGCACGCGACCATCGGCGGTGATATCCTGCCCGCGATGCTCAACATGAAGCGGACGGTCGTCCTGCCAGATTTCAATGGCGACGGTTTGCGGGTGGATGGTGCGCTCGACTATATCGGCGTGCGGGCTAAATACGGCGTGGACTTCGGCAGCTTGATAGGGAATCTGGATAACGCCTTCGGTGCGCCCGGTGTAGGCGATAAACTGGCGATCTGCCTGCCACGCCCCGGCGACATAAAACGCGCCGTCGCGCCGCTCATCTGGCATCCGGTAGACGATGGGCACGCCCTCCGCGTAGCCCTCCCGGTTGCCCAATCCGCCACGCGCCAATCCGCCGCGTAAATCCGGGGTCGCTCGATGCATCCGCACCTCCGGGTAGTCTTCCGGGCGCAACGGAGACATCACAGGGGGCAAATCGAGATCAGCATCAACCTCGCGCAGTAACATCTGAACGGCCCGTTCCAGATCGCCGTATCCGCCTTCACCGACATGGCGGTAACGGATATTGCCGTGGGCATCAATCAAATACTTGGCGGGCCAGAAGCGATTGTCGTAGGCATCCCATGTCTGGTAACGATTGTCCATTAATACGGGGTAGCGAATGCCCATTTCTGCAACGGCTTGCGCGACCTGGGCCTGTTCGCGCCCGAAGTCGAACTCCGGTGTGTGGACACCCACCACGTCCAGCCCATGTTTCGCATAACGTGAATACCATGTCTGCACATAGGGCAGCGTCCGTGCGCAGTTGATGCACGTATAGTCCCAGATATCGAGCAAAATCACACGCCCGCGTAAATTGCGCAGCGCAAGCGGCTGCGTTCGGTTGATCCATTGTCCGCGTGCAAGTTCGGGGGCTTGCTGGCCCGGTTCGAGCAAATGACCCGATTTCATCATCACGTTGCTCCAGATAGTACGGTCGGTAACAATATTCAACGCGGTACGGGAACAGCCGGGTGTGATCGGGCGAACGATCATACAAGGATACGAGGAACGCGCCGACCCGTTCGGCTCTACCCTGCCGTCGCACCTGCTGCATAACTATATACGCAAATCGGCGCGAAAATGCAAAAACGCACCGACCAGGCAGAGCTGGTCGGACGTGTGGTGTAATTCAGGGTTTAGATACACGGGTACATTTGGAACAGCGAAGTTATACAGTGGCTTCGTTGACTTTATTGTCGATGGTCACGCGGGCTATATAGCTGGTGCGCTGAATGCGCAGCCCCGGCATCCGGGCGGCAATGCTCTGGGTCGAACCAGCCAGCACGCCGGTTTTGTGCAGGTCTTCTACAGCTTCCTGATTGCTCCAGTAGACGACCAGCATCGCTGTATCGGGATCATCGCATTGTTCGAGAAGCGAGGCCGAGAGGAAACCGGGCCGCTGGCGGATCGCCGGAAGATATTCATCCGCGACGAGTTGGCGTAATTGTTTGATCCGATTGATGGGTGCTTTAAGAGAAATGACCTGCACAAACATAAGATACTCCACTAAATCTAGTTTTCCCTTAGTATAAGCCAATAAATGCCCAAATAAAGTAAGCGTTGAATAGCGCTAACGCTAACCCAATTTATTTATGCTCTATGAATGCTTTTGGCTAATTCTGAAGATAGATGTGCGTGAAGAGAAGCATGAAGATTAGTGATGCCAGAGCGGGTGTACGGGGGCAACGCACGCGCTGCCCCCGAATGGTAACGTGGTTAGACTTTAACGAATTAGACCTTTTCTTCCAATTCGTTGATAGTGCCCTCAAGCAGTTCGACCGCCGCGCCCAGCGTATCAGCATCAAAGGCGAATTTTGCGCCTGCTGTGCCGAACAATACCGGCAGCGACGCCGTCCCGCCCAGTGCCAGCCCCGCACGATAATCCGCGACTGCCTTCGACTGATCCTTAATAGCGTTGGCCCACACCTGCACTGCACCCAACTCTGCCAGCCCGTACTCGATATAGTAAAACGGAACGCGATGGATATGCAGCTTGCGATGCCATCCGGTTTCTTTTTCCGCCTGCAAACCGGACCAGTCTTCCGGCATAAAACGATCCCACAATTCAGACCATTTGGCGTCGAGGTTACCGGTGTTCATCGCCGCGTCGCGGCTGGTGTAAATCCAGTGCTGAAAGGCGTCTACGACTGCCATATAGGGCCAGAACGCCAGAATCTTATCAAGGTGGGCGACACGGTCACGTGCTGCCTCGGCTTCGCTGTAGAAGCCGCCCTTGTCTTTCGTCAGATAGGGTGCAGCCAGCAGTTCCATCGCCATTGACGCGACTTCGGCAAATTCAATGGGGTACGATTGCTGCTGAATATACGGCAGGTTGGCGAAGCACTCAAAGCCGTGAAAAGCATGTCCGAATTCGTGCAGAAAGGTGCGGATGTCGTCACGCGTTCCCGTCGCGTTCATGAACACATACGGCGTCCGGCTCATCGGGAAGCGCGTGCAGTACGCGCCCGGTCCCTTGCCCTTACGATTCGGCAGGTCCATCATTTCATTGGCGAGCATCTCATCATAGTAGCCGCCGAGTTTGGGATCAACCGCATTGAACACGGTGCGGCCCTTCTGCTGGAACTCCTCAAGGGTCTGCCAGGGTCGCAGCGGCGGCTTGCCCGACGTATCGACCACGAGATCCCAGGGGCGGACGCTGTCTACACCGAGTTGCTGGCGGCGTGCTTCCAGACGACGCTTCGCCGCCGGGACAACGACCTGTTCGATTGCATTATGGAAGGTCACGCAGTCGTCGGGCGTATAGTCGAAGCGGCGCATGTTCTGCCACTGATAATCACGGAAATTGTCAAACCCGGCGTTGGTCGCCATCTGTTTGCGTGTCTCGAAGAACTTCACCCATAGTTCATTGATCGCCTGACGATCTTGCGCCCAGCGATCCATGATTAGATGCCATACTTGCTCGCGTTTGGCGCGGTCGTCCTCTTCAAGCAGCTTGTTCGCTTCCTTGATCGTGAGTTCCTCGCCTTCCCACTGGATGGTCTGTGCACCGTTGATCTTGTCGTATTCCATGCCCAGTGCCTGTGTCCGCGTGGTAAGTTCGATATTCTCCTCGCGGAAAATCTCGATCCCGGTGCGGATTTTCTTCAGTGGTAGCTCGAAGTTTTCCGGCTCTAAACCGCTTTCAACCAGTTTCTTGTCAAGTTTATTGCCAGCCTTCGCCAGATGCGGGAAAATATCGGCGTACAGGTGCTTGAGGTAGGCTTCGGCTTCTTCGTCAGTGGTATCCTGCGTCGTCGCCAGCCGCGCCCGTGAGAACATTTCTGTCAGTAGCGCGTTCATTGATGACCAGTCCGTCATCCAGGCGTCGATATTGTCAGCACTCAGATCGCGTGCCATCAGATCGTCGAAATAGGGTTTGATGTCGTCCCACGACCAATCGCGGACCGTTTCAATCGAATTCGGCAGTGTTTCAAACATACACACTCACTCCTTTTTAAAAAATTTCCAACGGAGCGCATTGTACCCAATTTTGCGGTTTAGTGCATAGATTTGGATGAGAAATTAGCGAGGATTGGCGACGTAGCAGTTGGCAAAGTTCACATGAATTCAGACGCCACAGATGGCGCGGTCGCCCATGCAGTCGGCACCTACGCCATCGCGCCGTAGCGGTTAAACACACACTATGAGCGAGATTGTCTGTCGTTGTCGTCATCATAAAACGGCGAGTCAACGATTTCACCGTCGCTGCCGATTTCATAACTGGTGGACGGCGCATCCAACAGACGAGACTCGTGTGCTTTTGTCTTGTAGATCACTGTACCGGGGATGATCTCGCCGCGTTCAGTGAAGGCACGCACGCCACGATTGCTTAAATCCAGACGGAACTTTTGCGCTTCTGGCGCGACCAACCGCCATACTATAAACGCCGCGACCACTGCCACGACCGTCATCAGGACGACAAACCCGACAAATACGGCGAAGATGATGCCTAGAAAGGTAAACATGCGGTAAGCTCCTGCATCTGTACATGACATTTATACGGCAAAATCTGGCAAAACGTCGCAAAATAACATTTCGTTACGTTTTCTTCGTTTGACCTTATCTCAAAAATTCATGACTCGCGGCTACAATTAGAATAAGGATAATATGATTACTATGTGTCACCCGTGATTCGTGTGCAGCGTGCATTTTGCCAGTTGGGAGCAGTGCCGTGATTCAAGTTCTCCTTATTGACGACGATAAAAACTACCATACGTTGACCAACGTTATGTTGTCGCGCATCGAACCCGGCGCGTATCAGGTTGACTGGGTAAGCAATTACGCAGATGGCCTGGCAGCAATTCGCAAAGGCGAACACGATGCCTACCTGATCGACTATCATCTTGGCCCGGATAACGGCGTCGAACTGGTCGCAGAGGCCACCAAGCATGACTTGCTCGCACCTTTGATTATTCTCACCGGGCAGGGTGAGCACGATATTGACAAAGCCGCGATGGAAGCCGGGGCTGCCGACTACATCGACAAGACCGAACTCAAACCGGCCTTGCTAGAACGCACGCTGCGCTATGCTATCGAGCGCACGCGGGCCAATGTCGCCCAGAAGCGCTACATTGAGCAACTGACCCTGCTGCGTCAGGTCGATGACGAACTGAGCCGCATCGCCGATATTGATTCGGTGCTGGTCCTCGCGCTGGATGCCGCGCAGCGACTCAGTGGTGCCGATGCCGGATTCATCGCCCTTGTGGACGAGGGACAGGTGACCATGGCACAGTCGATTGGGCATTATGCTGCGCTGGACGGGAACACCATCCAACTCAACGACTCTGCGCTTATCACCCATCTATTGAAAGAACGCGAACCCATGCGCCTGGTCGGGGATGACTGCGGGACTGTCGGCCCGACCAATGACAACAGCCCGGTCAACGGGCGGTTGCTGCTGCCAATGCTCAGTTACGAGCGACTTGTGGGTGTGATGAACCTTGAAACCAAGTATAAGGATCGCTTTAGCGAAGAGGTGTTCGGTTTCATCGAACTCATCAGTGCCCGCGCCGCCGTCGCTGTCGAAAACGCACAGTTATACCAGATCGCGCAGGACCAACTCGCAGAGCTACAGGCGCTCTACGAACAGGTCAGCGGCCTCGAAAAGCTCAAAACCGACATGATCCGCATTGCCGCCCACGATTTGCGTAATCCGGTCAATGTCATTGTCGGCTATGTGGGCCTGCTGCAATGGGAACTCAAGGACATGCTGGGCGACAAGCAGGCGCGTTATCTGCAATCAATCGAGGAATCTGCACGACATATGGAAAAGATCACCACCGATATTCTGTCGCTGGAACGCATTCAGAACATGCAGGAAGGCGGCATCCATGAAGAGGTGGATTTGACCGGGACTGTTCAGCAGGTCTACCGTGATTACGAGCTACAGGCCGTTGCCAAAGGGCAGACCTTTACGCTCGAAATCCCCGGTGAGAATGTAGTCGTGCAGGGCGATTCTGCGCAATTGCGCGAGGCGGTTAACAATTTGATCAGCAACGCACACAAATACACCCCACAGAATGGCTCGATTACTGTGACGCTGGACGTGGAAGCGGGCATGTCGCGTTTTACGGTTGTGGATACCGGCTACGGCATCCCTGCGCACATGCAAGCGAACCTGTTTCAGCCCTTCTTCCGGGCCAAAACGCGTGAAACCAACGCCATTGAGGGGACCGGATTGGGGTTGCATCTGGTCAAAAATATCATTGAGCGCGGCGGCGGCAAGATGATTTTTTCCAGCGTGGAGGGAGAAGGCAGTACGTTTGGCTTTAGCCTGCCAATTATGACAGTTGAGGCTAAGGTGTAGCGACGTGCGAAGAAAAAACGGTCGCCACATGTTGTAACGACCGCCCAGTTTGCTCTATTGCAATGCCTCTGTGATCTGTGCGACGAGATCACCCGGCGGTACGTACATCACCGGATTCTCTAACTGCGGACCACCGTAGTCCCGAATCCACGCGATTTCCCCGTTTTCATCCACGAGAATGAACGTGTGTCCTGGTTCCCCGGTGCGAACGGCCCATTGCAGCACGTCATACGTTTCCGAGACGTTCTGATCGGCATCCACGAGCAAAGGTGTATCCGGCAAAATGCCATATTCTGGAATCGAGGCTTGTTGTTGCGCGGCGTCATCAAAGGCGATGCTCACCAGCGCGGTATCGAGGGCGATAAAGTCCGGGTCTGTTTGCAAATCCACGATTTGCTCAAGGCAAGGCGGTCACCCAACCGCCATGTGGAAGTACAGCAGCACTGGCTGGCCCTCAAAGTCATCCAGTGACACCTCGCCACCGGTTGCATTCGGCAGCGTGAAATCGGGCGCTTCTGCCCCAACTTCAATGCCGCCGCTATCATCACTGCCGCTGCACGCCGCCGCAACGATCGCCAGCGACAGGAGCATCAGCAGGCGAAGAAGATGCTTCATCGTAGTTTTCCTTTGGTACAAACTTGCAATATATTGTGTTCGCCGCACATGCTATCACAGTAATATTCTGTAATGCAAGCAAAATCGTGCCGTAGATTTTACGTTTCCCTTACGCGGTCGGGGAAAATTTCATATACTGGCGTTCGCCGCATGGTACAGTCTCTCTAGGCTATTAGTAATATAATGAAAAAGAGAACAATGTACACACACGCGTATCACGCGGTCACACGTCCAGAATTGAAGACACGGCGCAAGAAGTCGCTTATGGAAGTTGAAATCGAAGCCTATCTCGGTTGCCTGCAACTGAACCCGTCAGATCGTGAGTCGCTGCTGGCACTGGCCCGCCTTTATTTATCCTCTGAAACGAGCGTCGAAAGCCGTGATCTGATCCGCAGTACCATCACCGCCAACGAGAACATCGTCATCGTTGTAGAAACGCTGTACTGGGATTTCATCGACAACGGCGTGGATTTTACCCCACTGGAACGGCTGCGCCTCGGTCTGGCGTTGATCGCTATGAGCGACGGTCAGCCTGAACTCAAAGACGCCCGCCGTGCCCTGATGTTTCTGGTTAGCCGCGCCCGCGACGAAGGCATCGTCGCCAAAGATCATGTCCGCGAAGTGCAGACCATCGCGTCTGACCGTGTTGCGCCCATCTTTGAAAAACGCTGGCGGCGTGATAACGGGCGTTTCAACCGCTTCGTGCTGCAAAATCTCCTGCTGGATGTGCTGTTGACTGCCGGTATTGTGCTGGCGCAATCCATCTCTGAACAGACGCGCACGTTCGTCATGGTCGTGCTATTCGTCGTCATCGGCCTCGCTCATGGGTCGCTGCTGCTACGTTACATGCGCGAGGGATGATACCCGAAATCCGCAAAGAAAAGCCGTTTGCCTCGTGGATAGAACAGCGGTTCCGCGCTACAATACCGTCTCTCACCATTTAATTAATCAGGACTTTGCCCCATGCCAAACTATGACTTTGATACGCCGCTTAACCGTCGCGGGACCGACTGCGTTAAATGGGATTTCTTCCGGGATGATGTCGTCGCCGCGTGGGTGGCGGATATGGATTTCGCAATTGCTCCGGCTATCGTCGAAGCCCTGCGTGCTCGCCTTGATCACCCGGTATTCGGCTATTCGATGGATAGTCCGTCGCTGCGCCAGACACTCGTCCAGCGCATGAACGATCTTTACAACTGGCAAATTGACCCGATGGACATCGTGTTTCTGCCAGGTGTCATCAACGGCATGGCGGGGACGGCGAAGGCGTTCGGCAGTGATGGCGGCGAGATGCTGATGCAGCCGCCTGTGTATCCGCCGTTTATGAACACACCCGGTATTCAAGGGATGAGCAACAAGTTCGCGCAGTTGGTCGAAAGCGAGCGCGACGGGAACCTTTACTATGAAATTGACTTCGACGCCTTCGAGGAAGCGATCAGCGAGAACACACAGATTTTTATGCTGTGTAGCCCGCATAACCCGGTCGGGCGCGTTTGGACCCGCGAAGAACTTACGCAGATGGCGGAAATCTGCCTTAAGCATGATGTGCTCATCTGCTCCGACGAAATTCACTGCGATTTGATTCTGGGTGATACGCCACACATCCCAACCGCTGCGCTTTCGCCAGAAATCGCCGCCAATACCGTGACGTTGATGGCTCCGTCAAAAACGTTCAATATTCCGAGTTTGGGCTGCGCCTTCGCCATCATCACCGACGAGGCCAAACGCCGCAAATTCGGCAATGCGCTGTGGCAGATGGGCACACACGCTTCGGTGATGGGACTTATCGCCGCCGATGCCGCGTATACTGACGGCCTGGATTGGCTGAATGCACTACTGGATTATCTGCGTGGCAACCGCGATTTCGCCGTTGAATTCATCAACGCGAATTTGCCGGGTGTGCGCACGACCGTCCCCGAAGGCACCTATCTAGCGTGGCTGGACCTGCGAAAACTGCCTGAAGCTGGCGGCACAGGTGCAGGCATGTTCAACCCGCAAATGGGACCGGAGTTTGGCAAGTCTCTATCGAAGATGATGAACGCCTTCTTCCTCGAACATGCACAATGTGCGCTTAACAACGGCGCGAGCTTTGGCCCCGGTGGAGAGGGATTCGCCCGTCTGAACTTCGCTACGCCACGCGCCACGCTGGAATCTGCCCTTAAGCGGATGCAAGCCGCCGTCGAAGAAGCGACACAGACGGCAGGCTAACGCGGTCGCCAGAATCCTGCTTCGGTGGTATCCGGCGTGAAGGTAAGACGCTGTATGTCAGTGCCATCACGCCGGACCCGGTACAGGTCCAAATCACGCGTGAACAAGACCCACTCGCCATCCGACGACCAGCGAACATCATGCCCACCTTGCATCAATAGACGATCGTCCAGCACGTCACCCAGGTTCGGGTCAACCACCACAATACGAAGCTCTGCTCCAATAAACGTGTTGGCATCGTTAAAACGGGCACGAATATACAGTACAGCATCGCCATCCGGTGACCACCGCATTCCGCCAGAAGCGTAGGACACGCCCCAATCTGTCAATTGAATGACATCTTCTTCAGCAGACAGATCAGCATTTGAGCGGGTTAGGTATATGTCGGAACCCGGATAGTAGCCATTACCTACAATGAAAGCCAGCCGTTCACCATCCGGCGACCAGATTGGCTGACTGCTGACAGACAGGTCATTGAACTGGCGCAGGTTATCCCGGCTCGGCGTGTCAATCAGCGAGAAAGTCTCCTGCCATTCATCGTAAAACAGCAGATAGCGACCATCCGGCGACCAGTCCATCGCCAGACCGACATCGCCAACAGATGGCAGCGGGAACACGCGCCCTTCTTGCATATCATGTAGATAATTGAGGTCGTTGCGTACATAGCTGAGGTAGCGTCCGTCTGGCGAGAGAATGACGCGCCATGTTCCGAGGGGTAGCTCAAAGTCGATCTGAGACGCCTCTCTACCCGGTGTGATTTGCCGGGTAGCCATCGAATAATCGCAGATGTCACAGCCTAACCCGGCGTTCTGTACCCCTATGAATTGGAGCGTATCGCCGTCATTGATCCATACGGGTTGCGCGGCATTTTTCGCCACCCGATAAGATAGCACGCGACCGGTATCGAGCAGATGAATATCGTTGTTGAACTCAACCGTCAGCAGCGGGCCTGTTTCCACCCACGCCCGTCCCCCGGTGGCAACAATACCCACTGTCAGCAGCAACACCGCCAGCAGACCCATAGAACGGGTGAGTATCCAGCGTGTGAAGGGCATACTAAAGTACTCAAATCCTGATCCAACTTTTGACACAGTCTATCTCAAACCCTAATTTTCAACACATGCGAACCCGCTACAATGCGCGTCGTAAGTACAGGGTTAGCACTCAAGTGTATTCCTGAAGCAAAAACGATCACACAGGGGAAACAGAATCAACACGGGAGACAATCACACGATGATCGTAGAAAACGAGCGCCTGAATGAGTATCGCGCCGGGAAAACCAACTGGATGTTGTGGGGGCCGTATCTCAGCGAACGGGCATGGGGCACAGTCCGCGAGGACTATAGCGCGGCGGGTGAGGCGTGGGATTACTTCCCGCACGATCATGCTCGCAGCCGCGCCTATCGCTGGAACGAGGACGGCTTGCTGGGCATTAGCGACGACTGCCAGTATTTATGTTTTGCGCTGGCCCTGTGGAACGGGCGCGACCCCATCCTTAAGGAGCGCATGTTCGGCCTAACAGGGCCAGAAGGCAACCACGGTGAGGATGTAAAAGAATACTACTTCTACCTCGATAGCACGCCGACCCACAGCTACATGAAAGGACTCTACAAATATCCGCAGGCCCCATACCCGTATAGCAATCTGATGGCGGAAAATCTGCGGCGCGGCTATCACGACTTTGAGTACGAACTGCTGGACACGGGTGTATTTGACGACGATCGCTATTTCGACGTGCAAGTCGAATATGTCAAAGGCGGTCACGACGATGTATTGATCCAGATCAGCGTGACCAATCATGGCCCGGATTCCGCGCCGCTCACGCTGCTGCCGACGCTATGGTTCCGCAACACATGGTCGTGGGGATACTCGGATGGTCCCCTGCAAGATGTCCCCGTCAAGCCGGTCCTTAAAGCAGATAGCGATACGTCGATTCAAGCCGATCACCCGGTGCTGGGAACGCTGCACTTCTACGCCGAAAATGCCGGCGATCTGTTGTTCACGGAAAATGAGACAAACCGCGAGCGACTGTTCAGCAGTCCGAGTGAATCCCGCTACGTTAAAGATGCCTTTCACCGTTATATTGTGGATGGTGAGAACGACGCCGTTAATCCGGCGTGCATCGGTACGAAGGCCGCCGCCGTCTATGCGCTTAATATTGCCCCCGGCGCGACCGAAGTGATTCGGCTGCGCCTGACTGCCGACACGAAACAGCGCCCGTTCTCGGCCTTCCAGCGGACTTATAACGCTCGCCGCAAAGAAGCGGACGCATTCTACGCCGATTTACAGGCAGACACGCTAAACGACGATGCCCGCAACATCCAGCGGCAGGCCCTCGCCGGGATGCTGTGGACAAAGCAGATGTTTTACTATGACATTGAGCAGTGGCTTAAGGGTGATCCGGCATTCCCGCCGCCGCCGGAAAGTCGCAAATGGGGGCGCAACAGCGCATGGAAACACCTCAACAACTTTGACATCGTCTCGATGCCCGACAAATGGGAATATCCCTGGTACGCGGTATGGGATTCGGCCTTTCATTGCATCCCGATTGCGATGGTCGATGTCGAATATGCCAAGTCACAGTTGATCCTGTTCACCCGCGAGTGGTATATGCACCCCAACGGGCAGTTACCCGCCTACGAATGGGCATTTGGCGACGTGAATCCTCCGGTCCATGCGTGGGCGGCGATGCACGTCTACCGCCGCGATTTGGAAATTACCGGCAACGCAGACACATATTTCCTCAAGCGCATCTTCAACAAAATGCTGTTGAACTTTACGTGGTGGGTGAACCGTAAGGACATTGACGACAACAACATCTTTCAAGGCGGCTTTTTGGGCCTCGACAACATCAGTCTTTTTGATCGCAGCGCCAGCCTGCCGGTGGGCGGCTACATCAACCAGAGCGACGGAACTGCATGGATGGGCTTCTATGCGCTGGTAATGATGGATATCGCCATCGAAATTGCGCAATTTGATACTGCGTATCAGGACATGGCGGTCAAGTTTTACAATCATTTCCTTGATATTGCCGTCGCAATGAGCGGTGATGTCCGCAGCGGACAAGGCTTATGGGATGAGGAAGACGGATTTTACTATGATGTGCTGCGCCTGCCGGATGGTCGCACCTTCCCGTTGAAAGTCCGTTCGCTGGTGGGATTGATGCCGTTGATTGCCGTCGAAACCGTCGGACAGGAGACACTGGACGCACTGCCGGAACTGGCACGCAGTCTCTCATGGGTTAAGACACACCGACCGCGCTTTACCGAAAATCTCGCCAGTGCCAACGTCACCGGATACGGGACGGCACATCTGTTTAGCATCCCCACCGAAGAACGGCTGAAAAGCGTGTTGCGCTATATGCTGGACGAAGACGAGTTTTTGTCGCCCTACGGCCTGCGGTCGGTATCGAAGGTTCACGAAGATACCCCCTACAGTGTGACCGTCGGCGGGGAGACGTTTAGCATCAATTACCAGCCTGCCGAGTCGTTGAGCGGCTTGTTCGGCGGTAACTCCAACTGGCGGGGACCCATCTGGTTCCCCATCAACTACCTGATTATCGAGGCGTTGCGGCGCTATCACCGCTACTACGGCGATGAATTGACCGTCGAATGCCCGACCGGATCAGGGAACTTCGCCACGCTCGATCAAGTCGCTGATGAACTGGCGAGACGGCTAACCCGGCTGTTTCTGCGCGATGAGGCCAACAACGGGCAGCGCCCTGTTTATGGCGGCACAACAACTTTCCAGCAAGACCCGCACTGGCGCGATCATGTGCTGTTTTACGAGTACTTTCACGGCGATAACGGCGCAGGATTGGGCGCAAGCCATCAAACCGGTTGGACCGGATTGGTCGCTGATTTGCTGCAACGCCTGCACAGTGACTAACGACTGACTATAAAAATGCCGGTGTAGCTCACACCGGCATAACATCACTTAGTACTTAACGAGAAGTCCGCAATCATTCCCCGTCGTCGTCGTAATCGGTATAGTCATCCGTGTGGTCAGCAGAACCTTGACCATCATTGTTAGAAGCGCCCTCTTGAATAACGGGGTCCTTGACCGACCTTGTATGTTTTCTTTCCTGGAACGAAGTTGAAGCTGACAAGACGTGTTCTTCAGCTTTCTTTTCGCCCAGAACACTATCGACATTATCTTCCGAGATCATCGCAGGCGGAACCTGTTCCAGATGCAAAGTACGGGTGGGGAAAGCGATACTCATACCCATTTCGTCAACGATACGCATGATTTCGAGATTGACCTCATGCCGCTCGGCTTTTGCACCGGCCCAGTCCTGGATATTGATATAGCAGCGAATGAGAACATTGAGCGAACTATCGCCATATTCTGTGAAATACACGATGATCTTATCCTCATCAACCGCTTCTCGTTGCCCCAGCATTTCACGCAGCGCCTGTGAAAGCTCTTCGATTTGATCAGCAGTAGCATCATAGGTGATCCCAAGATAAAAGTTGAACCAGCGCTGCTCAAGACGCGACCAGTTGGTCAGAGGGTCATTCGCAATCTGGTGATTGGGGATTATGCGCAGACCTTGATTCAACTGGCGAATACGTGTGGCACGCAGGCCGATTTTCTCGATGATCCCTTCACCATGCGGTGAGATCACGTAGTCTCCAATATCAAACGGATCGTCGCTGAGGATGAGTGCGAAGCCTAACGCATCGTCCAGTAGTTCTTTTGCTGCCAGCGAGACAGCCAACCCGGCGATACCGATACCTGCGATAATGCCGGCAAGGTTCATATTCCAGATTTGTGCGATGATCAACAGTCCAACGGCAAACAACACGAACTTAGTTGCAACCCGTGCGAGCGGTTGCAGTTCTGTATTGAGATTGATGTCTAACATGTTGTTAACCGCTCGTGGTGATTTAATGATAGCCATCGCAGCAGCATATACGAGACGTAAAACGGCAATCGACGCAAATGTGACCGCCACTTTCATGAAAAACGCCTGTGCGGGGCCGCTTAAATCGAGAAGTAGGGCCGCAGTTGCGATGATGATAGCAAGTATGATGTAGCTGGTTATACTGCCAATTGTTCTGGCTAGCGCATCATCAATTTCTGTTTCAGTTCTCTTGCTCCACATGCGCAATGGGCGTGTGATCAACGCGACAATTGGTTGGCGCAACAGCCAGAATAATAATAGAACGCCGACGACTACCACTACGCGGGCAATGCCCAGACGGGTATCTACGGAAAGTTCGTTTAGTAGAGGAATATTCTCCCAGATTGACACAAAGCCTCCTCATCTAGATCAATCAGACAATCTCACATCCATCGCCCACTGTAAGCGACGAGAGAATCAGCAAGTCAGGTGATAGAAACCGCAATTACGTGCTTATTCTAGATGCCAACAACCCCATACAACATGGGACGCACGACGTATCAAGCATAGGTGAACTGGGCTATCTAATCCTGATGTCCAGCCCACTCACCCCTTGTGGGCTGAGTGGGAGAATAATCCTGTTTATCTAATTCCGAGCGTCCGTATCCCATGGCACGATGTCGCCCGTCTCCAGATAAAAGTGCAGCATCCGGCGCTCTAGCTGAATGCGAACCTCCGCCAGTTCGGGGTCATCAATGCGATTATTGACCTCAGCGGGGTCGGTTTCCAGATCGTACAATTGGTCAGACTCGTATAGACGTTGCACGTACTTGTAGCGATTTGTTCGCAGCATGGTCCCTTTGGTGTGATAGGGGCCGCTATCATCACCCTGTAATTTGACACGCGGCGCGTACATGCTGTCGGGGCTTTTCGCCAGACTTGGCAGTTCCATTGCTTCGGTTTCACCGTAACGACGCCCGCCCTGACAGAACACGGCGTCACGGTGTTCGTCCGTTTCTCCGGCGATGAGCGGCAGCAGCGACTTACCAAAATGAGCGCGTGGCCTGTCGATACCGGTTAGCGCCTCGACCGTCGCCGGGAAGTCGATCAATTCCACCAGCGCATCACGGATACCGGGTTGAATCTCCGTTCCCTTTGGCGGCTTGACCACAAATGGAACCCGTGTCAGGCACTCCTCGAAGGTATTTTGTGTCTTTTCAACAAGTCCATAATCGCCGGTGAAGTCGCCGTGATCGCTGAACATGAAAATGGCCGAATCATCGTAGCGCCCGGTTTCCTTGAGCGTATCCACCAGCAGACCGAACTGCGCGTCTACGCGGGCGCACATGCCATAGTATACGCGCCGTAGATCGGTCCAGCGTTCTTCGGTGAAGGTCTGCAAACGCTGATTCTCGTAAATTCCCTTGAGTAAGCTGGGGAACCCTGTCCAATCGTCCGGCGCAGGGATGCGGTCGGGAATCGCTGTGGGGTCGATCAAATCGTAGAAGTTATCCTCGCACACATACGGCGGATGCGGGAAGCCAATTGGCAGATAGATGCACAGCGGCTTGCCTTGCGCTTCGGGCGGCGGATTGCGTAGAAAATCAATCGCACCTTCGACCATCGCCTGATCAAAGTTGTATAGAATCGGCTCGTCAGTTTCGTTTTTGATCGTGCCGCGCATAAACGAGTAGTAGGTATCGTCTTCCGGCGTGCCGCGCCAATCCGTGTCGCCGTGACTGTTGCTGATCGAAGGACGATCCCCGGCGGGTGGCATCTTGTATTTTACATCGCAGTGGTCGTCGAACCCATATTGTGCGGGCACGAGGTCGTTTTTGCCGCCCCACCACACGAAATACCCGGCTTCTTTGAGGCGCTTGAGCAGATTCGGCTCGTCCGGTTGCAGCATGAAGAACATCGTGCGATGCCCGCGTGTGTGCGGATACCAGCCGGTCATAAAGCTGCAACGGCTCGGCGTGCATACCGGGTTCTGGCAATAGGCATAGCGAAACGACACCGCGTCGTCCTGGATGATGGCGTCCAGATTGGGTGTATGCGCCGCCGGGTTCCCCAGATGGCCCATAACATCCCCGCGCCACTGGTCCGGGTTAAAGATGATGATATGCGGCAAATCGGTCATAAATTCTCCCTCTCATGTACACAGAATCACGCTATGTTGATTGTGACATACATCCGGCAAAAACAGCATGAACTGGTCCCGTCCGCTATGAAGCGCAAAATGCTTGGCATATGCTCAGGCAATCGTAAGGTGGGCGCGGCATAATAGGAAACAACCTACTGTATGCATGCAAAGAATCCGGTTTTCTATTGTGATTCGCTTTTCAATTTTTGTTACCCTGCTCTTCGGCGTGATCTGGTTCGCACTGGCTGCCGCCCTGAACATCGGAGTGCTGATGCCATCCGGCGAGCAATTTGCATATAGCAGTAAACACAATGCTACCCGGTGGGATATTCACCTGTTCGATATTGACCGTCGCACCAGCGCCAACCTCACCGGAAGCCTGCTGCCAGAAGCGGCCCGTAATCGCTATCCGGTGTGGTCACCGCACGGGGATTATTTGCTATTCGCCACCGATTTGCCGCGCAACAATGAACTGGCGCTGCTGCATCTGCCGACGGGTTCCATGCGCTATATCACCAACTGGCGCTGGGATGATCTCGCGCCCGATTGGTCGCCGGGGAATCGCGCCCGCATCGCCTATGTGACCAGCAACGGATCAAGCTGGGATATCGGCATTGTTGATCTCGGTCTGCTTCGGACGCCCACGCTCGCCATGACGCATGGTGATGTGATCTTGCCGGTGCAGGATCGCGTCACGATTGGCACACGCGGCAACGAATTCGCGCCGCGCTGGTCACCGGATGGACGCTACCTGCTATATCAAAGCGATGTTGATGGCATCAACGACCTGTTTCTTTCCACCCCCGACGGCGACACCGCACAACTGACCACCGGCATGATGGTCACTGACGGTGGCGTCTGGTCGCCGGATGGGTCGCGGGTGGCCTTCGCAGGGGGGCGGCGTAACGCCCGTGAAATCTATGTGCTTGATATGCAAAGCGGCGACCGCACCAACATCACAAAATCTCCGCATGACGACTATGATCCGGTATGGTCGCCAGATGGCGAACGGCTTGTGTTCGTCAGCGACCGTGACGGCGACGACGACCTTTACCTGCTGGACCTGCCACGCGATGCCGACGGCCCGCCGGTATCGGTGCCGCGCCTGTTGACAGACAATCCCTATCCAGACTATGAGCCGGAATGGTCGCCGGATGGCACGCGGATTTTGTATGTCGCCGCGCCGACCATTACCAGCGAGTTGTATCTGCTGCATGTTGACCGCGCCCGCCCCCCGCAGCGCCTCACCGTCAACGGGCGCGAAGACTGGCATCCTATCTGGCGACCGGACCGCCAGCAGTCGCAGAGAGACGCCTCGTGATCCATTTTGTACGCCTGCCTGCCGCATTGATTGGTGTGTTCGTATTGTTATGCACAGGCGCATTGCTCGTAGGTGCGGAGCAATCAGCATGGGTTGTGCGGCATATCCGCCTGAGCTATAACTCGGAGTGGAACCTGTACGCGGTTGATGTCGACCGCCGCCTGACTGTCGAACCCTGGCGCGTCGATATTTCCGACAGGCGAACCAACATCGCCTTTCCGTTGCCCTCACCCGACGGTCGCTATCTGGCGTTCGGCTACAAGTGGCCGCTCGGTGGCATTCCACTTTATGACATGCAGGCCAACACATTGATTGACGAGTTTCCCGGTGATTGGGCGCTTGGCGTCGCATGGTCACCGGATGGACGTGCCCTGCTGATGCAAAATATCCGCGAGGTGCTGCAAAAAGCCACGATCAACGACGATGGTTCCACCAATTCGGTGCAAACACTGTATGCAACCAATGGCAACCGCGTGATCTATAATCCGCAGTGGTCGCCGGATGGTTCACAGATCGTTTTTATCACCCACTCGACATCCGCTGGCAAGCCACGCTTGCACCTGATTGATGCCGACGGGGGCAACGAGCGTATTCTTGTCGATGAAGTCATGGACGATTACGGGGTTCCGCAATGGTCGCCAGATAGCACGCAGATCGTCTTCACCGCCACCAACCATGACACCGATGGATTGCACCTGGTCGCCACTGATGATGGCGACCTGCGCACCATCGGGGAGAGTGTTCACCTGTATATCCGCCCCGCGTGGTCGCCAGATGGCTCACGGATCGCATTTAGCGGCTTCTATGGTGGCGACGACGGTCTGTATGCGCTGGGTATGGATCGTGAGATTGCGCCCATGCCGCTCGGTGTTGCGGTGCGCACCGGTTTGCCGATATGGTCACCGCCGGTCGTCTGGTCAAGTGACGGATCACGCATCGCGTTTCGTCATCCAGGCGGCGAGATTTTCGTGAAGCGCACACATGGCGGCGAAGCGTTCACCATCACCAACAACGAACAGAGTTTTCTGCTGCCATGATGACTCGACTGATCATCGTTCCCGCGCTGATTCTGCCCGTGTTGTTTGCCGGGATTGCCGCGCTCGCACTGGTAAACGCTTCACAATCGTGGACCATTCGCTACACAGTGCGCGGGTGGTCGTTCTGGTCGGTGCATCTGGTAGACCTGGATCGCCGTTTGACGCTGACCGTCATTCCTGAAACAGCCATCGCCAACGCACCTACTGTTGCGCCCGATAACCGCGCCGCCGCGTGGGATCGTTCCGGCCTTATGGCGCTGTGGGATGATCTCGACACCGAACCCCGCGAACTCGGACCGGGTGACAATCCGGCATGGTCACCCGCCGGGAACCAGTTGGTCTATCATTCGGCGGGCATCTTGCAGACAATTGCCCCCGGTGACGCGGAACCACGCCAACTGGTTTCCTTTCGTTTCAACGACTTCGGGATGCAGGCAGAAATCAACCCTGTCTGGTCGCCAAACGGCGAGTCGCTGGCCCTGCGCGTGACCTATCGCAACAGCGTCGGCATTATTCGCGGCGCAGACGTGTTTACGATATCGGCGCAGGGGTTGCGCCAGCGCAAAATAGGCGGCAACACATTTACAATGGCCCAGATTCCCGCATGGTCACCGGATAGCGAAACGCTGGTCATCAGTGCGTTGAACGAGGGCGAACGCAGAATCTACACACTGTCGGCCAATGGCCTGCGCCAGCAACAACGTGTCAACTTCGCCTTTCCGGTGCAATCGCTAACCTGGTCGCCAGATGGATCGCGCATCGCGTTTGCATCCGAAGCGACTGGCATTCGCGGCATTTACGTGCTGGAACTGGCTGACAACAGGGTGCGCGGCCCCCTTGAGCATGACTTCGGCTTATCTGCCCGTGGGGGTCTGGCCTGGTCCCCGGATAGCCGCGCACTCGCCTTTGTCGCCTCTGACCGGCGCGGTATTTTTACCCTGTCTGTGGATGATGGGCTGCCCCGCAGTATCAGCAACCCGGACGGTTACACGGAGCTACTTCTACCATGATGATTCGCACCATCCTGCGCACCGCTCTGCTCTTACTTTGTTTGTGTACGAGCTTTACGGCTATCGCTGTTTTCGCCACACCCGATATCGTCGGAGACTGGCACTTTACCTATGCAGCCAGTGGAATCGGCAGCAACAACTGGGCCTTGTTCGCATTTGCGCCGCCGCGCCGTATGGGGGCAACCGTTAGCCCGCAAACCGCCGCCGGATTCACAGGCAGGACTGTCTATCCGGTGCTGTCGCCAGACAGCCAGCGCTATGCAGTCGCCAACGGCCCCGGTTCTTTGAGCATTTATGATACGCACAGCGACGAAAGCCTGTTGACCATCCCGCAGGCCATTGATCCGTCGTGGTCGCCAGATAGTGATCTGTTGGCTTACGGCATCCTCAGCGCCAACGGATCGCTGGCAGTGATCCCGGTGGAGGACCGAATTTCGATCCATGTCACCGACCAGCACGACGGCACTTTGCTGGGCACGCCGCGATGGTCGCCCAACGGTGACTGGCTGGCGTTCACCGCCTCACAACTCGATCAGAATAGCCAGCGCGACATTCTGCTGACCACCCATGACGACAGCGTAGATATTCTGCCCATCGCCGCAGAACCGGGTATCGACGAATTCGACATCGCATGGTCGCCCGATGGCACACGCATCGCCTATGTCGCCGGGGCAGATCGCAATACACGTCACATTTATGTCGTCAGCGCGGACGGCAGCACGCGCTGGCAGATTACACCCATTGAAAGCGAATATCGCTATCCGTCATGGTCGCCGGACGGTCGCTGGCTGGTGTACCTCAGCTATCAGGGAACAGGCGACTGGGCCATCGTGCGCGTGGAACCGGGTGATCCAGAGGGGGCGGCGCACGTCCTCGACAGCAACACCGACGAATCACATCTGCTGTGGTCGCCGGATGGCGATTGGTTGATCTATGTGAACCAGCGCAACAACGACATCTACATGATTCGTGCCGATGGCCGCCGGATTCGCCGCATCACCGACAACAACAGCATCAACGTGTTATTACATCATCACAGGTAAACGCGCATGTTGCGGTTGATCGTGGGGTTTTTAGTGCTATTCACCGGATGGGCGTTGATCGCCGTGGGTGGCGCGATCTTAACCGGGCGCACGTCAAATGGCCCGGTGCTAGCCTTCGTCTCACCACCCAACGAAAACGCCGACATTATCCTGCTTGATCTATACCGCCGGATGCAGTACAGGGTGCATCAGTCCGACGCTATCGAGACGAATCCGCTCTGGTCGCCAGATGGTCGAACGCTCGCCTTTCTTTCCGCAAATGACGGTGTGTTGAGTTACTATGCGCTGAGTCCTGAATCTGGCGTGCAACCCCTTGCCCCATTACCCGAACAAGCCCATTTTACTTCAGTACGCACCCCGTTTGTCGTCACCGGCAGCGACGCACTCTGGTCCGACGACGGCGAGAGCATCCTGCTGTTACAGGTCGAAGAGACGCAGTCTGCGCTGTATCGCACCGGACCAAAAATGCCTGCACCGGTCGCGGTCGATCTGAACACCCCGCAGGCACAGGCATTTCTCGCACACATGTCCGACATCCGGCAGGGCTTCATCGACACACCAGACGGTCGCTATCGACTGCACATGACATGGGTCGCGGACCGCTGGATGATACAGCGCCAGGAGCACGCTAGCGACGAGACAGTCACCGTCTACGATTCTGGGCCAATCAACCGCGTCGTCGATTACGCCATCTCGCCGGATGGACGTTATGCGGCGGTATCGCTGCGCCTGTTGACGACACCGGAAATTGTGATTTTCGACATTGAGGCGGGGACGTTGTGGCCGGTACCAGCGCGGGGCGGCATTCGTCCGGCATGGAAACCCT
>DAOTXA010000209.1:0-3525 GCA_034435595.1 Anaerolineae bacterium | reverse complement strand
CTGACGGTCAACGTCAGCCAATCGCTTGCCGGAACCGCAATCGACGCGCTCGACTATCTTGAAAGCTACCCGTATGAGAGCATCGAGGGGACCGTTAGCCGCTTCCTGCCCAATGTGATGACCTATCGCGCCATCACGCAGTTGGGCGTAGAGCGTCCCGAACTGCTCGAAGACGTGACCCGTGAGGTCAGCCGGGGCTTGCAGCGTCTTTACGCACAGCAAAAAGTTGACGGCGGCTGGGGCTGGTACGTGCAGGATCGCAGCAATCCGCTGGTGAGTGCCTACGCCCTCATCGGCCTCGCAGAAGCGGAACGCGCCGGGTTCACAGTGGATGGTGGTGTGATCATTGCGGCACAATCGTATCTATCAACACAGTTCATCATCCCCGGCCTGAACCAACCGCAGTGGCGTATGGACCGTCAGGTGTTCATCCTGTATGCGCTGGCAGTTTCCGGTGCGCCGGATGTCGCCCGCACGACGACCATGTTTGACTTCCTGCCGCAACTCAGCATCTACGCGAAAGCACTGCTGGCGCGTTCATTCCACCTCATCAACCCGGACGACACCGCCCGCCTGAACACCATCGCGTCCGGCTTGATCTCCGACGCCGTCTTCAGCGCGAATGGCATCCACTGGGAAGATGGCACGCGCACCTACTTTAACTGGGTGACCAGCACACGCACCACGGCGATGGTCCTCAGCACACTGATTCAACTCGGCGTCGGTGAGGAACTGCAACCGAATGCTGTGCGCTGGCTGATGATCGCCCGTACCGCCGATCACTGGGAGACGACGCAGGAAACCGCGTGGGCGGTTATGGCGCTGACCGACTTCATGGTCGCTACGGACGAACTGAATCCCGGCTACGAATATGACATCACACTCAACGGCGAACCGGTCCCGGTCGGCAGTGGTGATCCACTGGCAACCACGACCATCGCCTACGATGTTGTTCAACTCCTCACCGGGGACGACGCCAATACACTGGCCTTCAACCGCACAGACGGCCCCGGTGCGCTCTACTACACCGCCTATCTGCGGACGTTTACGCCGGTGCCGGAAGTCGAAGCGGTCAATGAGGGGATCATCGTGCAGCGCCGCTATACTTTGCTGGACGATCCCGACGGCAGCAGTATCGACAGTGCGCCTATCGGCAGTAACGTACAGGTGCGTTTGACCATCATCGCGCCCACCAACCTGCACTATGTCGTCGTAGAAGACCCCATCCCCGCCGGGACCGACGCCGTGAACCCGAATCTGGCGACCAGCCAGCAAATCGGCACGCGCCCCGGCCTCGAAACCGTCGACCCGTTGAGCTTCGGCTGGGGCTGGTGGTGGTTCAGCAACATCGAGTTCCGCGACGAGAAAGTGGTGTTGAATGCCACCTATCTCCCGGCGGGAACATACGAGTACGTCTATACGATCCGCGCCGGGTTGCCGGGGACGTTCAACGTGCTGCCCGCCACCGGTTACGAAACCTACTTCCCCGACGTGTTCGGTCGCAGCGAAGGCTCAACCTTTACGATCACATCGGGTGAATAGCAAACATCTCTAGTCACACAAAGGGCGCGGTCAGATGATCGCGCCCTTTTTAAATAGCTTTACGATTCAAGGGTATGGCTCACAGTAAAGTCCTCAATGCGCCTTGTTGTAGATCACAGGCATTTGCCCTTTCCACTGATTCCATGTGTCGGCATCGGTGATGAGGTCTGCCATGAAATGCCCGACATTAATTCGGCTGGTTGTACCCGGGTTGAATATCGCGCTTCTGTTCGGTGATGGGTAGACTTCATAGTCCGTCACCTGCTCTTCATTCACAAGTCCATCCGGGCGGACTGCGACCCATTCAATCTCACGGTTGTTCTTGCCAATCTCCACACGCAGATAATCTGCGGCTTGCTCGTTGTCTACATGTGGGGGTAACAGCAAACGTATCAACCCCACAGCAGCTTTCTCAGCAGATGAAATAGGTTCCGATAGGTCACGGTTCTGATTTCCTGTCGTGTTCATGAGAACGAACTTGACAGGCGGCCCCGAATTATTGGATTTTATTGCATGACAGAGCCTTCGGGTCGCGTCGGTCACAAGTTTACGAGGTTGCCCGTAGATGCCCCGAAGGTTCAAATTGTGTCCCAGGCAAGAAGCCACCGCATCACACCCACGAACATGCTGTGCCAGCGTGTCATCATCAAGGTCCAGTAGGCTGGCTTGGGTCAAAGACAGATTATCATGATCCAGAATCTCTTTTGGCAGCTTATCCGGCGAACGTACAATGACTTTGACATTGACATCACGATCCAACAGTTTTTTCACTAGCAAACGCCCTGTAGCGCCAGTAGCACCAACGACAAGTATGGTCAACATGATATTCCTCAAGATAGCGATGCGTTGTGATCATATACGCAATTTATACGCTATCGTTGCGATTAAAGTCGGTTAATGAGTGACATTACGCAGCCAGTCGAACAGACTGCATAACGTCAGTGACCAGTAGCAAAACGCGACCACTGACTTTCCCCTGCTTGCCCTTACCAAAAACACGCCCAAAGCCCCTTGCTTTAGTTATGGGGATGTAGGGCGCGACATGATACACTTGTTTCAAGGATAATTGACAAGTTCCGCCTGTACCGGAACGACAAACGAGATCGTCACCTGCACCACCAGATCAACATTGCCGGGTTGATATGGAATCATGCATTAGCACTGCAACGCCGATACTATCGAGTATATGGCAAGCGTATTTCACTGCACTGTATGCAGAAACACATCGCCGAACTGAGCCGCCAAACGACGCGCTATGTTGTTCTGTGATATTCGCGCCTACATCTCAACCGTTCGCAAGCAGGGGCAACAGGTTATTCGCGCCTTATATCACGCATTGCTTGGTCGGCCCTTTGTGCCTGCCTGAGTAGTTACCCTACGAATACTGAAAACGATTAAAGGCTCTTGTATGAACCAACATTCCACACGTGCGGATCGCCTGCGTGCCGCCGGGTACAAACGAACCAACGCCCGCCTGACAGTCTTGCAGGTGCTGGAAGACGGTGGCGGACATATGACCTCGGCAGAGATCGTGATCGCGGTCGCCGCGATTGACGCGACCATCGGACGGGCAAGCGTCTTTCGCACGCTGGACCTGTTGACGCGCCTCGCCATCGTCCGCCCGACATATATTGAAGCGGGCAGCGGCCCCGTATACGTGCTGATGCCACAGGGACACCACCATCACATCATCTGCACGATCTGTCATCAGGTGATCGAGTTCGACGACTGCGGATTAGGCGCACTGGCCCAGCGACTGGAAACGGAATACGGTGTCACCCTGACCGGACACCTGCTAGAATTCTATGGTGAATGCGGCGTATGTTCGGCAGAAAACGCCGCTACTGAATCCACCAAAACGGACAATTAACTTCCATGCAGCAAAAGACGAACACCGCTCATGTGGCGCTGAATGGCTGGTTCTGGGACCAGCCGCAGACCGGCAGCGGACAGTATTTAACCAACCTCGTCACAGCCATGCGA
>DAOTXA010000208.1:0-2646 GCA_034435595.1 Anaerolineae bacterium | reverse complement strand
CGCCGGGAACCGTTACCGAGCCGCCGTTGCCGGATACGCTCAGGCCGCTGGTATCTGCGCCGAACCATTCAAAGGTCAGAATCGTCCTCGCCTGCCCCGGCGCGGCCTGAGCGACCGGGTCGCCCAGGCCGGTACTACAGCCGGTGTAGGCGACAGTGAGATTCGTTTGCGTTACAGGTCCACCACACGCGATAGATAGGGTAAAAGGTGTGCGTCCCGGTGAGGTGATCGTCAATATCGGATTGGGAAATTGCAGCGACACGCTCACGGTCCCCGTTCCACTGGCCCCGGCGAAGTTCGTCGTCGGCGGCGCGTTGGTGGTGACGACGATACCGGACGGATCCGCGCCCGACCATGTGAAGTCCACGACGGCTGTGCTGGTGTTGGTGACATTGCAGCCAATAATCGCGGCGGTGAGTGTGGTCGGCTGTGGGATCGGTGTCGCCGGGGCGAAGGACGATTGCCCGGTTTCACGACCGCACAGGATATTGAGGACTGTTCCGGCGGAAAGGATTTGCGGCGTAGCGATACCGTTATCGCGGGCTATATCGACATAGCTTTTGCCATAGCGCCGCGCAATGCGGAACAGGTTCTCTCCGCGTACAACGACATGAGTGAAGTTGCTGAATCCGGGCGGGCAGGCGTTGACCGTTGGGGGAGGCTGTGTGACTATCGGGTCTGGGGCAGCCGGGGCATTGTCAATGCGCTGAAATGCCTGTGTGATCGACTGTCCGGCGGCAATATCGGCTTCGGATGCCGGGACGGGGCGCGTCCACGCGCAGCTATCATAGACGACCATATCGTCGGCCTCGCCATCTGCGCCCAGGCTTTGCGGTTGCGAAAGACAGCGCTCTGCGACCTGTCCTTCAGGGATCGGGGTGCGTGCTCCGGTCACCGGGTCGAACACGGCGGCGTTGCCCTCGATTGTGTAAATCTGAAATACGTTTCCGGGGTCCAGAGTGCGCAGCATCACCGTCGAACCGACTTCGATCTGTGCGCCGTTGACCGTGAACGTGATGCGGATATTTTCCGGCGTGCGAACCGTCAGCGCAGATGGCACTTCGAGACAATCTGACTCTGTGGTGCGGAAGTAGAACGAGGACGGTGTGTTGACGTTTTCCATCTGTGCGTCACCGGTCAGCAGCAGTTCGATGTTCTGCGTAGGATCGACTTCCAGCGTGAGAACGGCGACCCCCCATTCCAGCAAAAATGGATCGTAGAGGGTTTGAATCTCGATAAATTCTGCCAGCGGGCGGCGTTCGCCTGCTGTCTCGAAGAAATCCTCGACACCAGCCACATCCTGCGCCTGTATGTTGGTATACCCGTAGCAGGCGATATTGCCTTCGAGATCGGTACATAAGTTGTCAATGGACGCCAGGGCCAATTCTTGAATTTGGCGGCAGGTATCGGGTGGCGTATCCTGCGCCTGCACAGTGAATGCAGCGCCGAGCAATACCAATGCAAAAGCCAGTAGAATGAAAATGCGAAGCCGGTAATTCATAAATGCCCCCTTGTGGTCAACAATGATGATTCGGGTTCGAGCGGGGTACTATTTCAATTTGTTGCGAGTTTACCTGATACTCTCTAATGCCACCACACCACACGATCTTCGCTATAGATCAGGATCGAGGATGTCGGGCACAGCCGCGACCCATCCGTCCGGGGTGGATTTTAACCAACCGTCTGCGGATTGATTCATCATCCACTGCACGCCCCGATCGTCGGTGACGATGAGGGCACGCAGCCGCCGCATGAACTCGCGGCGTTCGATCAGGCCGTCCTGCGCCATACGATTCATGGTGCGAAGCTGCTTCTCAACTTCAATGAACTGGCGTGCGATTTGCCCGCGCTTGTCGAACTCGATTTTCGCCGTTGGTTCTTCGTGGGACGAGGGCATCCATGACGGTTTTTCGGCAGGTGGAGCGGATTTGATCTCTGCGCTGGTTTTCATCTGTACATACAAGACCATCTGGTGAGCAGCCGTGAAATCTTCGGTGTCGCTTGTCGGCGCAAAATGCGTGGACTCGGTAACGACGCCATCCAGCACTTCTTCGATGAGTGCCTTCATCGCGTCTAGATCAGTGGCGCGGCCTTCCAGTTGAATGCGGACCCGGCCCGGAGCGGTCGGCGGCATAGTAAACTCCTTGACTCATTTTTGCGTGGAGGTGTGATTGTACGCCGGGACTGTGATGATCGTCAATATAATGAACTTCTCATAGTCATATAAACACGACACTAATAGATGTTCTTTCCTGGTTGAAGTAGTCTCATCGTTTCAGGGGCGGCACCCCTGCCGCCCGCAAGTTACAGGCTGAGAGACATGGTGTTTTGACTGCCGTTATTGCTAAATATGATATTCCAGCGTGGGCGCGTGTTCCTGTGGATCGTTGACACCAGTTTGCTCTTCCAACTGGTCAAGACGGTCATGCAGAATGCGCAGTTGCTCACTGATGACATCTGGCAGATTGCTGTGATCGAGGTCAGGTTGTCGGAACTCGCCTTTGCTGCGCACAACGGGCTTGCCGGGGATGCCGACCACGATTTGCTCGGCGGGCATGTCTTTGACGACGACCGAATTTGCGCCGATGCGAGTGTTATCACCGATAGTAATCGCGCCCAGAACCTTCGCACCTGCTCCGATGACGA
>DAOTXA010000207.1:0-9435 GCA_034435595.1 Anaerolineae bacterium | reverse complement strand
AGAAACAACAACACCAGCACGCTTGACAGAATCACCAGCATGACGCCAGGACGCCATACAACTTTCAACGGCGTTGTAGAGGCAAGCGAGGTTTTATATCCAGGTTCAGCACTCGATATTCGAGCCATATTCGTTTCCTGATTAGGTCGAAGAATCCACAGGACTGAGTCCATATCGTATGAGGGTCGCCTGTCCTGCATCAGACAAGACCCATGTTACGAACAGGCGTGCAAGTTCCAGATTGCGTACACTGTTTCCAGTTAGCGGAGCAATTAGATAGCTGGCAGTCACGTTATACTCGTCGGGAATGGCGATCACGGTTACCTGATCTGCGAGGTCCGGGGTTACATCAGACTGGTAGACAATGCCTGCATCGGCTTCGTTCAGTGCGACCTTGACGACGACCTGACGCACATTGTCCTCGTCAGAGACGAGGTTTTCTAGCACCGCCGTCCGAAAATCGAAAGCAGTCGCGTCGTCTGCTGTTGCCAACTCAAGGACTAGCTCCGCATATTCGCGGATCGGCACCCCGCGTGCAGCCAGGACCAGCCCAACGCCGCCCTTCGCCAGATCGAAAAATGTCTGAACGCCTGCTGGATTTGTCGCCGGGACCACCACTACAAGGCGATTCATGGCGAATACATGTGCATCTTCCGAGAGTAAAGCACTATCGGCAATCCGCGACATCTGTACCGGATTCGCACTGGCAAATATGTCCGAGGGCGCACCCTCGCGAATTTGCGCCGCGAGACTTGACGATCCCCCAAAATTGAACAGGACATTGACGCCGGGGTTCTGGGCCTCAAAATCATCGGCAAGATCAAGAAAGGCATCTGTCAAAGACGATGCCGCAAACACCACAAGTTCTTCGCTAGATTCGCCACGCAACGAAAAAAAAGCCAGCACCAACATCAGTGCTGCCAATCCAACACAGAGGCCAATCAAGGGTAAGGACCGCATATTTTGTATTATACTTTTGAAGATTAACGTGTGATTACGTGCAAAATAGCGAAGTCAACCGGCATAGCAAGTCTTATAGTGAGCGAGTTCATGTCCAATACGCCTGAAAACCCAGCACCCCGCATTCTCATCGTTGATGACGATTGGATGAACCGCGAACTGCTATCGACCATCCTGACAGCAGACAACTTCTTGGTATTGGAAGCCGCACGGGGAGAAAAAGCGCTGAGTATGGCGCAGACCCATATCCCGGACCTCATTCTACTTGATGTGCGGATGCCTGATATGAATGGTTATGCGGTCTGCCGCCAGTTAAAGTCGAATGCAGCAACCGCGCCCATCCCGGTCATCATGATTACCGGACTCGAAGAAGACTCAGAACGACAGCGTGCGCTGGATGCGGGAGCCGTCAACATCGTCAACCGATTCCTATCCATGAGCGAACTAACCGCCATGATTCGAGCATACCTTGCGCCAAGGAACTAAGCCTGCCCGACGGCTCGACTACGTTTTTAGCCCACATCCGCACAGCCGCTTGAAGGATATCCTCAAAGCATGTACAACTGACGCATTATGGAATAAGCAGGAGATTTGAGCGTCCTTGTCCCTGAGTAAGCGCCCCGGCACCAGCCCTAGCGGTCCACAATACGGACAGAGCGGCCCACCGGCATGGTTGGTCTTCCTGATCGGTATTGCGGTCGTTTTTGCCGCCTACTACCTCTGGCTCGGCTTTCAGGATTTTATCGAATCTGGCGGGCTGGGCATTCAAGAATCTCAGCAACAGGCGCAAATCGTCAGTACGGCAACCGCCGAACGAATCGCCACGCAAACACAAAGCGTCATCGTTCGTAATCCACTGCCGACGGGTACACCGATGCCTGAATGCATGGACTTTATTGTCAATGTCCCTGTTGCCAATATGCGGGCTTTCGCTTTGCCGGATGCGCCAATTCTTGATGGATTGATCGAAGGAACCGTTGTCTGCGCCCTCGAACTGACCGGTGAGGCAAACGAGTGGTATCTCATAGACCGCAACCCGCGCACACGCACTATCGAAGAGGGATATATCTACTACAATATCATCGAAGCGGTGAACCCGACCCCAACACCGACCATCACCTCAACACCTGCGCCAACCATTACCCCAATGCCAACTTCAGAAGCGACCGCGACGCCCACCCCGCCCCCTACCACGTCCACTGAACCACTGACGATTCCCCCGGCGAATCCCGATCCAAGTGCAACTCCTACGACTTCTATTCAAAGCGCGTAATGACACATATCGCCCGAATTGCCGGATTTCGCACATCAGATTAAAATATTTTCATCTTTGTTTACACGTGCCGTTCGGGGGGAACTATGCTCGACTCCAGAATTATTGAAGTCGCTATCGGCATGATCTTTGTATTTAGTCTGGTATCGATTCTGGTCACGCAGATCAACGGACTCATTGGCACCTTGCTTAACTGGCGTGCCAAGCAATTGAAAAGCAGTATTCAAGAACTCATCACAGACCCGGAAACACAGGTTAAGGTCCTCGGTCATCCGATTGTCGGGCTGATTAAAGAGACGATCCGCCCGGAGATGCGCATCAGCAGCGCCAAGATCGCAGAATACGCGAAGGCCGAAGAAAATAACATCTCTTATCTTTCGCCTGATACCTTTGTCGACGCGCTAATGGGTGTGCTCAAAACCCGGTCTGAAAGAAGCCTCTACAAGCCACTCATCGGCGCAATCAGCAAATTGCCCAACACAGACGAGAAATCACAACTGCGCGAAATGATGTCCAAACTTCAGATGCGCTTCTCTGAAGTAACTCTTCGTGACATTCGCAAAGCGGTTGACGGCATCAAAGATGACTCGTTACGACAGGAAGTCGCTTTCCGGTTAGACCGCGTTGAGGCAAAACTTGACCTGATTGGTTACAAACCGCCGGAACTGGTCGCCATCCTGGAGGGTGTGCGCAACCTGAGCGACAAGTCGTTTCAGGCGGCGATGGAAACTGTTCTTTCCACCGCGCAGACCATGCAGCAGGCCGAAAATCAGTTGAAAGAGTGGTTCGACGGGGCCATGAACCGCGCCCGCGACGCCTATGCCGCCCGCATTAGCTTCTATTCGCTGATCGTGGGCATGTTGCTGGCGGTTTTTCTCAACATTGACGCGCTGCATTTGCTGCGCACCTTCTGGGAGAACGACGAACTACGCCTGCAAACAGTCGCCATAGCCAATGAATTCGAGCGCAGCGGAACCATCACCACAGATGGTGGTATCACGATTGAGATTCCGCCGGAAACCACAACGGATGATGAAGGCATAGACGATACAATCATCGACCCGGTTACGGGCATAGAAACACCTGAAGAAGAAGCCGATCTAGAGCAAATTCAGGAAGAGGCGCAAGATATCGGGCGCACGATTCAAGCACTCTTCGAGCTTGATCTGCCCATCGGGTGGGTAAATATCGAAGTGACGGACGATCTAGTCGCCCTTGCCGAACGCAGCGGTCAGCCAGACCCGCGTGATAATCTGCGCAACTTGCAGACCTTCTTCGACTTCGGTAACGACAATTTGATGGCCCTATGGGTCCAAAAGATCATTGGTGTTCTCGTCACCGGAATTGCCGCCGCACAGGGTGCGCCCTTCTGGTTCGACCTGTTGAACCGCATCGCCGGAAGAAAACAACGTCAATTGCAAGCATAATCCATAAAAGAGCCGCTCATGAGGGCGGCTCTATAGCACGTCTTGCGCCGCCATCAATTCGTGAGGAATTGCCCCAACTTTCCACCATAGTCGAGCAAGGCACGAACCCCGGCTTCTGCCCGCGATTCTGCATAAATGCGCAGTACTGGTTCCGTCCCACTTGGGCGCACCAGCAACCAGCTACCATCTGCCATATAAAACTTAACGCCATCTTTTGTATCAACCCGTGCAACGGTCTCTCCGGCAATCTGCGACGGCGCATTCTCGGATAGGCGCTTGACGACCTCTTTCTTGGGTAGCTGTTTAGATAGTTTCGCGTCATTGCGTGCATAATGGGCAGGGCCAGCCTGCGCTTGTAGGTCAGCGATGATCTCGTGCAGCGGCGCACGCGCAGCAGCCATGACCTCTAGCAACATCAAACCCATCAGAATGCCATCGCCTTCTGGAATATGTCCTTTGATGCTGATGCCGCCGCTCTCTTCGCCACCGATCAATACATCGGCGGATAGCATCAGGTCGGCGATGTGATTGAAACCGACGGGCGTCTCATGGACGTTTAGCCCATAGCGCTGCGCAAGTGAGTCGATCATCAAAGTCGTAGACACCGTTTTGACCACATCACCCCGCAGATTGCGATTCTCTACCAGATGCCGTAGTGTCAGCGCGAAGATATGGTGTGGATCAACAAACCGACCCTGGGCGTCAATTGCGCCGATACGGTCGGCGTCGCCATCAGTCGCCAGACCGATATCCGCCTGGTCACGCTGAACGGCTGCGACGAGGTCGTTTAGATAGCGCAAAATCGGCTCTGGGTGAATGCCGCCAAACCCCGGATTCAGCACACCGCGAATCTCGTCAACACGGCAGCGTGTGCGTGCAAGGATGCTGCTAAATGCGCCCCGCCCTGACCCCCACATCGCATCTACAACGACGTTCAACTCACCACGTGATACCGTATCGACGTTGACCAGATCGGTCAAATGCTGGTAGTACACCCATGACGGATCAAAGCGTCGGATCAAGCCTTGATCGATGGCTTTGGATTCGTCCATCACCTGCGAGGATTCGCCCGCCGCGTCCATGCGTTTCAACTCCGCTTCGATGACCTTGCATTCCTCAGCAGTCGCCGCGCCACCATGCGGGGACTTGAGCTTGAACCCGTTATAGCGAGGTGGATTGTGACTCGCTGTAAGGACAATACCCGCGTCTGCCCCCTTTGCCTTGACATTGTACGAGATTGCAGGCGTCGGTGCATCGGTACGGGTCAGCCATGCAACGATGCCGTTTGCCGCCATCACCCGCGCTGTATCCGCCGCGAAACGATCCGACAAAAAGCGCGTATCGTATCCGATCACGACTTCTGGCGAACGGTCGTCAGTACGATTGGCGTTCAGCGTATTCGCCACCGCCTGAGAGACAAGGCGCAAATTTTCAAACGTGAATGTATCGGCAATGACCGCACGCCAGCCATCTGTTCCGAAATGGATCATAGAATATTCCCTTGTGTTGTCGGTACAGCAAAAAAGGCACGCCTGAACGTACCTTTTTAATCCTTGTTCAATGCGCGTCGCAATTATAGCGGACGGTTACCCGTCACCCATCCAGCCCGGTGCTTTCCAGCAAGACCGCAATGCGATCAGAACTCATATCCTCAATGTCGTGCAATATGCTGTACGGTAGATCGTGCTTCTTCACATATGCCGGAAGTTCGCGCAGGGTTTCGGCAATGTCACCGGGCGGAAGCTGACCGAGGCGAATGCCTGCACTTTGCAGCGTCTCACGAATTGGGGTGATATCCTGCCCGTGCAATGCTGCTGAAATCAGAATCCCCGGACCGATCAGGTCAGCGTAGGGGATACCGCGATTGCGTGCACGCGCCACCTTTGGTTCGATGGCATAGGCGAAATACTGTTCGCTGCCTTCCTGCGGGCGCGTATGACCGAGCAGGTTGGTCAGTGATACCTCTGTGAGGATCAAATTGAGCAGATTTTCGAGCGCATCTTTGCGTCCTTCGCCCACCCCTTTGGCGATCTTAAACGCCTGCTGCGCGATGCCTGCCGCCAGACTCGCCGCCCATTGCTGAAAACGCGTCTGCGGTGTGTTCTGATTGTGCTCAGCCGCATAGCGCCAATCCAGCAACCCGGTCACGATACTCAGAATCTCGGCGATCCCAGTTCCACGTAGGTGCGGCGGCGCAGATGCAACCACGTCCCAGTCAATAATGACCTGTTCCGCTGGGCCAGTATCCTCGTAACCTACGGTATCGTCTTCACGGACAGCGACAATCGGCGTAAAAAAGCCGTCAACACTCAACGCGGTCGGAATGATGACACTGGGGAGGTTACGCTTCCAGGCAACGTATTTGGCGACATCGGCTACCAGTCCACCGCCGACGCCGTAGACGACTTCGACAGTTTCCGGTAGATTTTGCGCCAGATCATCCATAAAACTCCGCGCCGCTGTATGCGGTTCGGCCTGCACGACCAACGGCAGTTCGAGCATTCGCCCCACCTGCTGCCAGGACGTATAGCCAGTCAACAGGGCAGTACGACGCTCTTCATTCACAGTCGTCAGAGGTACAATTTCAATTCGTGGCAGATTCCAGACAGTCGTCATAGGCGATTAACTTTTCTATGTGGCAGTTAAAACGTCCATCGAAGATAATAATAGTAGCAAACGGCGTTTTCGACCACTTTCCGCGCAATCATAGCACAGACAACATGATTTAGCGTGCCAAATTCGCCGCATTCAACGGTTTGGTCTGGCGAATGTGACACATTCTCCTAAAATGAGAAGAAAATGGCGTATCATCCGTGACGAAAAATGTATCAGGAGCGCGAACCCATGGCTTTCTTCAGTAATCGTCGATCCAGCGAATCCTCTTCCTCAACCGTAACCGACTCCATCACCCCTGCCAATCCGACACGCAACACCGCCGGTTTTGAGACAATTATGGGCGCAGGCTGCACCATCGAAGGTGCGCTGCGCAGCGATTCCAATATCCGGTTAGATGGCGACTTTACCGGCACATTGGAAATCACCGGTAACGTCCTTGTCGGCGAAACTGCCAATATCAACGCCGACATCAACGCCCGCAATATCTCGATTGCCGGTACGGTTCGCGGCAACGTCACCGGGAAGAAGGTGCAACTACTGCGCACGGCGCGTGTGTGGGGAGACATCGCCGCAACGGCCCTGGCTACCGAGGAAGGCGCATTTATCGACGGCAAAATCTCCATGTCCACCGAACCTGTGTCTGAAGATGTCGATGTCATAGAAGGTGAAGCCGTAGAGGACGACGATATGCCCACCTCCGGCGCTGAAACCACCACCGTTGAAGCAGACATCGTGGATGCCGATGTGAGCGAAACAGGCGATAGCGACGATGATTAACGTGCTATTTGTGTGCCTGGGCAATATCTGCCGCTCACCGATGGCGGAAGCAGTCTTCGCTGAGCGCGTCGAAAAAGCAGGATTGAGCGACAAAATCAGCGTCGATTCTGCTGGAACGGGTGGCTGGCACAGCGGGGAAACCGCGCATCCCGGCACGCTGAAAATTCTGCACAAATACGACATTCCCTATGATGGACGAGCACGCCAGCTACAATTCGCAGATTTCAGCCGGTTTGACTATGTGCTGGCGATGGATGCATCCAATCTCAGCGACATCAAACGCTTGAACAACGCAGAGGCAGACGGTAACCCGACTATCACCACATTTCTGCATTATGCCAACGAAGCCGGGACCGTAAACGAGCGCGAAGTCCCCGACCCGTACTATGACGGTTCATTTGACCGGGTGTATCGCCTCATCAGCAATGGTGCAGACGCGCTGCTGGCGCATATCCGCGCTGAAAACAGTGTGTGAACCCGTTTTCACTTCTTCTTCTTCTTTGGCCTGGGGCTGGCTTTGCACGCCTTCTCAATTTCGATGAGTAGTATATCGCTATTCTTCCAGTCCCCGGCCATCGGCACATAGGCCAGCACGCCACCTGCCAAAACGATCAGCGCCAGTACAAGTTCACCGTTTAACAGGACGAGCGTCGCCAACAAGCCCAGAATCCCGGCCAGGATGCGCTGCCACTGTGGACTCACACCGTCTGGTACATAGCCGCGTATTACTGTTTGACCGCTTTCACGAAAGATGCGCCCCTTCATGCGTGTGGTACGCTTCAAGCGAACAACTGTCGGCAGCGTCACCGCCAATGAGAAGTAACCGCCTTTTTCCACACGACCGTCGAGATCGACGCGAGTTTTCGTCGGTTTCGCCTCGATACGCTCTACAAGTGCGCTTGAACACTGCGCGACGGTCATCGTCGTATACAACATAAACCGCAAAATGTTCCTCCTGTTACAGTCCACGCTAAATCAGCGGAACCGTGATTCCGCCATCGACCACAAAAACCTGCCCGGTTGCAAACCCAGAAGCGGGTGACGCCAGATAGTGCGCAATCCCGGCGATGTCATCCGGCTCACCAATGCGTTTGAGGGGTGTTTTTTCTGTAATCGACTCGCTCAACGTCTCGTTTGTCCAAATTGCCTGCGCGAAACGGGTCTTGACCAACCCGGGTGCGATGGCATTGACCTGAATGTTGTCGCTGCCAAGTTCCAGCGCCAGTGTTTGCGTCAAATTGACGACCGCCGCCTTCGTGATGCTGTAAATCCCCTGAAACGTGCCCGGACGCAGCGCATTGATTGACGCCACATTGATAATTTTGCCGCCCTTATTCTGTTCGCGCAGTACGCTCACAAACGCCTGAGTCAGCCATACATTACCCAGCAAATTAACTTCTAGCGTCTTCTGCCACACGCTGTCCTCCGCTTCGAGCAGCGTGCCATAATACGGGTTTGTCGCCGCGTTGTTAACCAGAATATCGACCGTCCCATAGGCTGCGACCGATTTCGCTATCAACGCCTGTAATGCAGATTTGTCGCCATTGTGCGCGGCAATCGCCTGTACGTCATGGCCCTGTTCGCGCATTTCGGCGGCGACTTCGTCCAGCGCATCCTGTTTGCGGCTGGATAGCACCACCTTCGCGCCTGCCTCGGCAAATTGTTGCGCAATTGCCAATCCAATACCACGAGATGACCCGGTAATCACCGCGACTTTACCTGAAATATCAAACGATGCACTCATCTAAATTTATCTCCATAATGTAGTTTCAGTAAATCGATTTGATTATGCAAAGCCCGCTGGATCGCGTCAACCACCTAACAATCCGGCAACCTGACGCCAACGCGCCTGTACGCACTGTACGAGTCCCTGAACACTCAAGCGACCATAACCCGGAAACGCCTTATAATAAGATCGGGTATGTACATATTTCTTGAGGAACCATGCTTTACGACATCACGCGTACCGTGACGCCACAGCTTCAGGTCTGGCCCGGAGACACACCCTTCGCGCTGGATCGTGTGCTGTCGCTACAAGACGAGAATTCGGTCAATCTAACTACACTGCATCTCAGCGCACACACCGGGACACACGCCGATGCCTATTTTCACTACACGGCAGACGGTGAGCATCCGGCGCAGATGCCGTTAGATGCCTATATCGGGCGTGCTCAGGTCATCACAGTTGACAAACAGGATGGCCCGCTGACCCCGGCAGATTTCGCGCATACTGAGATTGCCGCGCCGCGTCTATTGATTCACAGTCGCGCTAGCGATTTGCCGGACGACCTATGGCCTGAGCAATTTCCATACTTGAGCGTAGAACTCATTGAATGGTTCGCAGGGCGTGGCGGGCGGCTGATCGGCCTGGACTCACCATCC
>DAOTXA010000206.1:0-24333 GCA_034435595.1 Anaerolineae bacterium | reverse complement strand
GTTTCTTCTCGCAGGCAGAAATGCTCGTGCGCACCCGCGTCGGCGACGAGACAACCGTCGTCAAATACTGGAACCGCGATTCTGCCGTGTTCGGCGACGAAGGCGACGCGATTCTGCTGCTGGACGCTGACGGCATCGCCCAGGCGGTACTACGACTGGATGACGGGAGCTAAGGCCATGACTGCACTCAAAACAATTCTCGCGGGATGCGGCGGCATGAGCCGGGTATGGGTGGATGCAGCAAAATCCATGCCAGATGCCGTTGAACTCGTCGCCTTTGTCGATCTCAACCGTGATGCGGCGGCGGAACGTGCCAGAGATTATGGCGCACAGAACCCGATCATCGAGACAGACATTCGAACCGCCCTTGATCAGATAGACGCCGATATTGTGTTCGACTGCACCATTCCCGAAGCGCACTATGAAATCACGCTGGCAGCACTGGAAGCAGGCTGTCACGTCCTCGGAGAAAAGCCGCTGGCACATTCGATGCAAGCCGCCCGCGAGATGGTCACCGCTGCTGAATCCGCTGGAAAGCAATACGCGGTCATTCAAAATCGCCGCTATAACAAGCACATCCGTCGTGCAAAATCATTCGTAGAAAGCGGCGCACTCGGCACACTGACCACCCTCAACAGCGACTTCTTCCTCGCCCCGCACTTCGGCGGTTTTCGTGCAGAGATGGATCACGTTTTGCTGCTGGATATGGCGATTCACACCTTCGACGCGGCACGTTATCTGACCGGCGCGGACCCGGTATCCGTCTATTGTAAAGAGTGGAACCCGGCAGAGTCCTGGTACGCACATGGGGCGTCCGCTGTCGCCATTTTCGAGATGACAGGCGGCATTGTCTATACCTATCGCGGAAGCTGGTGCGCCGAGGGCCTGCAAACCAGTTGGGAAGCTACATGGCGTGTCACCGGGACGAACGGCACGGCCTTGTGGGACGGCGGTGAACGCCTGCAAGCGCAAACGGTCGCCTCATCAGATAAGTTTTTCTCCGACTTAAACGATGAAAAGATTCCACCTGCATCAGAAATGCCCGAAGTCGGACACGCGGCGATTATGGCGGAGTTCATCGACTGCATCCACAACGGATGCACACCGTTAACGACCGCTTCGGATAACATCAAATCGCTGGCTATGGTGTTTGGAGCCATCGAAAGCGCGGAAACCGGGCGTCCGGTGGATATTTTTGTGTAACTCATACCGATTTTGCATCTCATCATATCTATAAGATACAAGGGGTGGCTCATGGGTCGCTCCTTGCATCTTAGATATTGAAATTACCCCATATGAACCCTCGCCGACCTTGTTGACATCTCCACGTTTTTCATGGTATAGTCGCTTCGGACTCTAAATTATGCGGTCCGCATTTATTCAACTCAGGAAAGGACGAGCATGTACGGTATGGCAAAAATCACTGTGACCCAAGTTGTCAAAGGCGTATCTGCGCGTCGATAGACAGTAAACAGTACCCAGTAGACAGTACTCAGTAAATGTGTTCGGTCTTCCATCGAATATAATTTCTTCATGGATGATCTTGGTTTTTTACTGAAAACTAAAAACTGAAGGCTGATCACTCCCTCTCTTTTCACGCAGGTATGCCGAGAATCCCATATAGTCGGGGATGGTTTCGCGCTGCCTGGTGGAGTATGCAACACTTGCTTCTCAATTTTCTCCCCACCAAGCTAAACCACTGCAACACAGACCCTTGTGTAATGTACATCTTGCGATGGGTTCGCGTTGTCGCGTGGCTTTGTCCTCGAACCGGAGCGAAATTCGTATCCAGAAGGCGTGCTGTTTATACTTCTGCCGGTAAAGCAGACACACAGCAAAGGACACCAAACGATGACCGAAATCACGACACGTATCATCACGACGGAAAATCACACTGAAGAAGACATCAAGCAAATCTCTGCGCCGATGATGGCCTATGCCTTCAGCAACTCGCCCGCAGAGGAGTTCAAGCCAGAACGGTGGGCGTTCTTCACCAAAGCCAGACGCACACAGCATTTCTTTGTGCTCGAAGAGGACGGTAAGCCGATGGCGTCGGCAGCATATCAGGCGATGCGTCATAACCTGCGCGGTCATATCCTTGATTGGGGCGGCATCTGGGGGGTGAGTACCTACCCCGAAGCACGCCGCAAAGGATACGCCAAAAAGATCATCCACGATAGCTTCGTCCACATGAACGAAGCCGGATACGCAATCACAGCGTTGTACGCGTTCAAAGAGTCGTTCTATGAGCGTCTGGGATTCGCATCGTGGCCCATGCCCATAGAGGTGAAGTTCAAGCCGGAAAACATCAAATCACTGATGTACAAGGACTTCCCCGGCGAGATTGAGCGCGTCAGCTTCAAAGAGAACCTGTCCATCTTCCGTGACTATAAGCTGAAGGTCCGCACCCGCACCCACGGTTTCTGCTACAACGAGGAGTGGAGCGAGGACCCCGATATGATCACCAAAGACAGCCATATGGCAATCGCACGGCGCGACGGCGAGGTCGTCGGCGTGATGGTCTACAAAAAGACCGGCGACTGGGGCGATACGATGGAAATCCACCCCTTTTTCTACGACGATCCTGAAGCACGTTATCTGCTGTTGCAGTGGATTGCACGCCACATTGATCAGGTGAAAGAGGTCAAAATCTCCCGCGTGCCACCGGGGACCAACCCCGACCTTTGGGTTGCCGACCTCTACCCGGAGATCAAGCGCTTTGGTGTGGCGTTCTCCCGTGTGTTGAACGTCTCGCGCCTGGACGGGCTACCCGTCGCGGCAGCCGAAGGGCGTTTTACGGCACAGATTGTCGACGACTTCGCCGCGTGGAACAACGGCGTGTACACGTTCGAGGCTGATAACGCGGGTGTGCTGCATGTAACTCCGGGCGGTCAACCGGATTGCACGCTCGACCAGATCGCGCTGGCGGCGCTGCTCTATGGCGTCCGCGATCCGAACGAATTCAACATTCGCGGCTGGGGCGACCCGTCGCCAGAACTTCAGGCGACGATGTGCGCCATGTTCCCGGCAGCGCTGCCCTACCCGGATGTGACATTTTAAATCCAGCTTTTAGCCTTTAGCTGTTGGCTTTTAGCAAAGCACAGCAGCATGTGCTAACGGCTGATCGCTAACAGCGAATCGCTAGAAATCAAAGGGAAAAACCCAACACCAATGAATAACTTTCAGTCGTATTTTGACGACGAGTACAACGACTACGAATCGACCTTCGACGCCATGAGCAATGATCGTCAGGCGCGGCGCAAGCGCAAACCGAAGGTCAATCACCAACCGAAGAAGAAGGATTCCGAGATTATCGAAGAAATCGCGGATACGACCGGGCTTGAAGGCGGCTTCGAGACGACCTACAAGCCTAGTAAACACGAGGCGGCATGGCTGCTAAAATCTTTGCGCCCGTTCTATGACCTGAACCTCATCACCGACGTACTGGCGCAGGTCAAGGGCGGTAAGGAGGCGAATGTCTATCGCTGTCAGGCGCACCCGAATACCGGCTTTGATCTGGTGGCGGCGAAGGTCTATCGCCCGCGCATGTTCCGGCAGCTACGCAACGACAGCGCCTATCGCGCCGGACGCGAGGTGCTGACCGAGGACGGGCGTCCGGTGGGCAAGCAGGTCTTGCGCGTCGAACGTGCGATGACGAAGAAATCATCCTACGGCGAACTGGTCCGGCACACGTCATGGCTGATGTACGAGTTCAACACGCTCAAACAGTTGCAATCGTTGTGGTTGCCCGTCCCGAAGGCGATACAATCCGCCGAAAACGCGCTGTTGATGGGCTATATCGGCGACGAGTATAGCGCCGCGCCCACGCTGAGTCAGGTCAATCTGGACCCTGACGAGGCTGCCGAACTGCGCGACAAAGTGCTGCATTATATCGAGGTCATGCTGCAAAACGACATCGTTCACGGCGACTTGAGCGCGTATAACATCCTGTACTGGCAGGGCAACATCACACTGATTGACTTTCCGCAGGTGGTGAACCCGCATAGCAACGATCATGGACGCCATATCTTCACGCGTGACGTAACCCGTGTGTGCGACTACTTCGCGGCACAGGGCGCACCGACCAACGCCGAGGCATTCGCGGATAAGCTGTGGAATCGCTACTGTGCGATCGCGACCGAAAACCGCCTCGCCGACGAATCGCGGTTGATGCCCGACCCCGATGATGATGAAGAATGACCGCATGTGGTTTAGTGGGCGCAGTGTGTACTGCGCCCAACCACGTGTTTCGCCGCTAATCCGCCCCCGGTGCGTAGGATGGATTCCGTTCCGCCGGACGCGGTGACACGCCGCCGATTTCCTCAATCTGTCGGGCAAGGCCGCCCTTGAGAGGTTCGTCGGCGTGATGTTTCGTCGCCTGCTTTGCGATGTAATCGCCACTGATATGATAGGCATAGCTGAGTCCAAGCGCGAACAGGGCCGTACCAATACCCAACGCCACACCGACCAGCGTCGGCGCGATCAAACTCAACCGGATGAACACCGTCACAATCGCAAAGCCGAAGTTGCGGAAGGTCACGGCGAAGTTGATGCTGTAGCGTAGCGAGAGCAGTACCATCAGCACATCGGTGAAGATGAGAATGGTATAGAACGTCTCGAAGAAGGGGTAGGTTTCCTGCCCGGTTAGAAGGCGCACGAAATCAACGACACCGATCATCGCGAACACCACCACCAGACCAAGCGCGATCAGCTTCTTATAGGCCACGAATTCGGCCTGTTCCACTTCGTCAGCGGTGATAGGGCGATTTTTCTGGACGCGGTAATAGGCACCAATGATGACGAAGATCACCAGCGCACCCAGCGCGTCTACGATCATCGGGCCGACGCTTTCGACGACCAGTTCCCATTCCAGCGGCTCGCTAAAATAGGTGAACTGCTTGAAGGTATCGCGCAGGAAGATGAGACACAAAATCTCTAGCTGGATGCCGATGGAACGCGAAAACGAGCGTGTCAGGCCGAAGATCAGGCTGACGACCTCGGTCAGCAGCAGCACCGTAAATGCAATCTCAACAGCGAAGAAGTGGTTGGTTGGCAGCGTGGAAGACAGCGGTTCCGGCAGATAGCCGACGCGGTTGAATTCCACCAGCGCGATCATAGCAATGTAGACCACCACCAGAATGCTGCCGGCGGCACGCTTCATCACATGCTGTTCCCAGAAGTGTTCCAGCGAATCCGTTATCGTTGAGGCGAGTCCTAGCACGTCAAATTTTCCCCGTCCCTATCTGTGCGTTTTTTCACAAGCGTGTACTGCTAAAGGAAACTACACTGAACTAAGCGAATAATGAGAGTCAAATGTGTTTTTTGTCACAATCTGTAATAAACGAGCAGGCAACACAAAAAGACCGCGTATACGCGGTCTTTTTTAATTTGCTATTTTCCGGGGAATTACCCGTTAACGCGGCGCAATTCCTGCGTGGCGGTGCGCGGCTTGGGTTCCGCCTCGTCGCTGGTGAAAAGCGCACTCACTTTATCGAGCATCGCCTTCAGCGGCTGATTGTTGTTAGATGCTGCGACGCGACGAGCCTTACGTTCAGCTTCGGCTTCCGCCAACAACTGGTCATAGCGTTCGCGTCCGTACTTGGTCAAATCACTGTCGATCATCAGGAACCTCCTGAGGGTTTGCATTGCAGACAAGGACTGGTTTAGATTACCGGAGACGCTCTCCGGTTCGTTCAGCCTAAAAATGTGGCACTATGGCCCGGCCTTATGGCCTTACAATAAACTTCGGCTGATTGGATCAAATCCTAGTACTTGTTTTTGTCCGGTCTGCTGCCTGCCTGACAACTCGACACATGTGCAGGTCATAAGCGGTCACACGCGACTTCAAAGGTTTTTATTTACGTGATCATACGCTCAAACTCGTAACACAAGCTCCATGCTACGCCCGTTTCGCAGTCAGTGTCAAGCGTTTTTGTGAAAAAATACACGTTTCTTATTCACCTCTTAACGCACATGCATCACACGTTTAGCCGGTTTGTCCTAACCCGTCTATAGATCAATGTCCGTTGCATGTCAGCAGCGAATCACGTATGCTGTGAAAATCGTGCGGCGCGATCCACCGCCCCGTAAGGCATCCACCCACAAAACCAGATTATCTATTGGGTTGTTCAGCCAAAAGCCATCAACAAAAAGGAAAACACCGTGAAAACATCGGCATGGGCCGCATTCTGGTTTGTCAGTCTCGTATGGGGATCGTCGTTTCTGTTGATTCGCGTCGGCGTGGAACATCTAGCACCTACCCAGTTGGTATTTATCCGTACCGGGGTCGCCGCCATTGGCCTCAACATTGTGCTACATTTGCGCGGCAAACGCTGGCCTCGTGATCTGAAAATGTTGCGCTCCTTGTTCATCATCGGCCTGTTCAACACCGCAGTGCCGTTCACGTTTATCAGCATCGGTGAGCAAACCGTCCCCAGCGGACTCGCCAGCGTCATTCAATCGACGGTCCCCTTCTTCTCACTGGTAATCGCCCATTTCGCTTTTGTCGATGAGCGCATTACCTCGCGCAAGGTGCTGGGGATCGCATTCGGCTTTTTAGGGATTCTGGTGCTATCCAGTCGCTCGTTAAGCGGAGGACGTGCTATCGAGGACCTGTTCCTCGGTCAATTGGCGATTATGGCAGCCTCACTGTGCTATGCCTCGGCGACCGTCTACAGCCGCAAGATGCTACAAGGTACGATTGAGCCGATTGTCCTCGCCACTGCCGCGTTGACCTTCAGCGCCTTGATTTCTGCCGTATTCGTCGTGATTGAGCCGCTGGTCGGTGGTCGCGCATGGGTCCCGCTGGAAAGTGTGGATACGGATATCGTGCTGGCAGTGTTATCGCTCGGCTTCTTCAACACATTTCTGGCGTATCTGTTCTTCTACTTCATCGTGCGAGAGTTGGGCGCGTTTCGGGCGACGATGGTCACCTACGTAGTCCCGGTCGTCGGCTTGATCCTCGGCACACTGATTCTGAACGAGACGCTGGACGCCCTGCTCGTCATTGGTGCGTTGCTGATCTTCACAGGGATCGGCGTCATCAACATCCGCCTGAAGCAGCTACGGACTACGCGATTTTCGGCACAGCAGGCAGCACCCAACGTAGAGGGGTGACACTAGAATTTCAACGCATGGACGTGGGCATTCCCTGCGTCTTTTTCGTTTAGCGCGTGGCTTGCTGCGACACCTCATCTTCATCGAAGAAGGGAAATAGTCGTCACTCATGTGGTATTTCCCCTGTAGGTTCGTCATGTATACGTAGTCACATCATGTCTGGTTCCATATGGGACAGACCAATCGTCAACGGTCATCGACTTCTAAACGACAGGCGGTATACTCCCCTTAAAAGTGTTTTTCGCACGAGGAGCAATTTTGATGCCTGAGATTCATTTTGACCGCTACTATCGCTACCAAGCACTGACCGACCTGCTGAACGCCTTCGCCGCCGAATACCCCGATCTGGTGAGCGTGCAAAGCATCGGCAAAAGCTACGAGGGCCGTGATATCTGGCTGGTGACCGTCACCAATACCGAAACCGGACCCGCAGAAGAAAAACCCGCCCTGTGGATCGACGCCAACATCCACGCCACTGAAGTTTCGCCCGGTACGGCGGCATTGTATCTCATCAACAAGCTGACAACCGAGTACGGCACAGACGAACAAATCACCGGTGTGCTCGATACACGTGCCTTCTACATCGTGCCGCGTGTAAATCCTGATGGTGCAGAATGGGCCCTCGCCGATGTGCCGAAGGTCATCCGCAGCAGCACGCGCCCACATCCGTTTGACGAGGAACCGCTGCCCGGTTTCGAGCGCGAAGACGTGGACGGCGACGGTCGTATGCTGATGATGCGTATCAAAGACGCCAATGGCCCGTATAAGCCGCATCCCGACGAGCCGCGCCTGTTGGTTCGGCGCGAACCGGATGAGTACGGCGGCGAATACTATCGCGTGCTGCCCGAAGGCACAATCGAGGACTATGACGGTGTGACCATCCGCACCAGGCGCATTAAAGAGGGCCTCGATTTAAACAGGAATTTCCCCTCGCACTGGCGTGGTGAGGACGAGCAGTCCGGGGCCGGACCATACCCCACCTCAGAGCCGGAAGTTCACGCGCTGGTCGAGTTTATCGCCCGCCACAAAAACATCACCGGCGGGCTGACCTTCCACACCTTTAGCGGCGTGCTGTTGCGCCCCTATGGTACACAGCCGGACGATAGTATGCCTGCCGAGGATTTACAGGTTTACAAGACCATCGGCAAAAAAGGAACGGACATCACCGGGTATCCGAATATCTCTGTGTTCCACGACTTTAAATATCACCCCAAGCAGGTGATTACGGGCGTGTTCGATGACTGGCTGTACGATCAACTGGGCATCTATGGCTGGACGGTCGAAATCTGGTCGGTACAGGCACAATCTGGCGTGGAAATCACCGAAAAGTGGATTGACTGGTACCGTGAACACCCCATTGAGGACGACCTGAAAATCCTCAAGTGGAGCGAAGAACAACTCGACGGCGCGGCCTACGTCGATTGGTACGAGTTCGACCATCCGCAGTTGGGTAAAGTCGAGCTTGGCGGTTGGGATCATCTAAATGTGTGGCGCAACCCCCCGCCGAAGTTCCTCGAAAAAGAGATCGCACCCTTTAGCGATTGGGCGATTTATCACCTGATGATCTCACCCAGGCTGGAACTACAATCATGGCGGGTGTCGAACATTGGCGGCGACAACTATCAGGTGCGCGTCGTAGTGCAGAATACAGGTTGGCTGCCGTCATATGTCAGCAAACAAGCACTGGCGAAGAAAGCGGTCCGCGATGTGGTCGCCGAGATCGAACTGCCAGATGGAGCGCTGCTGATTCAAGGCGAATCGCGGCAGGAAATCGGTCAGCTAGAGGGACGCGCCTATACGCCATCCGCGTTGACGGTGTGGGGCAATGCGGCGGATACGTCGGATCGCACCAAAGTCGAATGGACGATCAAAGCGCCGCAAGGAGGTGAAGTCAAGGTGACGGTGAAACATGAGCGGGCGGGCGTCATCCGCGAAACAATACCGCTGGAGTAGCACGAATCCGCCGCAACAGCGCACGCCAATCACGCTAGCGATCAACGTCACCGGTTCAGACGCACCTGACTTCTCACTGTGAGACGCCGACTTGACGTTAGCATTGCCGGAATCGCTTATGTAGCATCCCGGTAAGATTTGCAGTAGACAATTCATATAGATACACTTTATCCTCGATGAGCATGAGCTATCGCGTTAGGGAAGCATAAGTGCCGTTCATGTGGCCCTGACATAGTATTTGCGCTATTCTAATACTTCGCGTCTAAACTCATGTTTCAACCGTTGTGTATAAGGTTTCTCGCCTATCATGTTCCCAAATAACAACGATAACCAAGATAAGAATGACAATAATGGTCAAGAACAGCCGCCACAGCCAGATTGGCAGCGCTGGATTTGGCCCGCGATCCTGATTTTCTTGCTTGGCTGGTTCTTCATTCAGCTTGGCGGATTCGGCAGTGTTGGCCCCTCACCGGGGCAGGTCAGCTACAACACGCTGTATGGAGAAGCGTTGGACGGCAACGTCGAACAGATCACGATCCGCGATAACAATACGGTCGAAGGTGTTTTCCGCAGTTCGGTATCCACCCCCAACGGGCAGGTGACGCGCTTTTCTGCCACCATCCTTGAAGGCGACATCGAACGTCTGACCGAAGCGCTGCTTAACAGCAACGCGGAAATTCTCCCTGAACAGACAGGGACGCCCACACTGTTACTTCTGCTGCTGAACTGGGCACCGCTGCTGCTTATCATCGCCTTTTTCGTATGGACGGCCCGCCGCGCCCAACGTCAGATGAACGGCGCGTTCGGCTTCGGTCGCACACAGGCCCGCGAATACACGGTCGAAAAGCCGCAGGTGACCTTTGACGATGTCGCCGGGCAGGACGCGGCAAAGCGCGAACTGGTCGAAATCGTCGACTTCCTGCGTGAACCGGACAAGTACATCGCCCTGGGTGCCCGCATCCCGCGTGGTGTGCTGTTGATTGGCCCGCCCGGTACAGGTAAAACCCTGCTGGCGCGTGCTGTCGCAGGCGAAGCCAGTGTCTCTTTCTTTAGTATCGCCGCTTCTGAATTTGTGGAAATGTTCGTCGGTGTCGGCGCATCGCGTGTCCGCGACCTGTTCAAGCGAGCGAAAGACAACGCGCCCAGCATCATCTTCGTCGACGAAATCGACGCCGTCGGTCGCCAGCGTGGGGCCGGTCTGGGCGGTGGTCACGACGAACGTGAGCAGACACTCAACCAGATGCTTGCTGAAATGGACGGCTTTGACCGCACCGAGAGCGTAATCGTCATGGCGGCGACCAACCGCCCCGACGTGCTTGATCCGGCGTTGCTGCGTCCCGGTCGTTTTGACCGTCAGGTGACTGTCGGTCTGCCTGATAAGTCCGGGCGTCTGGCAATCCTCAAGATTCACACCCGTGGCAAACCGCTTGCCAGCGACGTGAACCTTGACAACCTCGCTTCGGGAACTATCGGTTTCTCCGGTGCGGACCTGGCAAATCTGGCGAATGAGGCCGCGCTCAACGCCGCACGCCGCAACGCCAAGAAAATTGGCCTGCGCGACTTCTCCGACGCCTTTGACCGCATCGTCCTCGGTACGGAAAGTCCACCGCTGACGAATGAGAAGGAACGCCGCGTGGTAGCCTATCACGAAGCTGGGCACGCCCTTGCCGCTGCATTGACGCCGCACGCCGACCCGGTCCTTAAAGTGACCATCGTCCCGCGTGGACAGGCGCTCGGTGTAACGGCCTTTGCTCCGGCAGATGAAATCCGCAACTATCCGAAGGAATATCTCACCAGCCGCATGATTGTCATGTTGGGTGGACGGGCGGCAGAAGCCGTCACATTTAACGAAATCACAACCGGCGCTTCTGACGACCTGCGCCGCGTGACCTCAATGGCCCGCCGTATGGTTTCCGAGTTCGGCATGAGTGATGCTATTGGCCCCTTAAACTTCGGGGATAACGAAAGCCAGCCCTTCCTCGGCTACTCGATGACGCAGGGGCGCAACTATAGTGAAGAAACCGCCGCCCGCATTGACGCCGAAGTCCGACGCATCGTTGAAGATGTGTACGACCGGACGATTAAGTTGATGGAAGAAAATGGCGACAAGCTCGAAGCACTTGCCAACGCTTTGCTAGAGCAAGAAGTCGTTGAGCAGGAAACCATGCTGCGCCTGTTCGGAATGTCTGCGGACGAAGCCACACCGGATACCCCGGTTCCGTCCAGTGTCGAAAATAAGGCCGGTAGCCACTTCTCGCTTGGTCATGACCATGATGAGGAAGACGAGCCGACCACCGACGCCGACATCATCGAAGGCAGCACCAACGGGCACGCCATCGACAACAAGACGGGTGAAGTCGTGGACAGCAACACCGGCGAAGAAAACACAGAAGACCGCAGCAACCAGTAGTAAATTCGCAGCCGCACCCACTAAACAACGAAACACCGCGACCAAATGGTCGCGGTGTTTTTCTTTCGCGTACTGGCTTGGCGGCGCTACGCAATCGTATTGGTTAAACCTAACCTGCTTCTTCTTCCGCTTCTTTGTTGGCCTTAATCACATCGTCTTGCAGATGATTGGGGACCTGATCGTAGCGGTTGAATTCCATAGTGTAGATACCGCGTCCACCCGTCATCGAGCGCAAATCGTTGCCGTAGCGCATCATCTCTGCCAGGGGAACTTGAGCGCGAACTACGCTCTTCGTACCAACGGTATCCATCCCCTGCACGCGACCGCGCCGCGTGTTGAGGTCACCCATGATGTCACCCATCATCGTTTCAGGCACCATGATCTCGACATCCATAATCGGTTCCATGAGGACGGGACCTGCATCCATGAACGCGGCCTTGAAGCCCTCGCGTCCGGCAATCTGGAAAGCGATGTCTTTGGAGTCTACTGGATGTTCCTTGCCGTCAAAAACGACCGCTTTCACATCCACGACCGGGAACCCGGCGATGACACCTGTCGGCAGCACCTGACGGATGCCTTTTTCGATGGAGGGCAGGAACGACTGCGAGATCGCGCCGCCGAAGATGTTGGTTTCGTACATGAAACCTTCACCTATATTCGGCGTCAGACGCAGGCTGATTTCTGCGAACTGCCCCGCACCACCGGATTGTTTCTTGTGGCGATAGGTCGTCTCTGCGGTGCCGCTAACTGTCTCACGATACGGGACCTTCGGCATGTGCGTGTCGATGCCTACGCCCAGTGCATCGGCGCGGCTGATTGCCAGATTGATATGCGCCTCGCCCATGCCTTCCAGCACCGTCTGGCGTGTATCCGCATCCTGACGCCAGCGCAGCGTCGGGTCGGCGTGGCACAGATTGGTCAAAATCACACCCATCTTCGCGCTGTCGGCTTGTGTACGCGGGGACAGCGCCACCGAGTACAGCGGATACGGGAAGGTCGGCTTGACGATGGTATACGGGTCTTTCTTATCCACTAAAGAATCACACGTATACGTTTCGCTCAATTTGGCGACGACGCCGATGTCGCCCACGTGCAGCATGTCGACGGAATCATATTCTCTGCCCTGCGGCACAGAGAGGCTTTGCATCTTCTCTTCTTTTTCACGCGTGGAGTTATAAGCGCGTGCATCGGCCTTGATGCTGCCGGAGAAAATACGGAAATAGGTGAGCGTGCCGACAAAGCGGTCGTTGGTCGTCTTGAACACATAGGCAGCCAGCGGACCATCATCGGACTGCGGCGGTAGCAGATACTCAATTTCGGCGTCTTCACCCCCGCGAAGCACACCACAACGACGCACCGACGGCGGTGACGTGTAGACGAGTATCGCTTCCATAAGCGGGTAGATACCGACATTTTTGGTTCCGGCGGTGACAAACACCGGGACCGTGTTCAGTTCATGGTTACGAGCGGCCTTGCGCATCCCGGCACGAATTTCTTCCGGTGACAGTTCTTCTTCGGTAAAGTACTTGTCGAGCAGTTCGTCATCAGCTTCGGCAGCCGCTTCGACCAACTCCGTATGCGCTTCTGCCGTCACATCGACCATATCATCAGGCAGATCACTGCGATCTTTACCCGCGTCATAGTACGCCTTCTGCGTCTGAACGTTGACTACACCCTTAAAGTCGTGTTCCTTGCCGATAGGGATCATCACCGGGATGAACTTATAATCTCCGAACGAGGCGCGTAGCTGCTCCATTGTGGAGTCAAAATCGGCGTTTTCGCGGTCCATCTTGTTGATGACCACGATAATCGGCTGCTGGAACTGCCTGGCATATTCCCACGCCAGTTCCGTACCGACCTCAACCCCGGCGACCGCGTCAATGACGACAATCACCGCGTCTGCTACACGAATGGCGTTTTTCATCTCGCCCTGAAAGTCGGTGTAGCCCGGTGTATCAAGGATGTTGATCTTATGGTCTTCGAATTCGACCGCAATGACCGAAGTCGAAACCGAGTTACCGCGTGCCTTCTCATCTTCGTCATAGTCGGAGACGGTGTTGCCCTCTTCGACCTTGCCCATGCGGTTAATCATCCCCGCGTTGAACAGAATGGCCTCCACCAGTGAAGTCTTTCCACTTCCCTGGTGGCCCACTAAGACGACGTTGCGGATTTGCTCCGTAGTATATTGTTTCAAAATGTGACCTCCGTACAAAAGAACTCTACAAGCTAAATCGCACGGGCGATTCAGCACTTTTCATTGGTGTAAGATAAGTCGGATTTTAAGTCCGTGTTAACCATTTGTCAAAGCGAAACTGCATTCTCAACATGGGAAGTGACGTTTATCGGGGAATCATGGACGAGTGGCGGGTTTATAATCGTAGGGTATGCAGAAAGAGGTGCGCAAGTTGACAAACTTCAAATCATTCTCATATTCTGGCGTGGGCGATCTCGCTGCCATGCAGAACGCCCTCGCCTACGATGCTCTTTCGCCTTGACTACCCCATCGCATCCTGCAATGCGGCGATTGCATCACGCTCAAGGGCGTGGATTTTCGTCACGTGTTCGGCGAGTCCTTCACGAAATGTCGCCACATCGTCGCCCAACAGTGGGAAGTCATTGCGGACCTGTTCGCGCAGGGCTTCGACTTTTTCCTTGATCTGACGCCGCTGTTCGACACCATCATCGCCCGCATCAATCAATAGCCGGTGCGACTCCGCCTGCAACTGGCGAATCTCCCCTAATCCAGTCACGTCATCTGGCAAAGACGCTGCCGCGAAGTCGTTCCACGCGTTCGCCGTCTCGCGGAACTGGTCGCCAGCCTCTTTGAGTGCGGGCTTATCCAGAATCATCGCTGCTTCGTCAAGGAAATCGGCGTAGAGTCCGCGTTCCGCGCCGTCTGCCGAACCGTAGGTCGCAATCCACTGAAAAAGACCAGGATGCCCGCCATACCCCGCCAGCGCCGCCACCATCCGGCGACCGGGTGCAAAGAATTTGGCCCAACTGCCTTTATTGCGAGTGTTGGTCAGCATTCTGGCGAAATGCTCGTATCCGGCAAAGCCGAAATTGTGCTTCGCCCCTCTAGGCGGCGCGTCGGTAAACAGGCTGATGCAGTCCCAGATGCCCTTTTGCACCGCAGACGCCAGCTTGCGCTCGTCGGGCGCGTCCAATGTCATCACGCGATACTTGTCCTTCTTGACGCGCCCGCGTGCCGTCGCCAACTGGCCCTCCGTGACCGTAAACGGCTTGCGCCCGCGATCAACCACATGTGCGGTATCGCCATCATAACCGCAGACGAGCACCGGTATCATCGCCCAGTTGCCTGCGTCGAAATCGAGCAGGTTATACGGCAGACCGTAGATATCCGCCCACACCAGCGGAGCCTGCCCGTTTTCCAGCGCTTCAACAAGATTCGCCTCGCCCTTATCCGCACTGGACGTATGTTTTGTCTCCTGCGGGAGGGCGAGACGCTCCAGCATCGTCTGCATGGGATCAAACGTATTGCGCGTCAAAATCGCCATGTGTGGATCGTAGCCCTTGTATTCAAACGTGAAGTATCCGAACGTGATCCCACCACTGACGCCGAGCAGCAGCGCTTCGCTATAAGCTTCGCCTGTGTGCGACGCTTTGAATCCCTGGGCAGCCAGAACGTTATGGATGCCGCCTGTTTCCGGGTGACGCCCGCCGAATTCTCCGGTAGTTGCGATCTGGGGCATGGTTACTCTCTCCTGCGATCTCGTTGACTGTAACTGTTCACTACGCCCACAGTGTAACGGACTTGCAGCCACATCCGGCAAAACAGCGATATGCTCTTGAGTTTTAATATCCTCTGAAATAATCTTAAAAAATTATTCTAACCACGAAGTCACGAAGGGAAGAAGAAAAATGAAAAAATTCTTCGTGTACTTCTTTCTTCGTGGTTCAATCTTTTTACTTCTCACCTGTCACCTGAATTCCTGACATGTTGTGACAAGAACATATGCGAAACTCTAATGCGACATCAACACAGTTCTATGCTGCGCCGTGTACCCTATTTAGCCGTTGAGAATCGGCGGACGCAGGACTATAATCGAACACATGATCCATTCCTTCATCCGCCCTTAGCCAGAGAGATTGCCTATCTATGCAGGATAAAATCGTTGTCAGGGGTGCAAGAGAGCACAACCTGAAAGATATCGATGTCGAAATTCCGCGCAATCAACTCGTCGTGGTCAGCGGACTGTCCGGGTCCGGCAAATCGACGCTGGCCTTCGATACCATCTTCGCCGAAGGGCAGCGCCGCTACGTCGAAAGTCTGAGCGCATATGCACGCCAGTTTTTGGGCCAGATGGAAAAACCGGATGTCGATCAAATCGAAGGACTCAGCCCCGCCGTCTCCATCGACCAGAAGGGCGTCAGCCACAATCCGCGCTCGACCGTAGGGACCGTCACCGAGATTTACGACTATTTGCGCCTGTTGTATGCGCGTGTGGGCGTGCCGCACTGTACCGTGTGCGGAACCGAACTCATCGCCCAGAGCGCACAACAGATCGTAGACGCGGTCAAGAATATGCAGGATGGCACGCGGATCATGGTCCTCGCGCCCATCATTAAAGATAAGAAGGGCACGCACGACAAGCTCCTTGACGAAACGCGCAATCAGGGTTTCGTGCGTGTGCGGATCGACGGCGACGTTCACATGTTGGAAGAGGAAATCGAACTCGACCGCTACGTGATCCACAATATCGAAGTCGTTGTAGACCGTCTGGTGATCCGCCACTATGAAGACCCCGACAGCGAAGAAGCAAAAGCGGACGAATCACGCCTGACCGATTCCATCGAGACAGCGCTGGAACTGGGCGACGGCCTCGTCATTGTCAACAATGTGGATGACGACAACGCCGAAACCCGCGACACGCTCTTTAGCGAGACACTGGCCTGCCCGTATGGACACGGCAGCTTTCCAGAGATTGAGCCGCGAACCTTCAGCTTCAATACGCCGCGTGGAGCCTGCCCCGACTGTCAGGGCCTCGGCTTCCGGCTGGAATTTGACCCAACAATGGTCATCCCCAACCCGAACCTGAGCATTGGTGAGGGCGCAATTGACGCGAGTGGCTGGAACGTCGATGACGAAGGCTGGTCATATAATTTGCTGCGTGCCGTCAGCGAGGCGTATAACGTCCCGTTTGACAAGCCGTGGAACAAGCTCACCGACAAGCAGCGCGACGTAATCCTCTATGGAACACGCGGACGCAAGGTCAAGATCAACTATACCAACCGCTTCGGCGAAGGACGCACCTACCAGAGCAGTTTTGAGGGCATCGTCAACAACCTCAGCCGCCGCTACCGCGAGACGCAATCCGACTACATGCGCGAGCGACTTGAAGATTATATGACACAGGTTGCGTGTAGCACCTGTCATGGTCGCCGTCTACGCCCGGAAGCCCTGGCGGTCACTGTTGCCGATCAACCGATTGACAGCGTAACGAATCTGCCCGTCATGCAGTTGGACCAGTGGGTGGATACGCTGCGCGGTGATGAAGCACACATCAACGCGACCAACGGCAACGGCGCGAATGGCAATCACAGCGCCACCCTCAACGAGCGCGACCGTCAGATCGCCCGGCAAATCTTGAAGGAAATCGGTGACCGCGTGCGCTTCCTCAACGATGTCGGACTCGGCTACCTGTCGCTGTCACGCTCGGCGGGGACGCTATCCGGCGGCGAGGCGCAGCGCATCCGGCTGGCGACACAGATCGGCAGCCGCTTAACCGGCGTCCTCTACGTGCTGGACGAACCGTCTATCGGCCTGCACCAGCGCGATAACGCCCGCTTGCTGACCACGCTGGAAGGGCTGCGCGATCTCGGTAACACGGTGTTGGTGGTCGAACACGACGAAGATACCATGCGCGGGGCCGATCACCTGATCGACCTGGGACCGGGTGCGGGCGAGCGCGGCGGGCAGATCGTCGCGCAGGGCACGCCAAAGCAGGTTATGAAAGTGAAGGGCAGCCCCACCGGAGACTATCTATCCGGGCGCTTCAGCATCCCTGTACCGGAAACACGCCGACCGGGGAGCGGCGACGATCTCGTCGTCAAGGGAGCACGCGCCAACAACCTCAAAAGCGTTGATGCCAAAATTCCGTTTGGCAAGCTGGTGTGTGTGACCGGAGTCAGCGGCAGCGGCAAAAGTTCGCTGGTGGTGGATGTGCTGTATACGCGTATGGCGCAGATCATCAACGGTTCGCGGGATCGCCCCGGCGACCATGACGACATCGAGAACACCGAACTGGTCGATAAGGTCATCAACATTGACCAGAGTCCCATCGGGCGGACGCCGCGCAGCAATCCCGGCACCTATACCAAGATGTTCGACGCGATCCGGTCGCTGTTCTCCGATTTGCCGGAAAGCAAGATTCGCGGTTACAGTGCCGGACGCTTTAGCTTTAACGTCAAGGGCGGTCGCTGCGAGAACTGTCAGGGTCAGGGGCAGATCAAGATTGAGATGCAGTTCTTGCCCGATATTTACATTGACTGCGAGGTCTGCGGCGGGTCGCGCTACAACCGCGAGACACTTCAGGTCCACTACAAGGGCAAAAGTGTCGCCGATGTGCTGGCGATGACCGTCAGCGAGGGCCTCGAATTCTTCGAGAATATCCCGACGGTGCGTAACAAGCTGAACACCCTTGACGCGGTCGGACTCGGCTATATTCGCATCGGGCAACCGGCGACGACACTCTCCGGCGGCGAGGCGCAGCGCGTCAAACTTAGCCGCGAGTTGAGCAAGCGTGCTACCGGGCAAACACTCTACATCCTTGACGAACCGTCAACGGGCCTGCACGCGATGGACGTTGCCAAACTCATTGATGTGTTACAGCAGTTGGTGGATAACGGCAATACGATTATCGTCATTGAACACAATCTGGACATCATCAAGGTCGCCGATCATATCATCGACCTCGGACCCGAAGGCGGTGACTTTGGCGGCGAGATTATCGCTACGGGTACGCCGGAAGAAGTCGCACAGGTCGAGGGCAGCTTTACCGGGCAATTTCTGCGCCCATATTTGCCAGAGCCAGCAGCACCTTAAGCAGCGCCCTAAACGGAACACCACACCATAAATCCACCACAGAGGGAAACTTATTGAGTTTCCCTTTTTTGCTGCTTCTACCGGTCGCCCTACTCCGTAATCAACAGACGCGCCCTTTCCGCCGCCGTGTAGTCGCGGATCGCCGCCGCCTGACCAAGCGCGAGGACATCCGCCGGGGTCACCGCCCACACCCGCGCCCCGCCGATGCGATCCCCGAAGTCGCCCGACCATGTAAGGACGCGGGTTTCGTCCGCGCTCCACATCGCACCAAAGGCGTGCCCCTCTGCATGAGGCAGAATCAACGGGCTATCCGGCGTACTCAGATCGTAGATGCGGGCCGTGCCATCGTCAGAAGCGGTCAACAAGCGGGAACCGTCCGCGCTCCATTGCACGCTGTTGACGAAGTCGTCATGACGCAGGATGAGCATGGGCGCTTCCGGCGCTTCCAGCGACCACAGGCGCACCAGCCCGGTATCGGTCAGGAAGTCGCTGGCCTGCGTGACGACCATCGTCTCATCCGGCGACCACTGCGCCCCAAACACATAATCGTCGTGGCTCAGGGTGACGGCGGGCGCTTCCGGCGCGGACAACTCCCACACCAGTACCACGCCGTCGGTAGACCCGTTGGGATCGCCCGACCATGAGAGAATGCGCGACTCGTCCCCGTTCCACGAAGCGCCGAACACATAGTGATCGTGGGGCAAAATCAGCGGATTATCGGGATCGTCCATGCTAAATACGCGCACCTCACCCGTATCGTTTACGAAGCCGCCGGACCATACAAGCAGTGAAGCCGCGTCCGCGCTCCATGTCGCGCCCTGCACCCAGTAGTCACTGGCGTAGTTTTCGGGGGATTCGGGACGCTCGACATCGAACAGACGCGCCCCGCCCTCACTGTCGAACACGAGGACGCGCTCGCCGTCGGGATGCCACATGCCCCCGCTGTTGGTCACGCCTGCCGCGCCGGGGAGTTCGACCGGCACCCCCGGCGAAGCAAGATCATAGACGACCGCGTTCCCGCGCAGGGGGACCACCAGTAACCGCGACTCATCCGGCGACCACGCCGCATGACGCACGCGCCCCTCAATACGTACCACCAGCGGAGCGCCCCGCGTCGCCAGAGGCCACACCCGCACAGAGCCATCCGCCGCCCAGGTGAGGACCTCGGTTTCGTCCGCGTTCCACGCCGCGCCGTTGACCGCGTCATCGTGCGGTAGCACCAGCGGACTCGCCGGATCATCCACCGACCAGATGTAGGCCGCGCCCTCTGACGACTGGCTCCATGTGAGAACACGCGTCTCGTCCGCGCTCCACATATAGCCGTCCACGCGGTCACCGTGATCCATGCGAATCGGGTAGTCGATCTGGTTCAGCGACCACAGGCGCAGGCCACCCTCGTCCCCGTTCGCCGCGCCGTCCCACGTCCACAGATGACCGCCGTCCGCTGTAAAACGCGCCCCGTTGACAGGTGCGCTCAAATCAAGCGTCAACCGGGTCTGCGCCGGTGTACGATCCCACACCAACACCTGACCGTCATTGGCGTTGGGTGCGCCGGTCGTAATCAGCAGCGCATCTGCCGACACATCAACCGTCCGCAGGCGTGCGCCCGAATACGGAATCAACGCCGTTGTTCCTTCCGCGCCGATGAGCGATAGTTCACCGCCAACATCATCCACAGACGCGCCGACGATCTCCGGCGGTGGCGGTTCGGACAGCAGTTCGCCACCGGGGAGCGCAAGCACCACGCTCGACCGCGCCGCAAACGCTTCTACGAGTTCGCCCTCTTGCGGAGATAGCAACGTGCCGAAGCTGGTTAACGCCGAGAAGGTGTAGCCGCGCCCCGCTGTAAATGGTCGCCAGTACAGCGCATCGACCGTATCACCAGCGTTATACACGATAGGCTGCGTATCACCCACCGGCCACAGCGACAGATCACCGAAGTTGTTCCATGCACCGACCGTCGCGCCGTCAGGACTCAGACTCGCGCCCAACAATTCGGCGTCCGCGTTGTCAAACGCAAACACTTGAAACGGGCTTTCGGGGATGTCAGATTCCCACAAACGCGCCGAGCCATCCCGCGACCAGGTGAGGATGAGCGCACCGTCATCGCTCCACGCCGCACCGAGCAAGCCGTCATCGTGAACGAATTCGGCGGGTTCCGCACGCGGATCGGTCAAGTCCCACAGCTTCGCGGATGCGTCTACGTTTGACCATGTAAGCAGTTGTGCGCCGTCCGCGCTGAGGCGTGCTTCGGTCAGGGTCGCGCCGTGATCGCGCACGAACGGAAACGAGTGGAAGTCAGGCCACAGGGCGATGGAACCGTCATCCGACCACACCACGACCGACCCGTCATCAAGCCACACCGCGCCGAGGACGCGCCCGGTATGTGACAGGGCGACGGGTTCCAGCGGTTCGGTGGTCAAATCCCACGCAAACACGTCTCGCCCTTCGCTCCAGGTGATGACCTGCGTCTCGTCGGTATTAAAGGTCGCGCCTAAAACCGGGCCGTCATGTTGCAGATACAACAGTTCCCGCTGTGGATTCGCCAGCGAAGCGGCTAAGGCGTTCTGCGCTTCCGGTGAATAAATGGGCGGGTCGTCCAGCGCGAACTGCATGGCGTCCAGCGCGAGGAGCAAGGCGGTCCCCGGTGCGCCATCGGCGAGTTCCTGCTCAGAAAGTGTGGTCAGCAGGAGCGATTGGTTTTCCAGCGAAGTGAACAGATTCGCCTGCGCCTCTGCCTCGTTTTCCAGCGCTAACTGTTCGTTGGTGACGGCGCGGGCCTCGTTCGTCGCCGCCAGGTCGCGCTGATCGGCGACGGCGGTCGATTGTACGGCAGACGTAGCCGCCGCTGATTCTTGATCGGCGATGCGCCCCTGCTGCTGTTGTGCGAGTAGAATCAGAAAGACGACCACGACCGCGATAAACAATCCCGCCGCGCTCAGGATGGCGTAGCGCAAACGCCGTACCGCTCGCTGCCGGCGTTCCTCACGTTCGATCTCAGCGGCTTCAAAGGCCAGCGACTTCTCGATAAAATTGGATTCAGCGCGATTGGGCAGATTGCGCTCCGCCCATGCCTGCGCCTCCTGCAATTGTGATCCGCGATAGAGGCGGTCGTCCGGTTCGTCGCGCTGCTGCCAATCGCCGACATCGGCGCTGATGCTTTGCTGGATGGCGATATCGTCGCGGGCCACACGCAGCCAGTCTTTGAAGCGCTGCCACTCACGCAAAAGCGCCTCATGGCTGACCTCAACGGTCGTCCCCTCGCTGTCTTGTCCGGTGATAAACAGGCGTGCGGTTACAAAGGCATCGACGACCGCGTTTACGCGATCCGCCTGTATCGGGTCAGTCGGCGTCAAGCTATCAAGTGTGGCGCGGCGGCGCGTCGTGTCCTGATCGCCCGCACCGACTTCGACCAGCCGCAGGAACACCGCCCGCGCCATTTTGCGTGTCTCGTCGTCGGGGAGTGCCTGATACGTTTCCTCGGCGTGTTGGGCCAGCGCCCCGCGCAGACCGCCAATCGCGTCATAGGCGGCGCGGGTGAGGTGTCGCCCTTCCCGGCGCTGGAACAACTGCTCCAACGTGAACTGTAGCAAGGGCAAACCGCCGGGTTGGTCGCGCACTTCAAACACGAGTTCGGGTACGAGGCCATCATCAAAGATGAGTTGCGTATCTGGCAATAGGGCGGGCTTTTGCACCACATCGTATAAATCCGACAGCGACATGGGTAGTACGGACTTGCTGTGATTTTCGAGTAGCTGGCCTAGTTGCGCGTACTGCATGGGACGGTCGTAGAAGTCGGCACGCAGGGTCAGCATCACCATGACCGCGCCTTCGGGTTCGGTGACGGCGGTCACCAGCAGATTGACGAACTGTTCGCGTATGTTTTCATCGGTGACCTGTGTAAAAATCTCCTCAAACTGGTCGATGAGCACGACCATGCGCCGTCCGCGTGCGATTTGCTGCCCGTACTGGTGCAGGCCGCGTGCGTCCTGATTCATCAGTCCTTCACGGATAGTGTTCACCGGCTGCGCGGGGATCATCTCACCAATCGCAGTCGCCAGCGCTTCGATGGGGCGCGTACCCGGTCGGACGGGCGTCAGGTACACCCATGATTCACTGCCGGGGACGCCGCTGGATTCCGGCACGCCGCCGCCCTGAAGTCTTGGTAGCAGGCCCGCCATCATGACCGACGATTTACCGCTGCCAGACGGACCGACAAGGGCAAGGATGCGCTCGTTGTCCTGCGTGGGATGCGCCTTATGCATGGTATCGAGCAACTCGACAATCAGGCGTTCGCGCCCGAAGAAGTCGCCCCGGTCACGCCCGGAAAAGGGCTTGAGTCCTTTATATGGATTGCGTGGCACAAAGTCGGCGGGGAGGGCGTCATCATCCTCGGCCTGTGGCGCTTCTAACCCGGCGATGGGTGCGCTGCCGGGAACGTTGGCGCTGAGGTCGTCTGCCCCAAACGGTGTGTTTGGGTCGTGGGCCAGCGCGTCGACAATATCGTCAATGCCCGTCTCAAACGCTTCGCCGCGTGCATCAATGAACTGGATTTTACCCATGCCCATCGGGATGCTGTCCATCCACTGCTCACCGTCGCCCCACACCGGATACACGCGCCGCCCGAACATCTCGGCAATCGCCAACTCGTCGTTGACATAGGCAGATCGCCGCGAGGCCGGAGACGCCACCAGCAGCACCGCATACGAGCCGTTGATGGCATCGCGCAGGGCTTGTTCCCAGTTTCGGGTTCCCGGTTTCAAACCCTGCTTGTCGATCCAGATGTTCAAGCCTTCTTCCTGCAAGCGGGTGATGAGTCGATTGACGAACGCCTTGTTCGCACGCGAGTAGGAGATGAAGACGTGTTTTTCGTGTGCTGTCATACTGTGCCTCTACCGGTAGCGCGGGGCAAACTGGTTAAATTGTCTGTGTATCTTTTGATCTTTGAAAATGTAATTGAATAACAGTGTGCCGTGAGATTGATCTACGGCGGACGCCCGGTTGAGCGTCCCTACGATGAAAACCGCACGGTGTAGGGAAGCGCTACAGCGCGTCCGTAACCACAAACACAAATGACGTTATCCGTCTATTTATTCAATCGTCAATTGATACACAACCATTCAATTTGCGACATTCACCTGCCGCAGGACGATTTATATGTTGTAACTATCCGCAAGTATAGCGCGTGCATCATTCCCGGCAACGCGACTGCGGTAATTTCGCGTTAATGTCTTGCTGAAATCTGTACAGAACCTATACGGCCCCTGCATCGTAGTGACGTTAAGAATTCGTTATAATGAACAGAATGCTCAATTAAAAATACTTCAGGAGAAGAGGGCTATGAGGCGCACGCGCACGCTGTTCTTTTTGATCCCGGCGCTGGTAATGGTCGCCTTCGCTGCTTTTTCGAGTGCGGACCCTGTCCGCATCACCGCACAGGATGACACTGGCGATGAGGCCGTGTGTCTGGCTGATGATCGGCTTGCTTTCCTCGATTTTACCGAGTTGTGCGCAGATGGCGAACAGTCCGCCTGTCTGGGCAGTGGCGCGGCGTCCATCGACTATCAGGACGATTCGCTCGATAACGACGACCTGACTCCGGGCGAAACCATTCGTCTTTCCGGCCTGACCGGGGTCCAGACATCACCCACCGGGGACGCCCCCGAAAACCTGACCCTGCTGCTGCTTGATATTGAGGCGACGCTGACCGGAGAAGGTGAGCGCGATGTCGTCAAGTTGCTGTTGATTGGTGAAATCGCGCTGGAAAATGGCGTCGTCACCAGCGAAG
>DAOTXA010000205.1:0-2469 GCA_034435595.1 Anaerolineae bacterium | reverse complement strand
GTAAATCAGCGCGTTAAAAATCCCCAGGCGGGCGAGGATGAAGAGTGCCAGCCAGAAGCCGAAGGCGATTAACAGGCCGACACCGATGATTTCTTCGGTGTAGAAGAGGGTGATCACCGCGATTGCGCCGAGGTCGTCGGCGATGGCGAGAGCGGCGAGGAAAATCTTCAGGCTTAAGGGCACGCGATTTCCCAATAGTGCGAGAATGCCGAGCGCGAAGGCGATGTCGGTGGACATGGGAATGCCCCACCCGGCTGCGCCTTCTCCGCCCAGGTTGAGCGCGGTGAAGATCAATGCGGGGACGATCATGCCCCCGGCAGCAGCGGCGATTGGCAGTAGAGCGCGGCGCGGCGTAGAAAGTTCTCCGGCGAGAACTTGCTCTTTGACTTCCAGCCCGACGACGAGGAAGAACGCCATCATTAGCGCCTCGTTGACGAAGGCGTGCAGGGTCATCACGAACGACCAGCTACCGACTGTCACAGCCAGTTCTGTCTCCCACAGATGGAAGTACGACGCGGACCAGGGCGAGTTGGCCCAGAGGATGGCAATCATCGCGCAGACCAGCAGCACGACACTGCTAATCATCTGCGAGTGCAGGAACTTCTGGAAACGTGCCAGCGCCCGATCCACCGGTTCGGGACGAACGGCAGTAAGGTTGTTCAGGATGTCGGTGTGCCATGCCATAAGGCATCTCGCTCTGCTAATTTGTGAAAAAAGTCACTATTCAGTGTAACGCTGGAATATGATCTGTGGTGTCTGTATATTTGTGACAGATGTCACAAATGTATCTGAGGAAACCTTGTGCGCATTGCTGAATGAGGATAGTCGCGCCGCCTGATTGCGAGATTGGCGGGGTTCCGCTAGGCTAGGGGCCGCCGTTTACTCGCTTGCCTCTGTTGAGGAGATGTCACTGTGCGCGACCTCTATCTACTCGATGACTCCGTTGTGTTTCTCAATCATGGCTCGTTCGGTGCGTGTTCGCGCCCGGTGTTCGAGCAGTATCAAGCGTGGCAGTTGGAACTCGAACGCCAGCCAGTTGAATTTCTAGGCCGTCGCTATAACGATCTGATGCGCGAATCGCTGGCGACTCTGGGCGATTTTGTGGGTACAACGGGCGAAAATCTGGTGTTTGCGTTGAATGCGACCGCCGGTTTGAACATGGTCGCCCGCTCGCTGAAACTTGGCCCCGGCGACGAGGTGCTGACGACCGACCACGAATACAACGCGCTTAACATGACGTGGAAGTATATTCAGCGCGAAACCGGGTGTAAGATTGTGCCGGTAAAGGTTGTGCTGCCGCTGGACGATCCGGCGCAGGTGGTAGACGCGATGTGGTCAGCCGTCACACCGCAAACCCGCGTGATCTTCCTGAGTCACATCACGTCACCGACGGCGTTGATTTTCCCTGTAGAAGAGATTTGTCGCCGCGCCCGCGAAGCCGGGATTCTGACGATGATTGACGGGGCGCATGTGCCGGGACATTTGCCGCTGACTCTCGATATGCTGGATGTCGATTTCTACAGCGGCAATTTACACAAGTGGCTGAGTTCGCCCAAAGGCGCGGCTTTTACATATATTCGCCCGGAACATCATCATTTGATTGACCCGCTGGTTATCAGCCACGGGTGGGAAAGTGATGACCTATCCGAGCGCACGCGCTGGCAGGGAACCCGCGATGTCGCCGCGTATTTGAGCGTCCCGGCGGCAATTGAGTTTCAACGCGCCCACGATTGGGAAACCGTCAGCACGGATTGCCGGGAACTGGCACGCGAGACGATGCACCGTATCTGTGATTTGACCGGGCAGCCCCCGATTGCGACAGACGACTTCTTCGCGCAGATGGTCGCCGCACCTTTGCCGGATGACGCCGACATTCGCCAGCTATCCGCCGATTTGTACGAGCAGCATCGTGTGGAAATTCCGCTGATTTCGCATGGCAGACGCAAGTTTGCGCGTGTGTCGATTGCCGCGTATAACACAAAAACGGACGCCGATACGCTGGTGGATGCGCTGGCGTCCCTGCTTGATTTGGGCTAATCCTGCGCCGGGAAATCGCCGAAGAAGGACGCCGGATCGTCGGTGATGACAATGGGTCGGTACAGTACACTATCGGCATAGACGATACGTCCGTCTGGCATGTGGTAGGCGTTGAGGGCGGCGTTTTTTTCCAGCGGATATTGTTCGATGAGTTTGCTATCGCGGATGCGCTCCTGTTCGGCGGCGTCGAAGTCCATCGTATCAGCCGCGATTTGCTGCAATTCTACCAGCGCATCGGTGTGCGCTGGATCATTCACCAGATTCGTTTCCTCGCCGGGGTCGTTTGTCAGATCAAAGAGCAGGGGTGGCGCGTCACGGAAGGCGATATATTTATAGTTCCGCAGGCGGAGCATGCGATATTCGGTGCCCGGTCCCCAGCGTGGCGTCAAGGCATCGTTGAACACGGGGCGTTCTGGGGCGGGGGATTCGCCG
>DAOTXA010000204.1:0-8976 GCA_034435595.1 Anaerolineae bacterium | reverse complement strand
ATTGACATCTGCACAAGGGCAAGCGAGCAAACCAACAAACCTGTCGTCGTCGCCAACGATAACTGCCCCGGTCAAATCGTTATCTCCGGTGATGCCAGGGCATTGGACCGCGCCATTGAACTCGCGCAGGACGCCGGAATTCGTAAGACCGTCAAACTCGACGTGAGCATTGCAGCCCACTCACCATTGATGGCATCGGCAGAAGAGGCGTTCTTAGACGCCATTGAACATGTCACGTTTGCACCATCACATGCACCAGTCTATGCCAACACTACAGCCGACCCACTTTCCGATGTCAACAGTATTCGCACCGAACTGCGCACTCAGTTAACACACTCCGTGCGCTGGACGGAGTCAATCCAAGCAATGATTGATGCGGGCATCGATACGTTTGTCGAAGTGGGCCACGGTGACATTTTGTCAAAACTGATCCGACGTATTGACCGAAATACCACTCGATACAGTGTGGAGAACCCCGATTCCTTGAAGGCCCTCGCAGCAATGTAAGAAGGGGGCTTTGCGCCCCCATTCTATTCTCCGGTGATCAAAGGTTCTATCTAGAGCAACGAATTCAGCCCTTCAAAGAGCCGTTCTACGCCCTTCGCGGTCTTCTCTGGTGGAAGCGCATATGAGAAGCGCATCCACATCGCGCCTGCCTGCGAGAAATATGCACCAGGTACCGCCGTGATCCCGTAGGTTTCACCCAGCCAGGTACCCAGCCCAGCACTATCTTCGAACTCACTCGCCTCGATGTACTTTGAGCAATCAATAAATGCGTAGTAGCCATCTCCCATGATGAACGGCACACCAGCACTTTCCAACACACCACGCAGCACTTTGCCGCTTTCGCGAGTGGGTTGGATAATCGGAGCTGCTGCCTCTCCGAATCCCATCTCATAAGCAGACATTGCTACTGCCTGCGCGTAAAAGCTCGGAATTACGCCGTGTGACGCTTGACTCGTGATGTACTTAATCACGCTGGAATCTGCCAGCAAATGCGCACTACGGATGTTCGACGCGCCGAGGCTCTTGGTGATACCGTCAAGGACCATCAGCTTTTTACGATCTTCCTGTGAAAACGCCTGTAGCAACACATTGATGTCGTTCGGCTTACCATCGGTGACCCAATGATAAATCCAGTCAAACAGCACAAACGGGAAACCCGCTTCGATCGCCGTATGGGCCAGATCAATCTGCTCCTGAAGGGGCACAGTGCGACCAGTTGGGTTATCCGGTGACGTAATGACAAGACCAGCTAAACCGCGACCTTCGTTAGCTGCAAACTCGGCACAGGCACGAATGCTATCCGGTGTATACTTCCAGCTATCTTCCGGGTGACCAGGTGCACGCAACACATTCAGTCCGGCACCATACGGACCCCAGTTATAGCTAATCCATGGAACACGGGACACGACCAGCAAATCACCAACCTGTTGGTTTCCGAGAGCAATCATCGCACGATAGGCTTTAATCAGTGCGTCTCGCCCGCCCTGGGCAAAGATAATATTCTCTGGTCCCCAACCTGATGCAGTATCTAATCCCCAGTAGTTTTCCGCAGCAATCTTGCGAAATTCCGGCGTACCAAACGGTTTATCATATCCTGTTCCATGCTCCAACTGACGCTTGAACGCCAGTTCCAGAATCTCTTCAGGTACACCCGGCAAACTGGCACCACCGTCCCCCTGCGAAGCATCATACGTTTCTTTATCAGGGTTATTGGCCTTGAATGTCGCCAGTGCATTCTTGATCAAGAACATACGCGAGGGCGGAATATCCATCAAAGATGCGGGATAATTGTTCGCCGGAATGCGATTAGCATCTGGTACAGCGTATTCAGGTGTATCTAAACTTGTGGGCGGACTTTGTGCAACCACTGCTGGTATTTCCTCCGAAACTAACGTAAATGAAAAACACCCCGGATGGGGTGTCAGCTCACAATTTGACAGCGCCAACCACACCCTACTTTTGTAAGGAACTGCGGTTCATATCGGTATCAGTCAAAGTAGCCATGATTGCTCAATCCAATATGATTATTGGCACCAGGTGATTGTGACACAGTGACAACCCGCTGTCAATCAGCGTGGATAACCGAAGATAACACACAATGTTTTGTGCAAACTGTTTAACTTGATGCGACGAAGTAGAATTATCAAATGAACACTACCACCAGATATGATATTCATATGAATGTATGGATGACCGCAAAACAGTACCCTATAAAGTCACACACACCTTTTACGAACAAAACTTCAACAGTGGCTGTTTATTCAGCGAGATGGTATAAACATCTCAAAAAGCTTTATAGTGTATGGGGCAAACTGTCATGAAAATCAGCGCACGCGAACAAGATAATATCACTATCTTCACAATAGAAGGGCGCGTTGACAACGAAGGCGCGGTCGAAGTCGATTCGACGCTTCAACAGGCCCTAACCTCAAACAAGCACAACATGATTCTAGATATGTCTGGTGTCATCTATATCAGCAGCGCAGGCCTCCGCGTACTGGCTGACGTATTGACCCAAAATCGAGATGCAGGCGGTGATCTGAAGCTCGTCGGCGTCACTAAAAAAGTGAACAGAGTGCTACAGATCATTGGCTTCACTAACTACTTCTCACTCTACGATACGTCGGATGCCGCAATCGCAGATTTCTAATCCACTCAACAGTTTGACCTGCTACATCCAGCGCATTCCAGATCCAGAAGACGAGACACGGTTATGACAACCCTCGGTGAACTTCGACTTCCGGCTACACTCGAAAACCTTCGCACCGTTTCATTTTTCATAACGGCAATTGGACAACGCATCAATCTGACAGAAAAAACACAATTTGATATTGAACTTGCACTGGAAGAAGCGACATCAAACATTGTCCGCCATGCTTACACGCCAGACGAGACAGGCGACATGGGCATTAGCGCCGAATTGCACGACTCGGCCCTGCGATTTATCTTAACGGACTGGGGTAATCCAATTCAGCCAGAAGACATTACGCCTTTCGACATCAATGCACCTATCGAAACACGCATACAGGGTGGCATGGGCTTGTACTTCATCGAAACGCTGATGGACTCTGTCACCCGTCACACACGAAGTTCACCGGATGAACCTAATCTGTTGATCCTGGAAAAATTAATCGAGCGACTGCAACCCGGAGAGCAGATCGCGAATCCGTTGCGCGACCTTAACGCCATGCTAAATGTAGGACAGGTGATCGGAACGACAACCGACCTTGACCGGCTGCTAGGCTTGATCCTCAACGAACTCCTCGACTCGATTAACGCACAGCGCGGAACACTTTACCTCATTGACGAACAGCACGACGAACTGGTTTCACGCACATTATCGGCAACACCTGATCAAACCCGTGTCATCCGCGCCAAAATCGGCGAAGGCATCGCAGGAACAGTCGCCAGAACCGGAGAAACCCTAAACATTCAAGATGCGGTGTTTGATCCGCGCTTTGATTCATCTGTAGATGCCAAGACTGGATACTTGACAAGAACCATACTGGCGACCCCCATGCGCAACCCGCAGCAGAAAATCATTGGTGTGGTACAGGTCTTGAACAAACTTGGCGACGGACCATTCACCGTCCGGGATGAGCGTCTGCTAACAGCGATGGCTGCTCAGGCTGCTATCAGCATTGAGAATGCACGTCTATACGAACAAGAAATTCAGCAGCAGTTAGTCAATCAGGAACTCGAAACAGCGCGTAACATCCAGCAGAGCTTTATGCCGCAGGATTCACCTGATCTCGAAGGTTGGGACGTGAATATGTTCTGGACACCAATGCGCGAAGTTGCCGGCGACTTCTACGATTTTTTCCGCCTTCCAGACGGTCGGCTAGCACTCGTCGTCGCAGACGTTTCTGGCAAGGGGATTCCTGCGGCAATGTTTATGGCAGTCAGCCAGACAGTTCTCCGATTCGCTATGACATTGGATGTCTCGCCGGATGAGATGCTACATCGCACCAACCGTTTTTTACTCGATCATCAGCGATCGCGGATGTTCGCTACCGCTTTCGTTGGATACCTAAACCCCACCGAAGGCCGCTTCGAATTCGCATCTGCCGGACACAACCCTCCGATGCACTATTGTGCTGCATCGGGCATGGTCGAATATCTCGAAGCGCCCGGTGTTGCACTCGGCGTATTCCGCCAAGCTACCTATACACAGGACGCCCGCAATATCGAACCCGGCGATGTCATCGTACTGTACACTGATGGCATCACAGAAGCCATCAACGAAAACGAAGAGGAATTCGGCGAAGATCGGCTAGAAACGCTTCTCAAACAGGTCGCGCACCTAAGCGCCCAGCAGATCACCGACGCCATTCAACACACTGTTGCAGACTTTGTTGATGAGCAGGGGGTTTTTGACGATGAAACACTGGTGATCATCAAACGGATTGGGTAAAGAGCGGGCTTCATGATGCGTCTATAGGCTAGAGCAATGGTATATGGTATAAAGAGGAATTTCCAGTGCAGACAGGAACCGCTCCCACTTGGACGCTAACCGACTTGAAGTCTGGCGCACAAGTCACCAATGAGAAATTCGCCGGAAAGCCCGTCCTGATGTTTTTCTTCAACATCGGTTGTGACGGCTGTATGATGCGTGGTTTGCCTGTTGCGGCAGAGATCTCCAAACAATATCCTGAAATCAACGTCATTGGCGTGCATTCGACCTTCGGGGCTTTCGGGCGTGATGTTGAACAGATCAACACCGAAGTCGATAAGCGCAATCTCCCCTTCCCTGTCCTCATGGACGACAAGCACATCGTGTTCGATGCGTTTGAGGCGGAGGGAACGCCACACTGGGTATTCGTTGGCACAGATGGTCAAATCGAGCGCTCGATTTTCGGTTCACAGCAAAATGCATTACAGCGTCTAGAATATGGACTGATGGAACAATTCGGCAATTAGACAAACGAGGCGAACGTCAACGTTCGCCTCGTTTCGCATCTTATTCTACCGTGACGCTCTTCGCCAGATTACGCGGTTGGTCGACATCCGCACCGCGCCACACAGCAACATGATATGCCAGCAACTGCAATGGGACAACCGCCGTCACCGGGCTAAGTGCCTTCGGTGCTTCTGGCACATAAAGCACATGATCCACTTTATCGGCAATAATCGTATCGCCTTCTGTCGCCACCGCGATAACTACCCCACCACGCGCCTTTGCTTGCTCAATCTGGCTGATCATCTTTTCGTATAGATCATCCTGCAACGCAATCGCCAATACGGGCATATCCTCGTCAATCAGGGCAATAGGACCGTGTTTCATCTCGCCAGCAGGATACCCTTCCGCGTGGATGTAACTGATTTCTTTCAGCTTGAGCGCACCTTCCAGGGCAATTGGATAGTTGATGCCGCGCCCCAGGTACAAGAAATCAGTGTTGTGATACAGCGCTGCCGCCAACTCCTGAATCTGCGCATCCTGTTCCAACACCTTGCCAATCAACGCGGGAAGACGCGCCACATCTTGAATATGTCCCACACGTTCTTCAGCGGTCAAAGTGCCGCGTAACTGCCCCAGATAGATCGCCAGTAGATACTGGCATACGATGCTCGTCGTAAACGCCTTGGTAGACGCTACACCGATTTCTGGCCCTGCGTTCATGGTGATCGTACCGTCAGCGATCCGCATCGCCTGACTGCCCACGGCGTTAACGATGCTCCACAGTAGTGCGTCTTTTTCCCGTGCTTCTTCCATTGCTGCTAGCGTATCGACCGTTTCGCCGCTTTGTGTAATCGCCAGCACTGCCGTGTTGGAGTCAATCAGCGGATCACGATAGCGGTATTCGCTGCCATAATCGACTTCCACATGCAACCGTGCAATCTGCTCGATGAAAAACTTACCCACCAGACCGCTATAGTAACTGGTCCCGCAAGCTACCGTCACCATTCGCTTTAAAGACGTTGCCTGTCCTGGTGTCAAATTTAGATCGGGTAACACGACCTCATGCTTCTCAAAATCGATGCGCCCGCCAATAGCGTCGGTGATACTACGCGCCTGCTCTGCAATCTCTTTTTGCATGAAGTGCTTGTACTCGCCCTTCGCAGCGCTAACCGGGTCCCATGCAATACTGTGAACCTCAGCGTCAACGGGATCGCCATCCAACGACTGAACGTTGTATCCATCGGCGGTGATTGTCGCCATCTGACGACTTTCGAGAAAGACCATGCGGCGCGTGTGTTCCAGAATCGCCGGAATATCGGACGCGACGTAATTTTCGCCGTCGCCAATACCGACTGCAACACCACCCGCATTGCCGATGCGCACCGCGACAATTCGATCGGGCTGGTGCTTACTCATCACGACGATCGCATGTGCGCCGCGCAAATGTTGTACCGACTGCCGGACGATCTCGGTGACATCACTACTTTCGGCAGCGAATCGTTCGATCAACTGCACGATGACCTCGGTATCCGTATCCGAGTCGAAGCGCACGCCATCCGCGATCAACTCCTCGCGCAGTTCGAGATAATTCTCGACAATGCCATTGTGGACAACAACAAATTCACCATTCATGCTGACGTGAGGATGTGCGTTGCGTTCTGCTGGTGCGCCATGTGTCGCCCAGCGCGTATGTCCGATTCCGATCTTGCCGTGAACCGGTGAATCAGCGACACGATCACGTAAGTTGACCAATTTACCGACATCACGCCGGATTTCGATCCCTGTACCATTTAAGACAGCTCCGCCTGCCGAATCATATCCTCGATATTCAAGTCGCTGCAAGCCATCCAAAATGATCCGGGTCGCATCACGCAAACCGATATAGCCAACGATTCCACACATTAGGGGTGTCCTCCATAGAAGATTGTCTTTACAGCAGGGAACGATACAGCGCCAGATACGTAGACCTGCAAAAACACGCCATCACATCGAATGACCGTCTTACGTTCCACTGGCGAAACACCTATCCCGGCAGTTACCTGCTGGCTTTCGTAGATCGCCTTCTCTGTCGGAGGACTTGACAAGGGCTGTGGAAATTGCCCTGACGGCATCCGCTGATCTATCGATTTTCGGACGATGGAATCGGGGAGATTCCACACCTTAGGCCCACTGTGAAGCGAGCAACCGTCACCTCGTCAACCTGAACACCTCGTTCAGGCCCATGCGCTATCTAGCCTCCGTATTGTGGCGCGAACACCTCCTATTCACTACGTTTATTGACACAGTATCGCAGGGGATGTGACGTGTCAAGAGAAGATTATGGGGCCACGAATTCGATTGTATTGGTTGTCGCAAGGGATAGATCACTGTATTCACCGCGCAATTCGGGGGTCGATTGCGCAATCGCAAGCTGGTACATGGCCTCTTGAGTCATCAAAGCCAGTTCATCACGCGGGATATGCTTGCGACCTGCTGTCTTGAATTTAAACGGTTGTCCGAAGTCAACACGAGTATGCACGCGACGCAAACGCTTCCATCTGTCCAGATAATCTGTTCCGCCAGACATCGCCGCCGGTAGAATCATCGCGTCTGCTTTGGTAGCGACATAGGTCATACCGTCTTTGGGCTGGCGCAACCCATCAGGGCTACGTGTACCTTCCGGCGCAATCAGGATCATGTGCCCGGCCTTTAACAAGGCGATGGAATTCATCAACGACGAGCGATCTACTGTGTCACGGTCAACGGTGTATGCGCCCCATCCCCATACCAGCACGCCGAAAATGGGATTGCGTGCATTTTCGATCTTCGTCATGGGAATCGCAAATCGTTCCGTCACCGCTCCAAGACAAACAACAGGATCAATCAGGGAAACATGGCTCATCATCAAAATTGTCGGCCCGGATCGCGGAATATGTTCAGTGCCGGTGATGGTAGGCTTCGCCAGCACATGAAAGCCAATTGTGCGAATCAGACCTCGCATAAACGCCCGCCGCCACGCATATGCGGGCTGACGGGCGATATAGGCGTCTATATGTGCCTGTGTATTGCTCACGACGACCTCGGCTTGCGGCGCTCCTTTTTCAAACGACGACGGCGGCGTTTGATCGCCTCAAGTTCAAAAGCTGGAGTCTGCATCGCGCCAACTTCTTCTTCGTCCAACTGGTACCATTCGCCACGACGAAGCGTACCCAACCCCAACTGACCAATTGCAGTGCGAGTCAACTTTTTGACTGGATGCCCCAATTGCGCCGCAATCCGGCGAATCTGACGTTTGCGACCTTCGGTCATCACAACACGGATCGTCGTCGCATCGACATCACGGCTTAATATCTTGACGTAACACGGAGCCGTCTTGCCTTCTTCCAGAAATACGCCATTCTGCCACGTTTCAAGCGTCTCTTCAGAAGGCGATCCGTAAACGACCACCTTATAGGATTTAGTATGCTCGTATCGTGGATGTGCGAGTCGATTGGTGAGTTCACCATCGTTGGTCAGGACCATCAGTCCCTCGCTCTCTGCATCCAACCGTCCAATCGGGAACAAATGACCATCTAACGGCAGCACTTCGCGCACTGTCGGACGGTCATCATCAGGATTACTGGCATTGGTCGAGAGGACATTCTGCGGCTTGTAGAAGACGTAGTAAACTTTCTTAATCGTGTCGAAGCGCAATTTCTGCCCGTCAACCTCAATCGTATCTTTGCCGGGATCAGCTTTATCGCCGATTGTGATTACGCGTCCGTTCACACGCACCCGGCCCTGTTTGATTATCTCCTCGCTGGCCCGACGCGATGCAATCCCAGCCTGCGACATCAATTTCTGTACACGTTCTGACATGTTGATACTCTTTACTGATATTGTCCCAACATCGAGCGTTATTATACGAGCGAAAGCATCAGAAATACATTATTGTTTCCGTGTAACGCGAAATTGCAGTGAGCGCCCGAACATCAATAACGTTTGCGCGTGCAAGACTGGAAGCGTCACGAATACAAATATCAACACCGGAATCAGAACAAATGAGAGGCGGGTCGCATGTTCTTCGTGTTTCCATTGCCCGGCACTTGCTT
>DAOTXA010000203.1:0-7106 GCA_034435595.1 Anaerolineae bacterium | reverse complement strand
TTCCCGGTTGATGGCTAGTAGTTCCAGACCGGCGTCGCGGATCGTGCGTAGAAGACCGTGCAACGCGGCTTGATCGGTCAATGATCCCGAAAGATGCGTTTCGCCATCTTCGGTGAGTGTCAGTGTCATGCCCTGAAAGCGGGTCGCCCACTGCTGGCTAAGATGGCCTTTAATGCGGATGATATACGTTCCCGGTTTGGATGTTTCGCCCATGATGTTTCCTCGTATGCTCGCCTCCATACTTGCCGTCCTGTTGGTCGATCTGACAGGAGCATACGAAATAATGTGATGAGTTGTCCTCGTCACATGTGATGATTGACGTGATGATCTGTAGAAAGTGTGGGGAATTAGAGGTGATTAGAGCAGTGAGAGTTCTTCCGCCCGACGGACGGCGGCACGACGGTTACTGACATCCAGCTTGCTATAGATGTTGCGCGTATGGGTCCGCATGGTGCTGAGGGAGATGACCAGTTGGCGGGCGATTTCTGGCCCGGTTAGCTCTGTACTGAGCAGGCGCAGTACATCTAACTCACGTTCACTCAAAGGGTCAATGAGAGGCTGAGAAACCGGCTGAAGCTTAGATGGTTCTTTGCTGTTGAGGGAAGCCAGCAAGCGTCGGGCATAAGCTGATGCTGTATCGCCTTCGACAATTTGCCGCAAAAGCGTGAGCAGCGGCGGACCTTCATCCAGAAACAACCGAAAATAGCCGATTGGTTCTGCGAGGGTAAGCGCCTCTTTGAGCGTCGCGACGGCTTGCGCCCTTTGCTTCCGGGCATCATAGACCAGTGCCGTCAGGATCAAGGCTTCGATAGCATGGTCACTGCTTTCGCCGTCACGAGCCGATTGCAACAGACGCACCAACAGCTTTTCGGCCTGATCGAAGTCGCCACGTGCGATCAAAAGCCGTGCAAACGTCAGATAGGTAAAGGTGTTCAAGTAGGTCAGTTCATCACCAATGGCAATTCCCGCCTCGTGCGCCCAGCGTGACGCCATCTCTAAATTGCCCTGGCGAATCCATATCAATGCTCTGACCGTAGAGGCCATGCGTACCGGTGGGATGGGCGACCGGCTATAGTGGGATACCGCCTGATTAGCAAAGTCCAGCGCCGCTTCCAGGTTACCCTGCGAGAGTCGTAGGCGTGCAGCGGTCAGGTTAAGCCGGTGCTGCCAATCCGGGCGACTAAGGGCTAAAGCGCCTACGTCCTGAGCAGTCATCAGGTGATCCTCTGCTCGTTCCCATTCCCCCCACTCGCGGTAGAAATCCACCACACCCCGGTGCAAATCCTCAACCCCAATTAGCGGTGGGTTCCCCATATCCGAGAGAATTTGAAATGTCTCCTGGTATAGTTCAAAAGCTCGCCGCATCTCGCCGCGTGCCCACCGTGCTTCACCCACGACGAATACCAGTTCGGCAGCATCGCCCATGCGTCCCACGCGCCGCATATATGCGATGAGGTCGCTGATGGCGCGGTCCGCCTCGACAAGATACCCTTGCGCCCAGTACGCAACGCCGGAAAGCGCCATCGCCTGCGTCCAGCTTGAATGACGTTCATCGCTCAAATGCAATGCTGCCTGCGCATGATCCAGAGTAGTGGTTGTATCGCCAAAGGCCAGCGCCCGGTAAGCGCGGGCGCTGTGTAAGGTGGCGGGCAACATCTCGAACTCGAACGTATCTGCAACACGCATCCCTTCCTGAAGTGATGCGTTCAGCCAGCGCTCAGCAGCCTGGAACCATAATTCAGCAGATTCCAAATCACCTTGATATAGAAGCGTCCAGCCATAGCCCGCACACAACACCGGGGACCGCCGAATCAGGTCATCGGGCAACTGCTGAACCTGGCTAATCCATGCGGCAGACTGATAGTTACTGTCCATTGTTGCCCACGTCGTCTCGATCAAGTCTGCTGCGCGGTCGTTGTCTTGTCCAGCTAATGCATGAGAAATCGCGTGTTGGATTTGATCGCGTTCGGCGTACCAGTTGCTTGCCCGTCGATGCAGCATTGGGATCATATTAGGATGATCACTGTTCAGAGTGTTGCGTAGCGCATCCCCAAAAAGATGATGATAGCGATACCACCCTCTTTCATTGTCCAGTGCGATGACAAACAGGTTATTGCGCTCCAGCATTTCTAGTGTTTGCTGGCTATCTGTGCGCCCCGCGACTGCGTCACACAATGCGCTGTTTAATTGATCGAGTATTGATGTATGTAGCAGAAACTCGCGTATGGCTTGTGGCTGGCGTTGCAGCACTTCTTCCAGCAGATAATCAACGATAAAATGATGACTGCCCGTAAACATCTGGATAAAATCGGTTACATTCGCACGCCCCTGTAAGGAGAGTGCCGCCAGTTGCAAGCCAGCGATCCACCCCTCGGTACGCTTCTCAAGTGCATCAATATCCTGTGCAGACAGTGTGAGTCCCATCGCTCGATTGAGAAATTCAGCGGCTTCGTCTGGCGTAAAGCGCAAATCTGCGACCCTTAATTCTGTCAATTGGTCATGGACGCGCAGCCGGGATAGGGGAAATTGCGGGTCTTCGCGGGTGATGATAACCAGGTGCATCTGTGCTGGCAAGTGATCTAGCAGAAAAGTCAATCCATCATCAATCACTGATGATTCCAGCAGATGATAATCATCCAGAGCTAAACAGAAATCATCTTGAATGACGATTATTTCGTTCAGAAGCGATGTCAGAACAACTTCTACAGAGGGCGGTTGGCTGGATTGCAGCGCCTCGCTGACAAGTATGCCGATATCTTCATCAATCGTCTGCAAAGCAGCAACTACATAAGCCAGAAAACGCACTGGGTCATTGTCACGCGCATCCAACGAAAGCCATGCTGCTGGTCGGTCGCTTCCTGCAATCCACGAACGGATAATCGTGGTTTTTCCAAAGCCAGCCGGAGCCGAAATTAAGGTAAGCTTGCGATGTAAGCCGTTATTCAAGTGAGCTATCAAACGCGGACGTTTTACAAGATCAGGGCGCAGCGACGGCGTTTGTAATTTAGAGGACAAAATTGGTATCGACATGCTCGTATTTTAGCAGGGTAGCGCCTCAGGAGCGAATTTTTATAGGCTCACGCATCGTGTTGAACAATCCATCCTATGTTGTCGCCGCCTTTCAGATCATCATGCCACAAATCGGCGCAGACATTCTGAATTTGCTCGGTTCGCCGCCGCCGATTGACTCACTGCTGACACCATTGCTCAACGAAATAGCGACGATGCGACGTGAGTTTGCCCCGGTGCTGGACATGGATACGATGGAGGATTTGCTATCAAAAAATGGTAAGCTCAATCATTGTGAGGGACTACCAGACAGTGGGGTGGAGTACACCAGCAGTGGCATAGTCGGATGACTCTCACTCCTACTGGCATATAATCTCAGCCCAGACTGATCTTGTACCGTGTGGGTGTCAAAACTTTATAGTTGCAGAATTCCGCACACTAGCCGTCGTATTCGGGCAAGTCCTCAACGAGTTCTGTGGGGACGAAAAGGCGGATTTCCTCTTCGGTAGTGGTATCCACCCAGTTCAACGGAATCAGACGTTCAGTAGTGAACAGAAAACCCTTTGAGATCAGAATATGCGTAATGTTGCCGTCAGCATCAGCGATCGCCTTCAATACATCTCCGGCATGTTCACCATCTTCTGCGGTGACTTTAGTGCCTTCATCAATGACAATCGATGAATCTGGGATATTACGCACCGTATGTTTGTGCTGTGGGGGCGAAGCGACGGGGGCCGGATAGGGATGATACTGATCCGCATATCCGGTTCCAGCCGGAGGATAGTAGAATAAGGGCGTGCGGTGCCAATTTGACCACCGTGTATTTGAGCGTTCACGATTCGGGCTAATATAGTACGTTTCCTTAAATTCGGGGAACGTTTCGAGTTCGTCAACACTGCCCTTAAGAACGATTTCATCATCGTCGGCATCACGTAATGCCTCTACGGGGACTACCCGATCTTCGGTGAAAAGGAAGCCCTTTTCGACAACCACATGCGTTATTTTATTACTCGACGGATCAACGACGATTTGGTCAACTGTGCCGACTTTGTCTCCATCAACGGTTTTGACGTCAGCGCCTTCTTTGAATTGCATATTTATTTCTCCTATGATTTGAAAATCTGAGTGGCGAAAAGGTGAAAAGAGATGACAGAGGCAGATGCCTCTATCGTCTTATTGTTGTCACGATTATTCGACCGCAGTTTCCCAGTACGGTTCGTACCCATAGAAGGTGTGGATGCGACGTGCAAAATTGGGGTCTGCCATATCGGGCCAATCATCCTTATCGAAGCCTTCGGCGTTTTCAAGGCGCTCTTTCGGAATGTCGAGAACGATTTCTTCTCGACCCGTGTTAACGGTGAAGCCGCGCCAGGGCAATGCGAACAGCTTGTTCCCAAGGCCCAAAAAACCGCCAAAATCTAACACTGCGTAGGCGATTTGACCCGTTTCAATGTCCAGCATAATTGCTTTGATATTACCGAGGTTTTCTCCCTGTGGATTTACAACATCAGTTCCAACAAGGCTGTCAGCAGATAAAAGTCTCATAGTTTGACTCCTCATATATTTAAGGCGATACCTATACACTATCAAACTCACTGCTTACAAAAACCGTATGCCAGAGGCAATTGCATCTAGGTAAAGTTACCTATGCTTGCTTGCTCCTATTGTCCTGTTCTACGCGATGTTTGTTGATAACAGACTCGTCAACTACGCTTTCAAATAGCTTTAGTGCCAATGCGACCAGAAGGACATCTTCGAGTTGACCGATAATTGGAATGAGGCTGCTAAGAAAATTTAGCGGCGATAACAAATATAGCAGAGGTAACAGTGGAATAGCTTTCTTCCAAAGTACTACGTCGGAGTCTAACATAAGGCGTATAGTAAGGAGTACTTGTTTTCTGCTTTTGAACAGAAAGCCGGAAAATCTCAAAAACATCGTATAGCCTCTTTCAATATCATGATCATGGCGGAAGGTAAATACTCACAAGAATGTAGGTTCCCACAAAGAAATCTGTATCTTCGCTATATCCATCCTCGATTTTTAAACGTCCATACCATTACACTCGCAGACAGTATCATGGCAACGATGACACCAAAGAACAGGATCGCACCACTGACTGGCAATTCAAATGGGTTGTTCGTGGTAGCAAAATTCAGTTCAAACAACCCACTTAAAAAGGTCAATGGCAGGAAGATCATTGAGAACACGGTTAGCCGGTTGACCGCTTCCATGAGTTTGCGCGATTCATGATTCTGTATCATATCCAGTACATTGCTTGTCAGGTCACGCTGAGAATCAACCAGATCGTAAATGCGGAGAAGACGCTCGTACAGATGCCTGAATAGATCACGGGTTTCTGCGCTTTCAGCAATGCGCTTTTCGCCTATCAAATTTGAAGTTACTTCACGTTGTGGTGCAACCATCTGGCGCATTACGATCAATTGTTGTTTCAATCGGTGCACCAGCTTGCGAGGATCGCCCTCATATTGATCCTCAAGTAAAGCCTCTTCTAGCGTATTTACATAGTTGCTGATGCGATCCAACAAGGGATAGTAGCTATCAATTACAGATTGTGTTGTGAGATACAAGAAATATGTCACACCTGATCGCCAAAGATATGGGTTCTGCGCCGCTCGATGATACGCCTGGTCCACTGTATCTGCGTGTGCGTGTCGCACTGTAATGAAACAGTTGTCCGTTACGATGCAATGAATCTCCTTGCCTTCGACACGCTCAAGATTTACATACGGCTCAAAGAGGGAGATAAACAAATAGGATGGGTATACCAGCATAGCGGGGCGGCGATCATATCGCGCTAAATCCTGTGTAACAGCCGGGGATAGATTAAATTGCTCCGCAATCCAGTCAATTTCATGTTCATCAGGATCAACCAGATCAAGCCAAACAGTATGCCCGTTTGCAATAGCCTCAACAAGATCATCCTGCTGCAAGTTTCTCAGCAGGATGGGTTGCTCTGCATTTTTTTCGTGCTTTGCTATCAGAGATCTGATCATTAACGTACTGTCACACGCTTACTGATCATAGGGGCCAACTGAGGCATGTGTGGCAATATCAATGCTGCCGATAACCATGCGTTCTAGTTTTCACCCCGAATGTTTTTGATCTGGGTCTTAACCTGTTCGCGCATTTCGTGTGTCTGACCACTTACGTTATTGAAGACATCTTTGGCAGAATCACCACTTTGTTCTGCAATATCATCCAAAACGCTGCGGATTTCATTGCGGATATTCTCACCAGTATCTGGAGCGAACAACAGTGCGACTAGTGCTCCGAGGCTCAAACTAATCCCCGCGACTGCCATCGCAAGGATGAATTGCTGGCGCTGCGCGGTTTTGCGTGCTTCTTCACTATAATAGGTGCGCTGAGACATGTGTTTTCTCCTTATGACAATTTCTTAGTTGATAAGCTTTCTAACATTATAGCAAAACGATAGTGCTTTGGACGAATAGCCTTTTATCCAAGAAAATGAGAAAAGACTCTCGCCTTTCCCACCGAAATCATGGATATAATAGTCGCAGTTTCATCACGTACCTATAAACAAAATCCGAGATGCGGATCAAGCAAGCTATGTTAAAAGCTTTATCGTGATGATTACACACACAAACACTACAGACGATGAATATTATCGCTTTCATTGACACGGAAATCATGGTCCGATTGCATAAATTAAAATAGGTCAACTGGATGATAAACGTTACTGGTGAGCTTACCTCAGTAAATATGTATGACCTCAGGAATTGGAACATTTCTGTAAACTATCAGGACCGTGTTGAAGCTGCTGTTCGCCATGAGGTTGCACATGCTTGCTGATATTGCTACTCAACAAACCGTAACTCGCGCAGATGATGGGCGTTGAATAGGGCATGAGAACCGTCGTTGAACTGAAAGTAATAGATCGTGTGCGTCAGGGTAGCGAGGATGTCGAGAAAAAACAAAGACCAGCACCCTCGCTGGTCAGTGTTCGAGTTTAATCTCATTAGGTGACCCCCAGGTTAGCGGAAGCGAACCGCTAGCCCCAAACCTCACTATTCAAAACTTCGCTCATTATGTGGAATTGACAGCCTATCCTCAGCGG
>DAOTXA010000202.1:0-7957 GCA_034435595.1 Anaerolineae bacterium | reverse complement strand
AACATGATCTCAAAACCCAGGAACTCCAGCGGAATCAGCAGGGTGCTGATCTGTGACGAAACGCCGTCTGCCTGAGAGTCGCCGACCGCCGCTGTTACGTCACCGCCCACATCACCGCCAATATTGAGTGTTGATCCCCAGAAGTTGATCTCCTCGGTCACATCACCTTCCATAATCAACTGGTATCCGGCGGCGATGATACTACCGTTGATGATTGTGTCTTCGGCAACTGTACTGCTGAAGCTGGTGGCAATGATTCCGCCATTTTCGAGTATAGCTGTATCGTCAATATCGAGCGTGACGCCCGCAAAATGCACGTCTTTGCCCACGTTGCCGCTAACTTCTAACCCGCCGCCGATCAGGTAAACACCGCCCTCAACGCTGCCGTCGATATGGATTGTCCGTGCTGCGCCCATCAAATGCCCGGTAATCTGACCTTCGACGACCAGATCACCGCATAGCACGAACACGTTCCCTTCGACAACGTCGTCTGGCCCGATGGTACAGAGTTCGCTTTCGAAGACGGCGCGTGCACTTACGCCCCCAACCAGAGAAAAAAGTAAAAAAATCAAACAGCTAACGAAGATACGGCGTCTTAGTCGCATAAGAAGTCCGGGTGGTTGAGTCAATCGCCAAAATTATATCAGAATGACGCTGTGCGTGTTGCGTAAGGCTGAAAATGCCGACTTTAAGGGCGTTATGCGGCGTTATGGGAAAGATGGTAAGATAGAGTGAAAATGCACGAGAGTAAGGTAGAGGGGTGGTCACGTGTCTGACGACGGGGCGAATAGACCCAAAAAGCAAACCGAATATCTCGGTCAGAGAGACGCGCAACCGATGCAAGATCGTCCGGCGCGTCCGCAGACGAACATTCTGGGACCATCATGGGGCCTGAAGTTCAAGTTTGCGGATAATTCCCTCGTGGAACTGGACATGCGCGATGTTATGATTATTGGTCGGTCTACCGATGAAAACGACCCTCAACCGCCGGCCCTCGATCTCGCACCATATGGGGCTTATCAAAATGGGGTGTCACGCCAGCACGCGGCTATTACACGGCATCAAGGTGGCTTATACATCGAAGATTTGGGCAGCACCAACGGTACGCGGATCAACGGTTTCGAGTTGACTGCGCGGCGCAAGTATCGTCTGCGCGATGGTGACGAAATTGAATTCGCACGCATTCGCACCTCGGTGCGCTTCGTGCGACCTGATAGCATTGATGGGTAGGTATGCCAGCTTTTAGTGATGGGCGGAACATCAATGCCGCACACAACATTCCTAGAAAAGCACTCCCCGATGCGTTCACGAGCGAGGGGATACAGGGTGCAGTAGTTCATCCTTTGCCGGTTAAACCGGCATAAAACAGACCCAACAATGTCCATATTTGTCCATTGGAAAGGGAACTATGGTTCGTAGTTTTACCGATCGGATACTGGGCGGGGTCTGCGGTGGATTAGGGCGATCAACGGTGTTGACGCCCTGGGTGCTGCGGGGCCTGTTTCTGATTTTCGCATTCGTCAGCCTGGGGGCTGGCGTTTTATTGTATGTCGCCCTGTGGTGGGTGATGCCGCAGGAATCGTTGACCGAGCAGCGACGCCGCACGAACCCGTTTATCGGCTTGCTGGCAATCGGTCTGATTGTGTTGGTCGCCGCCGTGTGGGTTGGTCAGCAGACGGGGCAATTGACCACTGAAAGCGGTGACAGCCTGTACTGGCCTATCTTACTGGTGATGACGAGCGCCGTATATTTGCTGCGCCAAGTCTGGAGTCCGGCATGAGTCGTGCGCGTCTGGTCAACCCGGTTTGGGCGCTGGCGCTGTTCGTTGCGGCGCTGATTTTGCTTTTGCGTGCGCTGGATGTGCTGCCGGATGGTGTGTTCGACGTATTGTCGCGTGCGTGGCCTGCGCTGCTCGTCCTGGGTGGGCTGATGTTCCTGCTGCGATCTCGCGTGCCCTTAAGCGGCCTGCTATCGCTGGTCATCAGCGCTGGATTGGTGGCGGTCGTCGCCTTTGTCGCCTATGGCGATCAAGCATCACAGGTGCGCGAGGATTACCGGCAGGAAGTCGTTCAGACTGTTGGCGGGGATGTGACGCTGTTGGTGATTAACGTCGAATCACAGGCGACCGAAGTCGATATTCGTGCTGCGACGGATGAGTCAGAAGCGCAAATTTCTGGTCAATTCACGGGGAGTAAATCAAGCGAACTCAGCGTCGATTATGTAGAGGACGATCAAGGGCGTGGCACGCTAACCCTGACCGAAACACAAAGACCGGGTTTCCCGGCGTTGGATGCGGTCGGGCGTGGACGCCTGCGGCTGGTCGTCCCGGCGACGGTTCCGGTCGCTGTCGCATTCGCCGGAGAAGATGGTGATGTGCTGCTCGATATGAGCGGCTTGCAATTGGAGCGTTTGTCAGTGGAAGTCGCCAATGGCGATGTCGCGCTGACTTTGCCCGCCTATGCCCCACAATCGCCCAATGCTATCGATCAGCCGGGGATAATCGAAGCTAGAAACGGGCAGATCACACTGTTTGTGCCAGAAGCCGTTGCCGCACGTCTGGAGCTAAACCGTCAGGGCAGCGGAATCGAGCCGGAATTCGACGATGCGGTCTATCGTTATTTGCAAGGAGACGTATTGGAAGCACGCGGTTTTGAGGATGAAGCTAACGATGCCGTTAAACTGCGCTATATTCTCACGGCTCCGAGTGGCGTCATTCGGGTGGAAACTGTTAATGATACGTAATTTTATCCCATATATCCCAAGTTATCCCAAATAGACGCGAAGAGGGGATCATGAGTTGGCGTCTGCATCTCACCAATCAGGCCATACCGCATCTCGATATCCTGGAGGGGAATACGGTATTGCTGGGAGCATGGTCGCGCTATGATCGTGTCGCGTTTTACAACCTCAAATCCGGGATACCCGCCGGGGAAACGACGCTGCTGGTCCCGCGACCAGAAAGCCGGGCTGACGCTGAATGGCAAGCCTTCGTCGCCGATCTCAAAGCGCCCAACGGGGCGTTTCTGCCGCGTTTGCGTGCTCCCCAGGGTGATCTTTACACCACCGACGACGGGCGGATGCGGCTTATGCATCCGGGTGGTACTGATCTTTATCTCGATGACAATGGTACCGAACTCAAGCTGGATGTCGTGGAAGCGGAGACATTTCGCGTAGTGGCGTTCGACCGCTTCCTCGGCTTAACCGCTGCGTTGGATGAGCGCGGCTGGCTCCATGTTTATCAGCAGCACATTCGCGTCGGTGCGTTTGATCTAGGCTTGCGTGTCGAGGACGATACGCGCTTGTTCATTGCTATTTCTCGCGGCGGAAGTGCGATCTATGTCTCGGACGGTCGTCTGCTGCTGCTGACCGATTCTAGCGGGCAGGTCCGGCGGCGCGTGGAGACGCATTATTTCGTCGGTCATATGGCCTGCGCACCGCAAGGCCGTTATGTGATTGCCAGTGACGGCGAAACGGGTGTGCTGCGTGTTTATGATGGGGATGATCTGACGCTGTTATACCAGCGCTTTGCTATTGATCTGCTGGCGAAAGCGACTCAGGTGCAGTTGATGGCGGACCTGCCGCCCTTCATGGTGGGGTTAAGCGCGTTAAACATCGGCAATCGCGGGGATGTCGTGTTTGCGATGTCGGGAATTATCTGCGCGTCACATATTGAAAATATGGACGCACTCCCGCGTGCTCAATCGTTGCTTTAACCGGGGAATAGCGAACGTTGCGGAAACACCATCATGTCTGCTGGCAGATTTCGTTGCAACGACAGGCGGTTGGCACGTTCAAAATCGGTGTGCAGATCGCGGACGATGTGAATTTGCGCTTGCGCCGGTTGCAAAGCATAGATGACGATGGTCACCGCCAGCTTGCCGTTAGCCAGCACCAAACAGTGATTCTCGTCGATTTCTTGACGTGCGAGTCCGTTTTCCGGTATGTCGTCCAGGCTCCACAGGTGTTTGATCGCTCTGAGAATGGCTTGCGTACTGCCGTCAGGTTGTTCGCCGCCTGTAGCCAGTGGGTCGCGGCGCTGATGCTGAAACACGATGAAATACACCGGATGCGCTTCAAAGTGATTGCGCAGAAAATCAGTCCGACCGGGCGAGGCCACACGACGCCACGCATTCGTACCTGGATTGCGCTCAATTAGACGCTCGATGATGATGCGCTGTTCGCCATAATGCCCGTAGACGGCGTTGAACTGGGCGCGGTTGATTTTGCCCTCGGAAAATTCGCTGGCGACCATTTCCATCTTGCGACGGATATGCTCTAATGTCTCTTCAGCAGTATCTCCTATGCGACCGAGCGCAGACTGACGGTTCATCATGTCAGGGCGCGGTGGCATAGGATCGTTTTCGGGGCCTTCCGGCGGTCCGTTGTGTTCTTCTGGATCGCGGTCATTCACGGTGTTCACTCACCCGGTTCTCAGTTTGTCTCGTCGCGTTGGTTGTTAATATCGTAACATAGATCGTCTAACTAACCTATTAAAATAAGCCTATCATGAATGATCAATTTACGCCGTTTCACTACGGTTTGTTTTTCACAGAAAATCACATCCAGCAGGCACGCAAACACGCGGGGCGGACGCCGTATCAGGCGGCGTGGTCGGCGTTACGTAATGTGCCTGCAAATATGACATTCTCGCCGTCAGAAATCCTGAACGCGGCGCTGGCGTGGCGCTGTGATGCTGACGACTCTCGCGGGGGATGGGCGATAGACTCGCTCATGGGTTCTCTGCCGGACCTGTCACCCGATGCCCTGGCACGAAACCAATCATTGGTCTGGTTCGCACAATGTGTTGAATTACTGCGCGATCATCCGGCGGCGGAGCTATCTGCATGGCAAGCTGCGCTGGAAGCACAGGTAGACAATCTGCAAGCGGTCATGGATGAGACATCCGTTATGGTCCGCCTGTGGGACGGGCTGGTGCATTTGTGTGCGGGGATCGTATTGGAACGCGCCGTGTGGGTCGAAGCCGGAGCATCTGTGTATCGACAGGCGATTGACGAAGACGTTCATCCTGAAGGCTATATCCTCGAAGCAGTCGAGGTCAACGCGGTAGAAGGGCTGCGCAATCAAATTTTATGTGCGCAGGCGCTTGTCCTTATGGCGGAAGCGGGTCAGCACGCCGGCTTGAATCTATGGGCTTATGACAATCGCGGTGTTTCTGCGACGACGGCGGCATCGTATCCGCTGTACTACTATTTTTACCCGGAGAAATGGCAGTGGGGCGAAAAAACGTGGAAACGGGGCGAGGGGTTGCAAAGCGAAGTCCTCGAAGCGGAACCGGCACAAGAGGTGTTTAAGGCGCGGGCTGGCTGGCTGGAAATCCTCAATCATCACTATGGCAATCGTCCGTTGAAAGCGGTGCGCCTGATTCTTGATGAACTGCGTCCCGTAATGGACGCGAACGGGGGTGGCCTCACTTCACTGACGCATGGCGTCCCGGAAGGGCGGCGTGGTCTGTTTGGATAAGCAACAACCTTAACTGCACGTAGCATAAATCAGGGGTACAGTGTAAACGTGTATCTCGATATTATATGCGGAGTGGTTATGGTGCGTCCTTTTCATAAACGTGTATTTGCGCTGACGGCGATTCTTCTGATCGCTGCGAGTTTACGCTTCGCTATGGTCGGTGCGAGTGATGTCAACGTTGATGAGGCGTGGTCGCTTGTCCACAGCTACCATATGCCAGAGAATACCGGTGCGTCTTTTCTCGTATCCATTCTTTCGGAACCCAACAATGCTGTTCATTTAGTCGCGGTGCGCCCTATTTTGGAGATGTCACCGACGCCATTTGGCTTGCGCCTGCTATCCATTTATGTCGGCATGATTACTGTTGCGCTGGTGGCGCGTCTGGCGCATCGACTGTTTCAACGGCGCGATGTCGTATTGCTGGCGGCTGTGCTGGCGGCTTTGGCTTATGCCGGTGTATGGACTTCGCGTTATGGGAGGCCGTATGCAACAGCGAATATGCTGGCGCTTGCCTCTTTTACGATGTGGATGGAAGGACGCTGGCGAATCAACATGGTGACATCGGCATTGGTCCCATTTTTTCATGTGGGTGCTATGCCGACTGTCATGATGCAAGATGTATTCATGGTCTGGAATGCGTTGCGGGGCCGTCCCGTTGTGTGGGCGCAGTGGATCCTCAATCGCTTTCTGGTTTATTCAATGTTTGGTGTGGTGATGTACATGGTCCACTACCGGACGGTTTACGGGCGTGATGTGAGTGGCGGGCAGGCGTTGTTATCCCCGCTGGATATCGTGCAACATCTTATGGCGATGATTCACGGGGTGTGGTTATCGATTTCACCGGGGTTAGGTGGATGGCTGTTCGCGCTATTGGCAGCGGGCATTGCCGCGTATGGGGTATTCCTTGCCGTCCGGCGTCAGCTTCCATCTATGGTTTGGGTGCTGTTGTTGTGGGTTGCCGTGACGTATGGCGCGTTGACTTTTATGGTGATTTTTGATGATGGTCCGATCAAGACCTCGCACATCTCGATTGTGTTCGTTCCGGTGGCGCTTGCAGTGGCACTGGTTGTGTCAGAAATGCCACGTTTGGCGCGGATGGGTGTCAGTTTGGCGCTGGTTGTGCTGGTGGCGGCATATGCGATTTCGTTCGTGACGACGCCTGCTCGCAGTTTCACAGAGGCCGATGCGTATCTGCGAGCGTCGCATCCGCCGGGGACGGTATTTTACCTCAATGCGCTTTCCGCTGTATGGGCGTTACAGATCAGCCTGGACGGGACTGATGTGATCTATGATTTGCCAGAAGTACCGGAAGAACGTCCGCAGTCCTATCACTTTGTGCGCTATCGCCAGTGGCTGACCGTACCGCCTGAATGCGGTTCAGAACCGTATGACCAATTCGGTGAAATGACATTGTACGCCTGCGACCGGACACTGACGGCGTCCAATTAGGCGGCAAGATCGCGGCGGATTGCTATAATGGCGGTTGCATCCCAACACATACTCGGAAAAGATGCTATGAGCGAATACAAGACAATAGACGACACGATGCTTGCGCAACTCAAATCGGCTGTGGGCGACGAGAACGTCAGCATTGCACAGGCTGATATTGATTTACACGCCCGCGACCAGTCAGATCATGAAGCGCATCCGGCAGAGGTCGTCGTCTGGGCGCAGACGGCGCAACAGGTCGCGGATGTGCTGCGGATTGCCAACGAACAGCCTGTACCTGTCACGCCGTGGGGCGTTGGTACCGGACTCGAAGGTAACAGCATTCCCGTTTATGGTGGGGTTCTGTTGTCGCTCGAACGCATGGACCAGATTCTTGACGTGTACCCTGATGACTTTCAGGTGCGTGTGCAACCGGGGATCGGTCACAAGGACTTAAACCAGCAGCTTGCGCGTTACGGTCTGTTCTTCCCACCTGATCCGGGGGCGAATGCGACTGTTGGCGGGATGCTGGCGAACAACGCCGCCGGAATCCGCACCGTTCGTTATGGCGCAAGCCGCGATAATGTCTACCGGATGCAGGTTGCACTGGCGGATGGTCGTTTGATCGAAGTCGGTTCACGTTCGGTCAAGCAATCTGCCGGGTACGATTTGCTGCACCTCTTTGTCGGCAGTGAGGGGACACTCGGCGTGATCACCGAAGCGGTGCTGAAATTGGTTCCCGTTCCCTCGCATATGAGTGCGGCGCTGGCAGCGTTCGACAGTGTCGAGGCGGCGGTGGAAACGGTCGTCGCGGTGCGTGGCAGCGGCTTGAATCCGGCGGCGCTGGAATTGATTGACGCACCCCATGCGAAAATGTTGCGTGATGCTGAGGGCGTTGACCTGAGCGATCATGTGCATATTTTTATGGAGTTCCATGAGGCGCATGAGGGCAGCCTCGAATTCGGTCTGGAGATGGTGCGCGAGATTTGCGAGGAACTGGGCGCGATCCGCTTTCACGCGACAACTGATACCGCAGAGCGCAAGCGCA
>DAOTXA010000201.1:0-6468 GCA_034435595.1 Anaerolineae bacterium | reverse complement strand
CAGCTTTGCCTAAAGTATCCTCAGACACCTTCGTGGGTAGGGTGACTGAAAAGAAGCGGCTCCTTGATGCTCTATTATCCGAGGACCGAACGCGGATTCTGATCACCGGCAGGCCCGCGATTGGAAAGACATCGCTGGTATCAATTTCATTGCACCAGATGCTTGATGGGACGCACCCTTTCCGGAACATCATTTGGGTCTACGCTCCTGAAAGAATTGAGCAATTGGCAACGAGATTAAAGCACGCGCTGGGGCTACATCCAAGTGAAGTGAGCTTAAGTGATTTTTTGCGAGCATCACCTGCATTGATTGTTATCGACAACTTTGAGCGGTTAAGTAGCCGTGTTAATTCAGAGAAGATTCTTACTTATTTAGATTCGCTCTCCGCGAAGATACTGCTGATATCGGATCGATTTGAGCAGCTTATTTTTGATGAAATACTGGCTCTGGGAGAATTGAATTACAACGATGCAAATTCTCTGGTTGATAAAGCTCTCTTGCGGAGCAACGTCAACTTGCGGAGCATTGACGATAAACACCATCATATATTTGATTTAGTAGGAGGACATCCACTAGGGTTACGACTGGCAGCCAATGCCCTAATCGTCGGTGATCATTTTTTATGCAACTATGATGTGATCGCCCAATTGTTTCAATCGATCTGGTCAAGTTTGAGTGAAAAAGAACAGCGAACCTGGATCATATTGGCAGTGTGCCCAGAAGCTGAATTCGATATTGAAATATGCCTTTCATTGCTTAGCCCACTGATTGACAAAGAAGCGATTACTTCTCTGGCAAGACGACATGTGATCGAACTTCGTGCTAGCTCTAGTACAATCTGTTTTGTTGCAAAGCAGGCACGAGACTTTATTCGCAGCTTGGTTAAGCAAGAGATTGTCATGCATACGTTTTTGCTTTTAGCAGAACGATTGAGCGCGACACAGCAGTGGTATGAATTGCTTGTCGAAATCGCAAGTAATGTGATCCGATGGGGCGTTGCTGAATCTTCTATACACCAACTTGCTTTGAGATGGTTGAAGAACTTGGACGATAGCAACATCTATTATGGTGATGTCTCTTACCAAATATTTATCGAGCAATTGATCAAAACAGAGTCATTAAGCGACCATCCCCTGGTTATATTTGCATATGCACGGATATTACGATATCAGCAGGATTTCGCTCGTGCCATTGCATATTGTGCGCAAAGTGTTGAACGTGCGGGGAAAGCGGGTGATTTCGTGTCACAACAGCTTGCACTTATTGAGCTAGCATCTTGCTACAGAAGCTCAGGCCAATTAGCAAAGGCGCAATCACTTTTGAATAATATAGAACAACGCGGAATGCTGAGTTCACGTTGCAATATTGCGTTCAATCTGGAGCTTGCACAGTTCTATATCGATCAGCAAATGGGTGTAAAAGCCCTGGAAGCATTGAATGAAATACCACCATCCAATCGTCGAGGACAATTGCTGAAATTACAAGCGGCTCTCCAGATGAGACAGGCAAATAAATGCATCGATTTAGCGCAGCAGTTAATCGAGCAACTAGATACTAATGGCAATCGTCGAATTCGAGGCCGCCTGTATGCAATACAAGGGCAGGGCTTCTTCATTAAGCGCAGTTATCATGAGGCGATAAAGTGTTTCACCATTGCAGTGAATTATTTGCAATCCGACAATGATCTTATAGCGTATGGTCGGGCTTTATCGAGCTTAGGAGCTGCTTGGATGGCCTCTGGAAGCTACAAGGATGCTCGACCATATCTTGATGAAGCCAAATCCCTGTTATCGAAAATATCCGATCCGCTCGGACTGGCGATTAATGATAGCAATCTAGATTTGATCAAATGGCAGTTCAACGAACTCAACGATTGATTGAACCATCTAGCACATTCAGCAATCCGTTTGGTCCAATGTCTTGAGTCATTCGCAGGCGGGAGAGTTCTAGCGTGTCATCTGACGTATGATGTGTGCCATGACGAGTGGTAACAGCAATATATACAGGAATAGATGCTGCTATTTGGAGTGTTGCTTCATCGTATTTGCCGGCAGGGTATGCAAACATGTGCCGTTCATCCCGCGTATGTGCTGACAGACTCTCGATACTTCCAAGTATTTGATAGACTAAAAACTCATGATCGCGCTGGCGTAGGTCTGGATGGGTCTTGCTATGCGCTTCTACATCCATGCCGGCTTCGGAAAGGGCAACAATCTGTTCCCAGTTCAGATGCCCAAACATATTATTGTCTGCAAATCCTGTAATGATGAAGAACGTACCGTAGAAATCATACTCCAGCAAAAGAGGCAATACGTAATTATAGTGGTCAATGTGTCCATCATCGAACGTGAATATGACTGGGTTAAGCGGCAATTCATTACCTGTCATTAAGGCTCTATGAAGTTCGTATAATGATGTTGCTTCATAGTTATTGTCTTGAAGATATTGGAGCTGCTGGCGAAATCTATCTGGTGTTACAGTGAGACCAATACGATACTCATCGGCATTTGAGGGGATTGGGCTTACATAATGGTACATCAGTATTGGTGTATAAATGCGTCGCAGAGTACCGTCGAATTCAGGTGATTGTATGTGTGTGGTGTTTTGTTGTTGCGCAGCATAATTTAAGTTAACCCCTAGAATCAGAATTGAGCAGGCAATTGCTAGATATATTATCTTTACAGATCCGAGCATATCGTATAAGGATTGCCAAATTACGTTGATAGGGTAGAACAACAATGTTAGAATTCCTCCCAGTTTAGCATTGTTTTACCACACCTATCGAGATGAGGCACATGGTCGATAAGAATAAGAAACGGGTACTGTCTGGGATACAGCCATCCGGTAATCTGACAATTGGTAACTATTTAGGCGCATTGCGTCAATGGGTTGCTGAACAAGACATCTATGATTGTTTTTTCTGTGTTGTTGATTTACATGCAATCACAATACATCAAGAACCAGAAACATTGCGACAGAAAACGCGTGAAGTCGCCGCACTTTACATTGCTAGTGGCATTGACCCACAAAAAGCGAAGATATTTATCCAATCGCATGTTCCTGCGCATAGTGAGTTGTCTTGGATACTTACTTGTCTATCACCACTAGGGTGGTTGCAGCGCATGACACAGTTTAAGGATAAGTCTGCCAGGCAACAACAGGATTCGGTAGGCGCTGGGCTATTGATGTATCCGGCGTTGATGGCTGCGGATATATTGTTATACCAGGCTGAGGCTGTTCCGGTAGGAGATGATCAAAGACAACATCTTGAATTTACCAGAGATATTGCTCAACGATTCAATCATCTATATGGTGAAGTTTTCACAATCCCTGAAGCAATGATTCCAAAAGCTGGTGCGCGTATAATGGGTCTTGACGAACCGACGTCGAAAATGAGCAAGAGCGATGGCGGCGATTACCACGCGGTCTATTTATTGGATACGCAAAAACGAGCACAAAAGAAGATCATGCGTGCAGTTACTGATAATTTCGCAGAGATTCGCTTCAGTAATGATAAAGAACGTGCTGGTGTTAACAATCTTCTTATGGTGTATCAGGCGTTGAGCGGTGACTCTACTGATGAGATTGAAACCGCGTTTGTTGGAAAAGGGTATGGCGATCTAAAGCGTACCGTTGCAGAAGCAGTCACTGACATGCTTAAACCATTGCAAGAGGAGTACAATAGGATTATTGGCGAAGAAGGATATCTGGATCAAGTATTGCATGAAGGATCATCTAGAGCTGAAGAGATTGCAAATGAAACGCTGAAGCAAGTAAAAGACGCGATTGGACTCGTGCATAATCTGTAGGTGCTAATCAACTGCCAAAATCTCCTTGACCACTCAGATTATGGCTGATATAGTTGACAGAAATGGCCCCATTCGTCTAGTGGCCTAGGACGTGGCCCTCTCAAGGCCAAAACAGGGGTTCGAGTCCCCTATGGGGCAATCAAACAAGCCGCCAATTGGCGGCTTGTTTGATTTATATTGAACGTGCGTTTTATTTCTTCATGATTCACTATGTTTAGTCTGGCCAAATCTTGGTGTCAAGTAGAAAATCTAACCACGTCATAAAGACAAGACCAAGCGGAATCCAGGTCACCAGAAAGTACAAACGTCCATATTCATTTATACTCACTGCCTGTGCAGTAGGGTCCGGGCTGACAGCTGGTAAGAAAAAGGTAATGATCAACCAAGATACAGCAAAACCTAGTGCCATCGAGATGACCCACACGATGATGCGACGAAATGCAAGAGAACTCATGCTTATGCGTCCTATAGTGTTTAGTGTTAGAAACAGACTGAATTTTACCTTTACGCTATGATCTATGCAAGCATCGATGAAACGTGATCCCATGAGCTTCTTCGTTATTCATATCTGATAATCTCTTGTTAATATCAGATAATGCTGTAGACTTTTTTCTATGTATATTGTGGAACATTGATCTGTGAGTGATCCCCAAGGGGCTGATCTACCCTTAGCTTAATTTGGGTAGCAGGAGAGTAGGGTAAGTGGCTGATCTATTTGATAAAGCAGCGAAATATACGCAAGCACGCGAAGCAATGGAGTTGGGAATTTATCCATATTTTCGTGCGTTGAGCGATTCCGAAGGCACAACTGCCAAATTTGAGGGCAAAGAGGTCGTCATGATAGGCTCGAACAACTATCTTGGCCTTACTACCGATCAACGTGTCCGTCAGGCAGCGAAAGATGCGATTGACCGTTTTGGAACCAGCGTGACCGGTTCCCGCTTCTTGAACGGCACTTTAGAATTGCACCTGGAATTAGATCGTCGCCTTGCCTCATTTGTTGGCAAAGAAGCGGCATTGGTTTTTTCCACAGGTTATCAAACTAATCTTGGGACAATTTCCGCATTGGTAGGGAAGGGTGATTACGTCATTATTGATAAGGACGCTCACGCTTGTGTTGTAGACGGAAGCCTCTTGGCCCGCGGCGAAATGAAACGATTCCGACATAATGATGTCAGCAATCTAGAACAGATTCTCAGAAAATTACCAGAAAATGCAGGGAAGCTTGTAGTCGTTGATGGCGTGTATAGTATGGGTGGTGACATTGCTGCGCTACCGGATATTATAGAAGTTGCCAAGAAATATGGTGCGCGAACACTTGTGGATGATGCACATGGAATCGGCGTGACGGGTGCAGGACGGGGCACATCTGCTCATTTCGGTATTACCGATGACGTTGACCTGATAATGGGAACTTTTAGCAAAAGTTTCGCATCCATTGGTGGTTTCATCGCCGGCGATGCCAATATTGTGCATTATATTCAACATCATGCACGTGCATTGATTTTTTCCGCAGCACTGCCAGCTCCTAGCGCCGCTGCTGTGCTTCAGGCATTAGATATTATCGAGACAGAGCCTGAACTAGTCAGAAAACTATGGAGTAATGCAGATTACATGCGCTCAGGGCTCCAACAGCTTGGATATGATACTGCTGGCAGCAACACGCCCATTGTTCCGGTGGTTATCAAAGATGAGTACAGGACTGCACTTGCATGGAGAGCGTTAATCGAGGAAGGTGTATACACCAATCCTGTGATACCACCGGGTGTGCCACCAAACGCAAGTCTACTCCGAACAAGTTACATGGCAACACACGAAGTTGACCATCTTGATCGTGCTCTAGAAGCCTTTGAATTGGTTGGGAATCGTCTGGATTTAATAAAATCTTCTAGCCAGCAGGGGCCACCAGCTACTGAACCAAGCACACTTTAGTAGTAAACATTTCATGGAGGGCTTCAGCCCTCTTTTTCACCGACCTTTTACTCCTGATAAGATCACTTATCAATGAGTAAAAGGTCGATAATTAATCTATTCTTGGAAGAGAGGGGGAATAGGGGGAATAGATGGTTGCATTAATCATCAAAAGTCATCCGCAATTCATATCAATCAACTTATGTGGAAATGTAGGCCTATGGATTCAAATATCTTTACGATACTTTGAACTGATTCAACCTTTCACGAAAAGAGATGATAGTACAAAGTAGCTAAAAGCCGACCAAAGAAAATTAGACATGAGCACTACCCCGACCAGTGTAACCGAAGAGCATTTTGAACAACATATCCGTCCGTACTAATTTGCATCAAAGATGACCTCGATTGCACGTATCTGGACCTGGACGGGTCGCACACGATTTCCAAGAAAGGTGGCGAGAGTGTCGTTTATCAATACCGCAAACGCGCCAAGACCAGCAATATTTTGCCCATTACTGATGCCCGTGGCTTCATCCTTGCCAGTACCGGTATTGTCGCAGGCAATCGACACGACGCTTTAATCTGAAGCCCAATTTGCAAAGCGCTTTCAAGACAATCAAACGCGGGGGCATTTTTCAATGCGGACAGTGCTTTATATCTTCGAGAATATCGTCGGGTATCCTGTCAAGTACTTTTGAACGCGAGCACAACTTTACATTGATAGCCCTAAATTTCTGTATCGTTTTTA
>DAOTXA010000200.1:0-12134 GCA_034435595.1 Anaerolineae bacterium | reverse complement strand
AAATAGGACGGCGTATCACCCTCTTTGAGGCCGTTGACGCCCCCCGCCGTTTCTGGATAGCGCACACCCAGCGGTCCATGATCAACGGTGACATTGGTCTGTACCCATGTGCGAGAAACAAGAGTCTGATCTCCGCCCCGGTACATGCCACGAAATACAGAGAGGGCGCTGTTCTGCTGGTTGTCGTTCCAGATATAGAAAAGGTCGGGGAAGGTCGTGCGCACATATTCGCTGGAATTGTCCTGATCATCAATCGAGTAGACGCGCATTTTACTGATAAACGTAGCGACCTCTTGCGGCGTGCGGTCGTTATTGACGCGCCACAACGCCTGCGCGAGATCGGCATTGCCACCCCAGATGACGACATTAACCGGGCGCGGGTCGGGATGATCCACCACTTCGATAATGTGGTTCGAGCCTTCACTATCACGGTCTGGCCCGATGCTAAGCGACAGGTCCGGGTTCTCCTGCGCACCGACCACCTCATTGCCGGTTCGGATGACGCTGGCAAGTTCCCACGGAGCCGGATAATCTGGATCATGCAACAGTAGATTAGGCCACACCAGCGAATACTTACCGATGATATCAAACAGCAAATCCGGGGCATAATCATCTGCGCCGTCAAAAATATGCGACGTAGCGATCAACCCCTCAATATCAAATTCACTGGCATAGGCAAGCAAACGAACGAAAGATTGTTCGTCGTCGGGGTCCTGCCCGATATCTGTCAAAACGATCAAACGCGGTTTCTGCGTCGCGGCTTGTAGATCAACAGAAGCAGATTCAACAATCTGCACCCCGCTACTCAACAACACCAATAGCAAGATCGCAAAGACAATGGAACGCAGGTAAGTCGTATGTGAGGTCGCGAGACGCTTGGGCATTGTGACTCCTCAGGACAGTGTGCTAGGCGGATGCAAGTCGGCAGGACAAGCGAACTATTTGATTGCTGAATCAAACACAAAAAATTACGGTAGAAGGATTTCAACCATCAGCATGAATGCAAAGCAATGGAAATTACAGCAGAGGGTTAAACAAAATCTACAGAGAAAGCCAGTGAATTTTGACTTACCTGTGCAAGTTAGATTTGCATTATGTATATGAGGTGTGGTGTCTCTCTATGACAATTATGTAAAAGCACTATACTCGCTATTTTGGTCCAAAGCAAACTCGATAAGCGCTTTGTTTATAATTTCAAATCGGCATAATACTCGTGTACATGCAAATATCACGGGTTCGCGGCCTATCCCCCACTAGAATCAAAAGCGCCCACTCAACTATACATGGGCGTTTTGATCTCTATGCTTCACAAGTTACAGTATCCGAGTGCAGCAAAGTTAATGACAGCAGTTCCCCCCGCACGCACAAGCGACCTTCAACGGCTCAGCGCCATCCTTCACCCGTTCAAAGTAGCGCGGCATCGCCACAACAAACGGACACGCGCCCTTCACACCGCAGGTTTGGCAACCCTCGCCCGTACCGGTGACTTCGCGCAACTTCCCCTTGCGCACCCAGTACTCGATCATGCCATGCAGCACACCCGGTTCGAGCGACATCTCGCGGGCCATCTGTTTCACAGATAAAGGTGTCGATTGCTCCGCGAAACGGTCTAACACCTCTCGAAGTTGACTTGCCATCGCTTAAACCCCGATCCCCAGCAGCGTACCGATCTGGAAAACGACCGTCGCCGCCAGCCACGCAATCGCAAAAGTGTAGGCAATCTGATACAACGTGAAGCGCGTGCCAAATTCCTGCCGCATTGCCGCAACCGTCACCATACAAGGCGTGTACAACAGCACGAACACTGTAAATGCGATCGCAGCCAGCGGTGTAAACACCTGCGTAAGCGCGGATTCAAGCGCCGTCGTGTCGTCTTCTCCACCACCAGCGCCCAGGAAATCGGCCTCTGCTATGCTGATACCGGGCACAATATTGACGGTCCGTGGCACAATATTGACAATCTCCTGCCCGGTAAGCACGACTGCTTCGCCGAATGAAGTGGCAATACTGCTCAGGTCTTCGGTGAAGGTCGGGACTGGTTCGTCCGCTTCAGCCACATCTTCACCGGCATAGATTTGACTCATAGTTCCGATAACGACTTCCTTGGCAACGAAGCCGGTGATTAGCGAACCAGACGCCTGCCAGTTGCCGAAGCCTGCCGGGGCAAACAACGGGGAAATCGTCTCAGAGACCGTACCGAAGACACTGTCTTCCGGTGCGACATCATTAAAGCTACCGCCACCACTCAAGGGGATTGCCATCATCAGCCAGATAACTATCGAACTCGCCAGAATGACCGTCGTCGCCTTGCGTACAAAGCTGCTGGTACGCTCCCAGGTTTGACGCCATACATCCCGCAAGCGCGGCGCACGATACGGCGGCAGTTCCATGACGAAGGGCTGCGGCGGCTTGTTGCGATACACCGTCTTTTTGAGCGCCCATCCCGTCGCCAGCGCCACGCCGATCCCTAGCAAATACATGCCGAAGATCAGGTTGCCGGAATTGGCACCGAAGAAAGCCGCACCGATTACCACATACACCGGCAAGCGTGCGCCACAACTCATGAACGTCACAAGGAAACCGGTCAGTCTGCGGTCGTCCTCGTTTTCGAGTGTGCGTGTCGCATACACTGCCGGGACTGTGCAGCCGAAACCGACCAGCATCGGCAGGAAGCTCTTGCCATGCAAGCCCATCGCCCGCATGACGCGATCCATCACAAAAGCAGCCCGCGCCATATATCCACTGTCTTCCAGCACACCAATCGCCAGATACAGCGACATCAGCACCGGCACAAAGACCAGCACACCGCCTACCCCGGCGATCACGCCATCAATGATCAGAGCTTCCAACCATGTTCCACTCAGGCCGAACACACCGAACAAACTTGTTGCCCATGTAGTGATCGGACCACCGATCAAACCATCAACGAAATCGAGGAATGGAGCGCTCACATTGGCTGTAAACTGGAAGACAACCCACATCAACAAAAGGAAGATCGGCACGCCATAATGGCGGTGAGTCAAAACGCGATCAATTCTGTCCGATGTCGTTTCCATCGCTTCACGCGGGCGGCTTAACGCGCCACTGACGACACGGTTGATAAATCCATAGCGCCCGTCAGTGATGAGCGTTTCTGCATCTTCGCCGGTCGCATCCTCAATGCGTTCGGCAGCGGCATCCGCCTGGGTGATCAATGTCGGATACGCAGCCAGGCGTTCGTTGACATCGGTGTCTGCCTCTAGCAGCTTAATCGCCAACCAGCGCGGACGGTATTGTTCTGCCAATATCGGAATGGCTTCAATAGCACTGGCGAGCGGCGTAATTTCCTGTTCCAGCACGTCATCGTAGGGAACACGAGCAGGCTGTGGTGGATTCGGCTGCGACAGTCGTTGAATAGCGCCCTTGAGTGCATCCATACCGATGCCGCTGTTGCCCACCATCTCGATTACCGGTGCGTTGTTCAGGCGGCGAGAAAGTTTGTTCGCGTCAATCGTCAGGCCACGACCGCGTGCAATATCGGTCATGTTCAAGGCGACGATCACCGGAACTTCCAGTTCCAGCAGTTGTGTCACCAGATACAGGTTGCGTTCCAGATTGGCGGCGTCCACGACCGCGACCACAGCGCCCGGTTGCTCGTTGATGATGAAATCACGCGAGACGATCTCTTCAATGGAAAAGGCCGTCAGGCTATATGTGCCGGGAAGGTCCACCACCACCACATCTCCACCGTCCAGACGCAGGCGTCCTTCTTTCTTCTCGACGGTCTTACCGGGCCAGTTGCCTGTATGCTGACGCGACCCGGTCAAGGCGTTGAAGATGGTGCTTTTGCCAACGTTTGGATTGCCCGCCAGCGCGATTTTCGTTGATTGGGCTGCCATTCGTTTACTCTCCCTGAGTCCGCCGTACCATAATCTTCTGGGCCATGCCGCACCCAATCGCCAGTCTTGCGTCGTTCTGAACCGCCAGAATCACCTTGCCATCCCGATTCCCACTAATCAGTCGCACGGTCATGCCAACATGCAGGCCCAATTCTGCCAGACGCCGCCGCAACCGCTCACCAGAACGTAATTCGACCACCTGTACGGCTTCACCGCGACCAGCACAGGTCAGAGGGATAATGGACATCGCAGTTCCTAATGGGGTTGAAATGATTTGTTGAGCTAGCATGTTTCGATCTCCACCAGTGCCGCTTCCGATTTCCGCAGCGATAAATGGTAGCCACGCACTAGATATTCGACCGGGTCGCCCATGGGGGCGGCCTTGAGCATTTCGATAGATACGCCCCTGACCAGACCCATATCCATTAAACGGCGGCGTATCGCACCTTTTCCTGTGATCTTGCGGACGGTCGCGGGTTGCCCGCTGGTTAGCTGATCGAGTGTCATCCTGTTGTCTCCTCCCGGCAGTTCGCGCATAAACCGCCCGCACACATACATAAAGTCTTGATCTCTGCACCGGACTGGGTGCCTATTTCCAGCTTAATCCGTTCGACCACATCGGCTGGGAATGGCGTAATTTGCCCACACTGGCGGCAGGTGAAGTGAAACGTGCCGCCGCCATGGCTGCTAATGCGATAAGCCTTACGCTCATGATCGCTGGATACATAGTGCGACCTGACGAGTTTTGCCGATTCCAATGTGTTCAACGTGCGGTAAATAGTCGGCAGGCTAATCGTAGCGTCATGCCCGCTGGCAAGCCGGAAGAGTTGTTCGGCATCAATATCGCCGTCACTGTCCGCCAGCAAATCCAATAACAGTTCTCGCTGGCTGGTGATGCGCCCACCGGCTGCTCGTAAAGCGTCTTTTGCCTCTTGTTGAAAGGTCATGCCTGCTATCCAAACTGCTTATTGCAAACCATTTACGACAAACAGTGTAAATTGCAGAGGAAAGCATCATGTAGTGACGTTTGTCACACATCACCAATCTATTGTCACTTTACTTACTGATCGATTATTGTTCCTGAAAAAGAAACATAAATCATGCGCGGTATACAAAAAAAGTTGATCGTTGTTAAACAAATAGACGGGACTTTCGCTTTTTATCACGCGGGCGCGAGGAATCGCGCCCCTACATTGCGTTTTGCATTGTTGTAGGGGCGGCATTCTTGCCACCCACGGGGAAAAACAGTGCAACACGTATTGTGATAAACATCTTGAGCGAAAGTCCTGATAGAAATGGTGCAGTTAACGATTTTTCACACTTCCCTGCCTGATCTTAGACCTTCAGCCTACATAATCTCTCAAAACGTGAGGGGAGAGATGCACAGATGAGTCCCCTTATCGGTCTTTCTGCTCTTGTAGCGGCAAAGGCCGAGAATTGGGATTGACCTATTCACAATACTTGCAGGGTAAAATTGTGGCATAAAGCGTATAATGAAGGAACTTACGATCCTAATCAAATTGCAGGATATTTTATGAATGAATTCCTTGACATTGTGCAGAAGCACGAGCGTGTGTGGGGAGAAGAGCAATATCACAATCGGCCTGATCTGGCGACGATCATTTCCTCGGAAGTGGTAGTCTTCTGGCTGCGTGGCAAGGAGAAAAAGCCGTATATCACCATTCACAATTCGATTGAGGAGATCGAACACTACATGACGAAATTGTTGTTTCGATCTTCCGTGTCTGCACCCAATGAGCGCATTGTCCGCATTTTCAAGCAACAAAAGCAGATGCGAATCAAGAATGTGAGCCTTGAGCTAGAAGAGGTGATCGAAGAGTCGTAGAAACCTGCTCAATGCTGGCTGCGTCGGCTGACGAGGCTGTTGCCGACGAGGTGAAACCCGAACGTGGTCATCGCAATCGCCAGACCGGGGAACCAGATCAACCACCATGCTGAATGCATGTAGTCGCGCCCTTCTGCGATGAGACTGCCCCACTCTGGCGTCGGCGGTGGCGCACCAAGTCCGATAAAACTGAGGGCACTCGTTGCCAAAAGCATTCGCCCACAGGCCAGTACGACCATCACAATAATGGGCGAGGCAATGTTCGGCAGGATGTGGGACAGCAACAGACGTGTCTGACGTGCGCCAAGTGACTCAGCCGCTTCGACATAAAGTTCACTGGCGGCACGCATTGTCTCGGCACGGGCGAGGCGATAAAACATCGGGAATGTAGCGATCCCCAGCGCAGCAGATAGCACGTCCAGCGACCGCCCGAAGGTCGCCACCATCACCAGCGCGACCAGCACACCAGGTAGTGCCATCCACGCGTCAATAGCCTGCGTCATTAAGGCCGACCACCACCCACGAAACAAGCCAGCCAGCATCCCCAATAGCACGCCGGGAACAAGGCCAATCGTCACTGCACTGATTGCCACGCGCAAACTCACCCGCGTACCGACGATCACCCGGCTAAATAGATCGCGCCCATAGGAATCTGTGCCAAATGGATGTGTCCAGTCTGGAGCTAACAGGCGTGCCTGCGCGTTAATCCCCTCGGTGGGATGCGGTGCGATCTGCGGCGCGAATGTCGCAACCAGCGCAACGACGAGCAAAATGAACAGCCCAATGACCAATCGTGACGGCATTTTGGGGAGCGCTATCCGCAAGCGAATCGCTTCCCGCCGTTCAAGCGTCGTGCTTGCCGGGTTCAGTCGAGCCTGAGTCGTCATGCGTTCGTCCCCCTATGTGGTACGCGGCTGTGCGATTCGCGGATCAAGCACCGTCAGCGCGACATCTACACATAGCAAAATAGCAAAGGTCATCACTGCGATGCACAGCGTCACGCCCTGTAAAAGCATCGGATCACGGTCCAATGCCGCCTGCACCGCCAGACCGCCCAGACCTGGCAGCCCGAAAATAATTTCGATAGTGATAAGGCTACCGATCAAATGCACTGCCTGTACGCCGACGTAGGTCACGACGGGGATCAGTGCAACGGGTTGAATGTGACGAAAGAACACCGCACGCGGTGAAAGCCCCTTCGAGCGGGCGACGGTCACAAACTGGCGGCGGCGCGTATCAATGATGCCGCTGCGGGTCATTAAGGTGATACCGGGGATCAATGCCAGCGTGATACTAACTACCGGCAGCGCGTAATGCCGCAAGCTGCCATGCCCGAAAACCGGGAGCCAGCCCAGTCGCAGTGAAAAAATGCTGACCAGAATCAGCGCGATCCAGAATGTCGGCATGGCTGCCGCCACCGACGCAAACCCTGTAATCGTGTGATCGGTAGACGAATCTTGCCGGAATGCCGCCAGCAGACCGATTCCACCGCCAATAAGTGCCGCCAACAAAATAGACGCACCACTCAGCGCCAGCGTGTGCGGCAAACGAATGCCAATTTCACGCCCGACATCGCGCCCGGTGCGAATCGAATGGCCCCAGTCCCCAGCTAACAAATTGCCGAGGTAAATTACATAGCGCTCTAATACAGGCGCTTCGCAATGGATTTCCGCACACAATTCTGCGGCGGCAGCATCATCAGCAGCGTCATCCAGAATTGCCCCCGTCGCACTGCCAGGGGCCAGTTCCATCATCATAAACACTGTCAGCGACAACACCAGTAGCGTCGGCGGGACCATCAACAGGCGGTTGATTACACGGTTCATACGGATTGTGTCTCTCGAGACCGTTGCAAAAATGTGAAATTTTTCATTTGCGTCCAGTTTATTGTACGCGGGGCGCACGTTCGACGCGCACCCCGCATATCATCAATACACCCTGTCAGGTGTCATCTATTTGCCAGAGCGCTACTCTGCCAGGGTCGCCGCATCAAGAACCACATGGCTGTGCAGCAAGCCAACATCCTGCAAGCGATTGTTGTAGACGACCTGCGTCACGGGCCAGTACAACGACAGAATCGGCAAATCGCGCTGGATGATGCGCTGTACATCTGCGTAGATGGCGGTACGCGCCTCCGGGTCGAATTCCTGCCGGCCCAGCATAAACAGTTCGTCCAGTTCCGGGTTGCTATAGGCGAAGCGATTGGTACTGGGGATGCTCTCGGTCCCTAGATAACGACGCAGCACATCGGCGTCGTTCCAGTCCCACCGTGTGACCAGCATGTCATAATCGCCCTCAATCGCCATATCGCGCACGACCGAGAAATCAAGGACTTCGACTTCTGCATTTACGCCCACTGCCGCCCACTGCGCCTGAATCACCGTAGCGATGCTCTGGAAGGTCGGGAAGGTAGATGTAAGGATCGTCACCGAAAGCGGGTTATCGCTGCCAAAACCGGCTTCTGCGAGGGTGGCCTGCGCTGCTTCGGGATCGTAAACAATGGCGTCGGCTTCCAATTCTTCCGAATAGCCGAAGATATTCGACGGCAGCGGCGTATTCGCCACGATACCGAGGCCATCCGAAGCAATCAGTAGTACTTCATCGCGGTTGATAGCCTGCGCCAAAGCCTGACGAACTTGCACGTTATCAAACGGTTCACGAGCCGTGTTAAAGCCCAGATAGTTCATCCCGCGTGAGGGGCTATCCAACAGCGTGAAGTCGCCATTGCCCTCAAAGCGGCCTAACTGACTCGCCGACGCCAGATACGCAAGATCCGCATCACCCGCCAGCAGCGCAGAAGCACGCGCCGATTCGTCACGGCTGAACTGAACGCGAAGGCTTTCGATGCTTGGGGGGCCATTCACGTCTACCCAGGGGCGATGACCGGCATACAGCGGGTTCGGGACCATCGTCAGTTCGCTTTCCGGCGTCCAGCTATCAAGCATAAACGGCCCGGTTCCAACCGGGTTTTCGCCGTAGGACTCGCCCGCCACTTCCACTGCCGACGGGCTGAGGATGCCCGCATAGGCATAGGTCAGCGCACTAAGCAGGGTCGCCGACGGTTCGTTGAGGGTGAATATCACCGTCAGGTCGTCCACTTTCTCGAATTCCGCAATATTAGAAACATCGCGGAAGATGAGCGAGCGTGTCGCATTTTCCTGCAAGCGCTGGTAGGTGAAGATGACGGCATCCGCATTAAATGGGGAACCGTCGCTGAATACGATACCGGGTTTCAGGGTAAACGTAATCGACAAATTGTCGTCACTGACCGTCCAGCCTTCCGCCAGCGAGGGCAGAATATTGCCGTTCGTGTCCTGATAGACCAGCGTATCGTAGATATAGGCGAGGAGTACGGGTGCGCCGGGGTCCAGCGTGCCATGCGGATCAAACGAGATTGGGTCGCGGGTGACGATCATGTTAACCTGACCGTCCTGCGCCTGTAGCGGGATAGCTAACAGGGCAAGTAGTACAGCAAGCGATAGAATTACTACGATTTTTCGCATTAAAATCCCCCAAATTCGAGTGTAAAATCTACATAAATCTACAAAATCTTGCACATTATAACAGGTTTTCGATCGCGTGTAAGTCCCAATATTACAGATGTTGCCTGATGTGGTGACAAATGTCATCGAAACAGATGCGGCTAGTGCGGTACACTGCACCAAATGAGAAGCCGCTGTATAGTTAGCAATGTGTATGGTGATTGGACAAATCAATATGGAACTCAGGCAAAATAACACGCATGTCGCTATCGTCGGCGGTGGCATCACCGGATTAGCGGCAGCGTGGTATCTTCAGAAAATAGGCATTCCCTATACAGTGCTGGAAGCGTCCGCACGTTGGGGCGGCAAAATCTACACAGAAACGGTCCACATTGAGGGTGTAGACGAGCCGTTTATCGTTGAAGCGGGACCGGATTCGTTCATCGCGCAAAAGCCCTGGGCTGCGCAACTCGCCCGCGACCTCGGCCTCGGCAGCGATCTCTTGGGGACCAATGACGACAAGCGCAAAATCTTCGTGCTAAACAAGGGAAAGCTGACGCCCCTGCCCGATGGCCTGCTGCTCATCGTGCCGACACGTTTTATGCCCTTCGCCCTCTCACCGCTGATCTCAATCCCCGGCAAACTGCGCATGGGCATGGAGATGTTCGTGCCTGCAAAACATGACGACGAAGACGAAACTCTGGCGGCCTTCATGCGGCGGAGATTGGGCGAAGAAGCGCTCGTCAAACTGGGCGAACCGCTGATGTCTGGTATTTACAACACCGACCCCGAACACCAATCACTGTTGGCGACCTTCCCGCGCTTTCGCAAGCTGGAACAGGACTACGGCAGTATCACACGCGGAATGCTGGCGTCCCGGCGCAAAGCCGCGTCCCATGCGCCACCTAACGGCAAAAAGTCATCAATGTTCCTCTCAATGCGCGATGGCATGGGCGCACTCATCAGCGGCCTGGTGGAGCGTCTCGAAGGCGATTTGCGCTTAAGCACACCCGTTTCTGGCATCACACAGACCGAATCCGGGTATACGCTTGACCTTGACGGCGAAACCCTGAACGCCTCGCATCTCATCATGGCGACCCCGTCCCCGGTCACCGCGAACCTGCTGGCAGACATCGCACCCAACGCCGTGAATACACTCAACAACCTCAGCTACGTCAGTACGGGAACGCTGTCGTTCGCCTTCCACGCAGATGATCTGCGCAAGGTGCCAGATAGCTTTGGTGTCGTTATCCCGCGCAGCGAAAACCGCGCCATCAACGCCGTTACGTATAGCTCGACCAAGTTCAACCACCGTGCGCCGCAAGGCTACAAACTGGTGCGTGTGTTCTTCGGCGGGTCGCGCAGCCCGCAGACCCTTGCTATGCAAGACGACAATATCATCACCACCGCCCGCGCCGAACTCAAGGACATCTACGGCATCACGGCGGAACCGGTGTTTACGCGCCTGTATCGCTGGTCAGAAGCGACACCACAGTACGATCTCGACCACCTGAAGCAAATCGACGAACTCGAAGCCACACTCCCGACGAATATCCGCGTAGCAGGCAGCGCCTTTCGTGGTATCGGCGTGCCGGATTGCGTCCATCAGGCACAGATGGCAGTAGACGCCCTGTTCGTAGACGAGGCCGAACCCGTCAACGCATAGTCGAACGTCTCCCACCGAATCTTGCGCCTGTATCACCCGGATACAGGCGTATTTTGATTCACATTGCACCGGTTGCAACCCCTTAACCCCCGTCCCGCCTATTTTGCAGAAATTGCATGGATTCTACACACCATCTACACAACTCTCCGGCATAGTCAGCACATAACGAATCGACAACGTATGGAGAACACCATGGCGACACTGGCAATGAACAAGAAACCCACTGAATCCGGACGGATGCTGCGCTTCATGACCGTCGGCGCATCGGGCACACTGCTCGATTTCGCGGTGCTGGCACTGCTCAAAGAGGTATTTTTGCTGCCCACGATGATCGCCAATGTCGCATCGTTCTGCGCCGGATTGCTCAATAACTTCACCTGGAATCGCCTATGGACCTTCGCCGACGCCCGCAACGACGACATGCTGCACCAGTTCGCTAAATTCGCGGCGGTAAGTGTAGTCGGCCTACTGGTGAATACGCTCGTCGTGCTGCTGCTAGAAGCACCCTTTAACACATTCATGGGCGGCAGCGGCGGATACCTGCCTGCAAAGATTATCGCTACGGGCGTTGTATTCGTGTGGAACTTCACCGCCAATCGAACCTGGACGTTCAATGTGCCGCAAGGAGCCACATCATGATGCGCGATATCATCGTTCTGCCGGAAATAAATACTGAACCCGCAGAGTCTCCCGTCTTTTCCATCATCGCCCCGGTGCATAACGAAGAAGACGTGTTGCACGAATTGCATCGCCAGATCAGTGAAGTCATGGATCAAACGGGCGAACCCTGGGAATTGCTGCTTGTCGATGACGGTAGCACCGACCACAGCGCGGCCTTGATCGCACAACTGAACCATCTGGACCCGCGAGTGCGCGGAGTCAGCCTATCGCGCAATTACGGGTTTCAAGTCGCAGTCAGCGCCGGACTCGATCATGCACGCGGCGCGGCGGTCGTTCTCATTGATGCTGATTTGCAAGACCCGCCCCAGGTCATCCTTGAGATGATCGAGCGCTGGCGTGAGGGCTATGAAGTCGTTTACGGCGTGCGCGGTCAACGTGACGGCGAGACGTGGTTCAAGAAAGTGACGGCGAGTGCGTTTTATCGCCTGATCCAGCACATCACCAGCGTGGATATTCCGCTAGATACCGGTGACTTCCGGCTAATGGATCGCCGTGTAGTGGATGCAAGCAACGCCATGCCAGAGCGCAACCGCTTCCTGCGCGGGATGGTCAGTTGGGTCGGCTATCGTCAGACGGGTGTT
>DAOTXA010000199.1:0-4512 GCA_034435595.1 Anaerolineae bacterium | reverse complement strand
AGCCAGACGCACGCCAAAGGCGCAGACTTGAATCTGCTGCTGGGTATGGCGAATGCGCGAGCACATTGGCGCGTCCTTGATGTGGCGACCGGGGGCGGTCATACCGCGCTCAAGCTGGCGCGTTATGTGTCGCAGGTGGTGGCGACAGATTTGACGCTGAAGATGCTGGACGCCGCCAGCCAACACATCGCCGATAGCGGGCAGATGAACGTCACCTTCGCCGCCAGTGATGCCGAGAATCTGGCGTTTGTAAACGCCTCGTTTGATCTGGTGACGTGCCGCATCGCACCGCACCACTTCCCCGATGTGTTCCGCTTCGTGCAGGAATGCGCCCGTGTCCTCAAACCCGGTGGATTTTTGCTGATACAGGATCACGTGCTGCCAGAAGACGAACTCGCCGCCCGTTACATCGACGCCTTCGAGACACTGCGCGATCCCTCGCACAACCGCGCCTATGCCGAATACGAGTGGCGCGGTATGTTCCTTGACGCCGGATTAACTGTCGAACGTACAGAAACCGTGAGCAAGACACATACGCTCGTCACCTGGGCGCAACGTCAGGGCTGCACGCCCGATGTTATCGAAAGGTTACAACTCCTGCTGGTGCAAGCGCCGGAAAAAGCGACCGAGGCTATGCGTCCGCAGCATATCAGCACGCCAGAAGCAACCTTTGACAACAATCATTTGCTCATACTGGGGAAGAAACCCGCATGACCCAAACATTCGACCGTGATTTCTGGCAGTCCGTCGTGGATAGCGGATTCGCCTTGCCCGCCGGGTACAGCGCCGGGATGCTCGCGCCACACCTGATCGAACTGCTCGGCAGTCCTGATCCATTTCTGCGTGATGAAGTCGCTTACCTGGCTTTCTATCACTGGATGGTGAAAAATCCCGCCGAGATGAGCGACGACGAGGTACGCGCCACCCGCGATAAGCTGCTGGAAAATCTGCAACACGACAGCGGCGAAACCGGAACCGGTACGACGTTCATGCGCTCGTTTTCCGCCCTGATTCTGAGTCTGGTCGTCTACCGCGATCTGGTGAATTCGTTCATGGACGGACTCGAAATCAAGCGGGTGCTGGATGCCGCGCTTGATTATCTACGGACAGAGCAGGATTGGCGCGGCTATGTGGACGGGCAGGGCTGGGTTCATGCTGTTGCACACACTGCGGATTTGCTCAAATTTCTGGCACGTAGTTCCAAGACCGGGCCGCGAGATCATCGCGCCATCATAGATACGATTTATGACGTGCTGACCGCGCCGCGCACGTCGTTTTTGACCCATGACGAGGATGAGCGTCTGTCGCTGACAGTGCTTGATGTCCTCAAGCGTGACTTGATCGACACCGCAAGCTGGCTGGCATGGGTGCAGCGCTTTGTGGACTGGTACAACGCCAATAAATCGGGCGCGTTCTCACCGGATAAACACGCGCCCTATATCAACGTCAAGACCTTCCTGCGTAGCGTGTATTTGCGCGTGGAAAACGCCGAAGAAGTCCCGGCGGCGGGGGTTGTGTTCAGGGCGGGATTGTTGCAGGCGGCGCGGCACTTCAGCGCGTAGACGGCTGCTCTGCCATTGGCCTGAATCCCCGCTTTGCGTTAGATTGTTGCATACGACATGTTTCAACACTGAAAGGTATGCTCCCATGAGCGATCTGTCGATGGATATGGACGCCATGACCGGGTTTCTGGTCGATTTGCTGAATACACCCAGCCCGACCGGGTATCACCGTGAAGTGATGGCCTTCACGCGTGAAGCCTTCACCGATCTCGAAATGCCCGGATTGACTATCGAGACGACGACCAAAGGCGCATTGCTGCTGACCCTCAAGGGTGATTCTGACAAGGCACCTGTCGGTATCACCGCGCATGTTGATACGCTTGGCCTGATGGTGAAGGAGATCAAGGCCAATGGTCGCCTCAAGTGCACGCGTCTGGGCAGTCTGCTGTGGAACGGTGTGGAGAGCGAGGGCGTTACCGTCCGCACGCACGATGACAGACGCTATCGCGGTAGCATCACACTTGCGAACACCAGCGTACATGTGAACCGGCGTGCCAGTTCCGCAGACCGTGACGACGAGAGCATGGAAATCCGCCTTGATGCCCGCACGTCCAGCAAATCAGAGACAGATGCGCTCGGTATTGGCGTCGGTGACTTCGTGTTCATCGATCCACGGGTAGAAGTGACGGATACCGGCTTCATCCGTGGGCGCTTCCTCGATGACAAGGCCGGAGTCGCGGCGATCTATGGTGCGCTGAAGGCGATCAAAGCTTCGGCACAGAACCCACCCAATGATGTATACATCCTCATTTCAAATTACGAGGAAGTCGGACATGGTGGTTCTGCCGGGTTCCCCGATCATCTCGTCGAACTGCTGTCAGTCGATATGGGTGCGATCGGCAGCGGGCAGGCCGGGGACGAGTACAGCGTGAGCATCTGCGTCAAGGACGGCGGCGGCCCCTATCACTTCGACATGAACAACAAGCTGCGGCGTCTGGCAGAGACGTTTGACATCGACTACAAGGTTGATATTTACGTCTACTATGCTTCGGATGGCACAGCCTACTGGCGTGCGGGTGGCGGCGCTCGTGTCGGATTAGCCGGTCCCGGCGTGGACGGATCGCATAGCTACGAGCGCACGCACAAGGACGCGATCCGGCATTCGGCGCATTTGCTGGCGCGATACATGCTCGATTCTGACGTGTAGGCGTCAATAATCCCGCAAATTTCCCCGATCACCTATGATTCGTCGTCCGTTTCCTCCACAGTGTCAGCGGTTTTGTTGGCGCGGAGCGCTTGCAGGCGGCGTTTTTCGTCAAAACCCAGGGCGCGGGAGATCAAATCGGCGTGCAGGCTGGCGAGACGGTCGTTATCCACCAGAAAGCGGTCGGGGTCGGCGCGGCGCTGCCGGGTGATTTCCGCCAGTGTGATCGCCGTCGCCACCGACACGTTAAAACTCTGGATCATGCCAAACATGGGGATGGTCATGCGTGTATCCGCGCCCTTGATCGCGGCGGGCGAGAGTCCGGCGTGTTCGTTGCCGACCATGACCGCCAGCCTGTCGTACTGCGTGTAATCGAGGTCGTAGAGGGTGGGCGCGTCGGGGTCCGCGACGGTGGCGAGGACATGCCAGCCTTCCGCGTGCAACGTCTTGAGTGCTTCCGCCGTCCCCTGCTCAAACAGGCGATAATCCAGCCACTTGGACGCCGAAGACGACGACACGCGCCCCACCTCCTGCGGGTCGAACAACTCGTGATTCTCGACCGTGAAGGCGATATCCTGCACGCCGAAGGCATCGCAACTGCGGGCGATCGCCGCCAGGTTGTGCGGATTATGCACATCTTCCATGACGACCATCATCCCGCGCATTCGATGCTCTGCGACGTGGCGGACGCGCTCGGCGCGATGCGGCAATAGCTGTTCCTGCATGGCGAGGAGGTCGTCGCTGGGGAGGTATTCGTGTCGTCGGGACATGGTGAGTGCTTTCCGTGTTTTTTGAGAGCTATGATAGACGGTTCATGGCGAAAAATTAAGGTTTGTCTCGCGTTGCAAGGAAGGGGGTGTAAGGGTACTATGTGGAGAGTATTCGACATCTGTGAAATTGTTTGACCTATGACGCATATTTTCATCAGTTACGCAAAAAAAGACACGCGCAAACTTGCATTGAGTTTAGCCGATGCGCTCAATGCCGTGGAGGGCATCACCGCATGGGTGGATCGTTCCCTGCGTGCGGGTCAAAGTTGGGAAATTCAGATTCAGACGCAGATCAAGCGCTGCGATTATATGGTTGTGCTGTATTCGCCGGACATCAACCGTCACGAAAACGGTGAAGACGAAAGCTATGTACTGACCGAAATCGCCTACGCGAAATATATCGCGAAGAAACCGATTATCCCGGTCATGGCGCAGAAGACCGATCCACCGATTAGTTTGACGACCGCCCATTATATCGACTTCACGATTGGCGGGTTACGTGTCGCTGATCTGGTAGCGGCGGTATGTGATGAAATGGATGTGTCGCCGCAAACGATAAAGCCTCACCCCCCGGCCCCCTCTCCCACAAGGGGCGAGGGGGAGAAAGCGCGTCGTGCAGATAGCGTGCCTGCTGCATCTACTGAGGCGAAACCACCCGCGCCGCCGAAGCCCAAAGCCGACGCCAGCGTGGAAGCGGTACGCGCCATCATCGGGCAGCCGTTTGAGTGGTGCGAGGTTCCGGCAGGGGATTTTATCTACGGGGATGATGACAACAAAGATGCTGCCCCCCGGCAAACGCTGACACTGCCCGCCTTTGCGATGGCGAAATATCCAATCACCTACAGCCAATATCAGGCGTTCATCGACGCAAAAGATGGCTATCATGATGATCGCTGGTGGGAAGGGCTGGCGGCGTCCGCCGCTCACCGCAAAAAACCGGGTGATCAAGAATGGAAGATTGACGATCACCCGCGAGAGAACGTTAGCTGGTACGAGGCGATGGCCTTCACGCGCTGGCTGTCGCACAGGTTGGGCG
>DAOTXA010000198.1:0-10628 GCA_034435595.1 Anaerolineae bacterium | reverse complement strand
TGTTCCTGAAGGGTATGTCCTTCGCCAGGGATATACGCGGTGACTTCCAATCCATTGGTCAAGCGCACACGAGCGACTTTGCGCAGCGCCGAATTCGGTTTCTTCGGCGTCATGGTCTTGACCTGGGTGCACACACCGCGTTTAGCGGGTGCGCCACGCTTGTGACGAGTACGCTTTTGCGTGTTCGCGTTGAGCGTGTACTGTAGTGCAGGGGCCTTCGTTTTCTTTTTTCTTGTCTTGCGGCCTTTACGCACCAATTGATTGATGGTGGGCATAAGTTTTCTCCGAAAATCGCTTCTGGCTACAGGCACGCAAAAGGGCGAACTTAAATAGAACGCCCATATTATGCTTACCGGATGGCGAGCTACCTGCACAGTCGCAAAGCGCTTTCGCCACATGCACTCGATTCAGCAGAACATCGCCTCCATAGAGGTTGTCTGCCGCGTGTGGATTGTTATCTTAGCAGCGGGTTATGAGAGTGTCAAGGACACAAACCTGCGTAAATTGGGCAATTTGGACCAGATTTCAGCCCATATGCTCTACAATTTTACTAAAACTGCGTAGAAGTTCGTCAATACCGACAGGTTTCGTAATGAATACATCGACCCCGGCGTCAATGGCCTGCCCCATCTGGAAGCCACCGGTGACCCCGGTTACCACCACAATCGGCACGTCGTCGCCGCCATCTTGACTGCGAATGTAGCGTACAAGGTCAAGGGCATTCGACTGTGACAGCATCAATTCTAGCACCAACGCCGTGGGCATGTTGTTTTGCGCCTTGATGAGGGCCTGACTGACCGCAGTCGCTTTGTCACAGGCGAAACCGGCTTGTTCCAGCACAGAACCCATTAAGGCCAGTGTTTTCTCATCTTCGTCGAGGATGAGAACCCGCTGTCCAGAGCCGATGATCGGGATGTTTATCTCATCGAACTGGGTTTCGTTTTTTTCGTAGCTGCTGGGGGTGACCACGAAAAACACCTGTGTACGCAATTTGCCGAAGGAGATTTCGTCTCCATGCCGCAGTCGGTATTCCTTCCCCGGTTCGAGGCGTCCGGCGTTGAGGTATGTGCCGTTGGAACTGCCAAGATCGCGGACTGTGATGCGACTGTTTCGGGCAGAAATCACCGCATGTTGGCGCGACACGCCCTGAAAATAAGCATTGTAGGGTTCAAGATCGACGGCAGGCACGGCGTCTTTTTTCTTATCGCTGCGCCCCACAATAATCGACTCTGCGACTTCAATCTGAATCACATCGGCAGTACCGAGGATGCGCAATTCGATCACCCATGGAATCATATAATCCAGCGGGCCTGTCCCACGCGGAGCAACCGGAGGTACATTTTCCGGCGAGAGATGGCGCGTCGTGTTTCGTCTATTCTGCGATTTTTCACTCATCACATCTGTTCCCTGAACTGATGCCGGATCAATCGTCACGAGGCACCGCCCAAGCCCCTACCCATATGACAGTATTCTCATTGTACGGGCATTCCCGCGCCAGATACGTAAAGGTTGAGCGCGACTTTATGGGACCATGTTACTACGATTGAGTCGTGGACGGTGTTGAGGTTACATGCGGGCGAATACAAAAAAGCAAAACAGGGACACGCGGCGCGTACCCCTGGTGATCTGATATATGTGAGATTTAGCCGCGGAAAAGTTCGCGGACAATGATGTTACGCTGGATTTCGCTGGTGCCTTCGTAAATCTGGAAGATTTTCACGTCGCGGAGCAACTTCTCTACCGGATATTCCTTCATAAAGCCGTACCCACCGAAGACCTGCACAGCGTCTACAGCGGCTTTGGTCGCCATATCTGCGGCGAAGGCTTTGGCATACGCGGGAACCTTCGGGTTGGCGATGCCATTATCGACCTGCCAGGCGGCCTGCCACACCAGCAGACGCGAGGCCTCATAGTTAATCGCCATATCCGCGATTTTATGACCAATGGCCTGATGCTGGTAAATCGGCACGCCGAAGGCTTCGCGTTCCTGAGCGTATCTGACGCTCTCTTCGAGGGCGCGACGCTGCAAACCAACGGCACTGGCGGCGACACCGGGGCGACTGTGGTCAAACACACTCATAGCGATGTAGAAGCCCTTGCCCTCTTCGCCGAGCAGGTGGTCGGCGGGGATTTCGACGTTTTCAAAGACGATTTCTGCGGTATCAGATGCACGCTGTCCGAGTTTGTCGAACTTCTTGCCGACGCTGACGCCGGGACGGTCACGCTCAATGACGAAGGCGCTCATGCCGCGATGTCCGGCGGCAGGGTCTGTTTTGGCGAAGATGGTGAAGAAGTTCGCGTGGCTGGCATTGGTGATGAAGGTCTTGGAGCCGTTGATGATGTAGGAATCGCCCTTCTTCTCGGCGCGGGTCTGGATGCCGACAACGTTGGAACCGGCGGCGGCTTCGGTCACGCAATAAGAGACAAACTCGCCGTTATCCACAAGACGCTCACCCAGCCAGTATTCTTTTTGCTTTTCGTTGCCTGCCAGGATGATGGGCAGCGCTCCAAGATTATTGGTGCTGATGCTGGTCCCAATGCCCGTACAACCGTAGCCGATTTCCTCAGCAACGAGGCATTCCTCGAATACGCTTGCACCAATGCCGCCATACGCATCGGGAATGTTCATATTGACGATGCCGATTTCCCGTGCATTGTGGAAGATTTCTTCCGGGAATATGGCTTCTTCATCGTATTCGGCGGCGACCGGGGTGATTTCATTGGCGGTAAAGTCACGGGCCATCTTCTGGAGCATCTGCTGCTCTTCGGTCAAAGCGAAACCGGGTCCGGCAGCGATGGCGGGCATATCAACCATAATTTTGTATCTCCATCAAACTTTTAATTGAATCATCGTTAGATTAATCGGATTATACAGCAGGCCAATCGCATATTGCAACGCCTTGATCCGAATGCAATGTAAAAAACCTCGCACAAGGCGAGGTCGTAAGACAGCAAAAACACACTTTGCAAAAAACGATTATCGAACCATATCAACCAGAGCGCGTCCGGCAGCCAGGCCGGAAAGGAACGCGCCTTCGACACGAGGGCCGCCAAAAGCATCTCCGGCAAAAACCGCATAGGGCGTCTCTTTGGTCGCCAGATAGCGGTCAGGGTGCGTGATCTGTACAGCGGAATAGCGCCAGCGCTTTAATTGTTCTTCGACAATGCGTGCACCGGGAGCCAAAAACAACTGCAAGTTGGTCCGCAGCGCACTAAGGACATGCTCGTCCGGCGCTTCCCACATCTGTTTGCTATACCGTTCGTTCGCCTGCACAGTCAAAATGGTCGCACCGTCAGAAATCCCCTTGGCGCGGTTGTCGGCGATCCAATGTACATTCGAGTTCTTACGCTGGATGGCACCGGGTGACGGCAGGGTCACTTCTCCGGTGATGACGAACATCCCCGCAAGGCAGGGCGCATACGTGATGCGTTCCAGGGCTGCGCGTTCCTCAACGGCGAGGTCGGTCGCCCCTTGTTCAAGGAGGGCCAGTGATTGGGGAACGGGTGGCGTCATTAGAAGATAATCACAGGTAAAGATATTGCCATCTTGATCTTGCAAAATCCATCCCGCTTCATCCCGTGTCGCGGTCGCAATCTGCACGTTGACCTGAACCCGCTTTAACTGCTGGGCAAGCGTGCGGGGCAATGTATTGAGTCCGCCCCGAACCGCATAACGCGGATGCCCGTCGGCAGCAGTTTTTAACAGGCTGCCATCACTCCAGCCATGTGACCACACAAAGACGAGGTCATTGGCGATCCACTGGTCGACAAATTGCTGAAACTCAGGCTCGCGCACGGTAAAAAACTGCGCCCCATGGTCGGCGACACCATCTCTAATGCGGCGGGTTGCCAGACGCCCACCCACACTACGACCTTTGTCTAAAACGAGGACATCAATCCCGGCATCCGCCATCGTGATGGCTGCAATGACGCCGGAAATGCCCGCACCGATCACGATCACCTGCGCATTGATTGAGTCTGCTATCATAACCTCTGCCTCTCTTGTTCCTAATACCGCGAAGGCCTGCTGTGACGATAAGTCTATACACAGGCGCGAGATTTTGCTAGAATGTTAAGAAATGGGGGTGACATGGCTTCGATGCGGGAGGCTGATGTCACGTGGCAAGCCGCGGAGCCTGTACCGCGTTAACAACCGGCACAACCTTTAGGTGCCAAAGAGCAACCTTCCTACGCTTTCGCTGCGTAAACTAACGTAGCGTAAGTAGTCAGCCCAAAAGCGGCTGACCGCTCATCCCGGATGTCGCCGTCCATGCGGATTGATGAGTGTCATATGACGACGAGCGTGCAGCCTCAGGGACGCCGATAGTTGAGGCCAAGTGTTCATCGGCTGGCAGCACGGTGTACCATGTTGTCCGGGGCTACCGGCTGCGAGATCTAACGGTCAACTAAGCTTGTAGAAGCGGGGCTTCGATTCTCGTAGACTCGAGTTCGATTCTCGACACCTCCACAGAGGTTTTACCAAAGCGACCTGAATGGGTCGCTTTTTCTATTTACCGGTCTTTACCGGCTAGACGCGCACCTTCCCCGAATGCGAGCAGGCTGTTAGACTTCGGCACTGCGTCTGTACGGTACTAAACGAAGGCAACAGACATGATCTGGCGGTTTTTCTTTCCCTTACTGAGTGGCATCCTGGCGTTGGTGGGCACAGCTTGCGACGGAGCCAGTAGCACGCAGCAAACCCTATCGGCGTCGAACGCTACACTGGGAACCGAAGCCATGTTGCTATACAGCACTGCGACGGTCAATGCCGCCCGTTTGCGCGTGACGCAGGACTTCGCCGCGCAAGAAGTGGCACGCCTCAACACACAGCAGGCGCGAATCATTGCGACGATGGTCGATCGCGGTATTCGCGTGGACAACCTGCCGGGTGCCTCAACTGCACCGCCTGCCACACAAACAGCAGATGCACAATCTGCACCGCGTATTGGCGTAACGCCGCTAGTACCGACTTCCCCACCCGTACAGGTCACCCGGGTGACGACGCCCGCCTCCACCCCGATTGGAAACGGTCCAGCACTCATCAATGTTGTTACCGCGCAGGGCGTACTAGACAACGACTGTGCGTCGAGTGCTGTCACTCAGTTTGCATCATCTACGGGAGAAATCTACGTGGTCGCAACTGCGCTCAACATCCCCAACGGGACGAGTATCGGGTCGCGCTGGTTGCGAGACGGCAGTGAATTGTGGTCGTTCAGTCTCGAATTCGGGTTTATCGACGAGGCGTGTATCTGGTTCTTCGCCACGCAGGAAGATTTCCCCTTTGTGCCGGGTCCATACAGCGTGCAACTTGATATTAACGGTCAGGTGGTCGCACAGACCGACTTCACGATTACAGACGGTGTACCTATCGGCGGCGATGTACCGCCCGGTCAGTGATTATCCGCAACGATTTGGCTAATGTGCGCCACCGCTAAGGCGAAAGAACACCTGCGCCGCCAACTTTCCGATGTGCAAGACGCTACGGTTTCGCAAGAAAATCGGCTTATAGGGTTCGATACGCTTGCGATCCACATGCGTGCCGTTAAGCGAACCGAGGTCGGTAACGGTAAGGCCGGTGCGGTTACGTGTCAACAGCATGTGCTGGCGAGAAACACCACTATCCGCTGCATCGAAGCGCGTGAGGTCAATATCTGGCTTGCTGTCCGTCCACTTGATCTGACAACCGACGAACAACTTCTCTCGATCGAGATCAATCATGATCGACTTTTTGACCCTGGGGAACGCCAACAGCATTTGATCTTCGCCGACGATGGAATCCATCTCCAACTGCAAACGCTGAACCTCGTGCTTGACGTGCGATAATTCGAGGTCACCCGCGTTGACATCAAGTTCACGCGTGCCGCGCCCCATCCCTATTGGCAGCGATTTCACGACACGTTCGAGTTTGTCCTCGTAGCGTCCGGGGAGCGTAAAATCGATGTAATTAAGATGGCGGATCAACAGCGGAACCACACATTCCCGCACGCGCACCGGGACAATCGGACGGTCCAGATCACGGAATTCGTGCCACTCCACTTTGACATTACGCGACTTTACCGCATCTGGCGAAAGTACCAGAATCAGCGCAAAAGAACGGCGCAGGGCATCTTCTACTACGTCATCCCAGTGTTTACCGGCTGGAATATCATGATGATCAACCCAGACGGTATATCCCATACGGACCAGGCTGCGGCGGATATCGTCTACAAAGGCATCGTCTCTGGAGCTATGGCTGATGAAAATCATAGAAGTTATATCGTTTGCAATCCTCTCACAAACCTAACTATAACCGCAATTGTATGGATGAACAATATGGCGACTCGACCATTTGCATAGCCTACCCCACCCATTATGACAGTGCGCGTGAATGAGCGCATCTGCTATAGTGATAGGTATAGTCACTTTTTCAGCGATTGGAACACATCATGGGATTTCACGGCGGAAGCTGGTTTGTGTATATGCGCGGCAACGACACCGAAGCCGAAGCGCCGAAGGTCACGCGGCGGTTGCTTCTGCGCGTGTTGAGCTATGCGCGACCGTATCGCCCACAGATCGCGGGGATGCTGTTTACGATTTTGCTGACAACGGGCCTCGCCCTATTGACCCCGCGCATCATCCGCGACTTGCTCGATTACGCGATTCCGCAGGGCGACACAGCACGTCTGAATCTACTGGCATTCGGCCTGGTGGCGATTCCAATTGTCAGCGGTGGCATCCGTGTGATTCAGCGGCAGTTAAACGCGGTCGTCGGCGAAGGCGTCATCTACGATTTGCGTGTTTCGCTGTACGAGCATCTACAGCAGATGTCGCTGCGCTTTTTCACCAATACGCGCACAGGCGAACTTATGAGTCGCCTGAACAATGATGTAATCGGCGCACAGCGGGCCATCAGCAACACGATTGTCGATATTGTCACCAACACCATTACGGTATTTGCGACGCTAGCGGTCATGCTGGCGGACGAGTGGCGACTGACGATTGTCGGCGTGATGGTGCTGCCCTTCTTCATTCTGGCAGCGCGGCGGATCGGCGATGTGCTGCGTGAAATCGCCCGCGAACAGATGCAGCATAACGCACAGATGAACGCCATGATGAACGAAACGCTCAATATCAGCGGTGCGCTGCTGGTCAAACTGTTCGGTCGGCGCAAGAACGAGGTCAACCGCTTCAGCGATCGCTCGGCAGATGTGCGCGATATCGGTGTGCGGCGGGCGGTGATCGGCGCACAGTTCTTCGTCGTTATCAGCCTTGTCAGTGCAATCGGTACCGCGCTCGTCTATTGGGTGGGCGGCTACCTGACGATTGACGGTACATTCACGGTCGGCACGATTGTGATGTTCGGCCTGTATCTGACACAGTTGTACGGTCCCATGCAGGCATTGACGAATGCCCCGGTGGATTTCGTCACGTCGATGGTGAGCTTCGAGCGCGTGTTTGAAGTGATTGACTTGCCGCTGGATATTGAGGAAAAGCCAGACGCAAAAGCCCTCGACACCGTGCGCGGCGAAATCGTGTTCGACGGTGTGACATTCACTTATGAGGTGGACGACGAGTATCTGCTGACCGATGTCAAGCGCATCAGCGCCGATAACGTGGAAACAACGCTTTCTGGCGCGAAGCCGACCAACGGCAAGAATGGTAGTGGAGAACACGAAAAAGCGGAAAAATCTTCGCAGGCGCGGGAACTCGCACTCAAAAATATCGACTTCACGATTGAGCCGGGGCAACTGGTCGCGCTGGTGGGTCCAAGTGGCGCGGGCAAGACAACGCTAACGTATCTGATTCCGCGCCTATACGACCCGACCGAGGGGCGCATTTTGCTGGACGGCAACGATCTGCGTGATGTGACACTGGAATCGCTGGCGCATCAAATCGGCATGGTAACGCAGGAAACGTATTTGTTCCATGACACGATCCGCACCAATTTGCTGTATGCCAAACTCGACGCAACCGAAGCCGAGATCGTCGAAGCGGCGAAGGCGGCAAATATCCACGATTTCATTATGGGGATGCCGGACGGCTATGACACGGTGGTCGGGGAGCGCGGGTATCGTCTGAGTGGTGGCGAGAAGCAGCGTATCGCGCTGGCGCGTGTGATCCTCAAAGACCCGCGTATCCTGGTGCTGGACGAGGCGACGAGCAGTCTTGACAGTCAATCCGAGGCGCTGATTCAAGAGGCGCTCAAGCGGGTGATGGCGGGACGCACGAGTATCATTATCGCACACCGGCTGAGTACGATTCTGGCGGCAGATCAGATTTTTGTATTCAATCGCGGTGAAATCGTAGAGCGTGGCACGCATCCCGAATTGCTGGAAGCCGATGGTATCTATGCGGGGCTGTACGAGACACAGTTCCGCGATCAGCGGGAAGCGGTGTAAGAAAACAATTTGAACCACGAAGAAAGAAGGTCACGAAGAGACCCGAACACAAAGGGGTTGGAAATCAAGCCCAACTCCTAACCGGCAAAAACGTGGGCTTACCTCAAAGCAAAAAAGCAATTGAACCACGAAGGAAGAAAGAAAAATGCGAAGGGGAAGAGCAAAAAACGCTCTTCCCAACTTGTTAAGCATCACTCCTCAGTAACCATCGTAAACTGATAGTGAATTACAGAGAGCTTTATGCTTAACTCAAGACTGAACGGAAGAATCAAAAAACTAGCATATGATGTCATCGGGGCGGCGATTGAAGTTCACCGTGAAATTGGACCAGGATTTCTGGAATCAGTCTACGAAGAAGCTCTGTGTGTCGAACTGAAATTGCGAGACATCCGTTACAGTCGTCAACACGTTATTGGTGTGGCATACAAAGGGCAACAGGTCGGAGAAAGTCGGCTCGATATTCTTGTCAAAGATTGCCTCATCGTTGAATTGAAAGCGATTGAGCAATTCGCCCCGGTACACACTGCACAAGTTATCTCTTATCTCAAAGCAATCCAACTCGAATTAGGACTCCTAATCAACTTCAATGTTCCAGTACTAAAACAAGGCATTCGTCGCATCGTTTTGAATTGACCTTCTTCGTGTTCTTCTTTCTTCGTGGTTCAATTGCTTTTTCTATATCCCCACACCTTCGCTGAAGCCCTCGCCCAGTTGCCGCAGTAAGTCTACCAGACGTAGTTGCCACAGTTTTTCGTCGTCCAACGGCAGCGTCACGGCGGTGCGGGTGACGGTCACATCGTCGCCGAGTTTTTGCGCGAGGGCCGCCCGGTTCACCTCACCAAGATACGGCAGGCGAATCTGCGCCGACCCATCGCGGGCCATGATATGCGTCGCGTTGGCACGCTGCCCGTGCGCTTTGACTTCCATCTGGTAGAGTAAGCCTTCGACGGCAGGCGGCAAAATCCCGAATCGGTCGCGGAGTTCGGCACGCATGGCTTCCACCTGTTCCCCGGTCCCCAGCCCCGCGATACGGCGATAAATTTGCAGGCGCAGCGCCATTTCGGGAATCCAATCTTCGGGCAAATAGGCAGGAAGTGGGAGATCAATGACGATGCCGGCGCTGGTGGCGTCCTGCGCGGGTTCCGCCTGTGGATCGCCCTCTCCTTTGAGCTTCTTGATCTCTTGCGTCAATAGCTGCGTATAAAGATGCAGGCCAATCGCCGCGACATGCCCGGTTTGTTTGGTGCTGAGGATATCGCCAGCGCCACGAATCTCAAGGTCACGCATGGCAATCTGGAAGCCAGCGCCGAGTCCGCTATTTTCGGCGAGGGTATCCAGACGCGCCTTCGCTTCCTCGGTGAGACGGCGTGTCCCGGCATGGAAGAAGTAGGCATAGGCTTGCTGTGCCGACCGCCCCACCCGTCCGCGCAACTGGTACAACTGCGACATACCAAACCAGTCGGCGCGGTCCACGATGAGAGTGTTGGCATTGGGAATATCAATCCCGCTTTCCACAATGGACGTAGACAGCAGCACATCAAATTCGCCATGGGCAAAAGCGGTCATGACGCCTTCAAGCTGGCGAGAATTCATCTGTCCGTGCCCGGTAATGATCTTCGCTTCGGGGACGATGCCACTGAGTTTGTCGTGCAAATTATCGATGCTCTTGACCCGGTTATGCACGACAAACACCTGCCCGCCGCGCTCAATCTCGCGCAGAATCGCCTGCCGCACCAGCTTGGAGTCAAAGCTGCCGACGTGGGTAATTACCGGAAGGCGCTCTTCCGGCGGCGTCTGGATCATGCTGATATCACGGACGCCAGACAGACTCATATACAGCGTGCGCGGAATGGGTGTGGCGGTGAGGGTCAGCACATCAATCTGAGCGCGTAACGCCTTGAAGTGTTCTTTCTGCTTGACGCCAAAGCGTTGTTCTTCGTCAATGATGACGAGGCCGAGATCGTTGAAGGTCACGTCTTTGGACAAAATCCGGTGCGTGCCGATGAGGATGTCAACTTCCCCGGCGGCGATCTTCGGCAAAGCCCGACTCTGCTGTTCTTTGGTGCGAAAGCGCGACATCATCTCAACCTTGATCGGGAAGGGCGCAAGGCGGTTGGTGAATGTCTCGTAGTGCTGCTGTGCGAGGACGGTCGTCGGCACGAGTACGGCGACCTGTCGCCCCTCCATGACGGCTTTGAACGCGGCACGCAGCGCGACCTCGGTTTTGCCGAACCCGACATCGCCACAGAT
>DAOTXA010000197.1:0-6724 GCA_034435595.1 Anaerolineae bacterium | reverse complement strand
GAAGGGGACGGGGGACGGGTCCGGGTCCTGCGCGATTTGGTACATGAAACCTTCACGGTCGGGTGGCATGGTCAGGGCTTCTGCGGGTAATGCGTTCGCGCTGGAAAAGGGGAACGCTTCATTTATGGGTGGTATAGATGGTATGGATGGAACGGACACGCCCTCAATGACGAAATCGAGGACTTCGGCGGTTTCTTCGGTCTGGCGGCTGAGGGTGAGCGTCCCGACTTCGCGGCCTGGTGCGCCGGAATCCACAAGGGTGTTGCCCTGTGTGTCTAGCAGGGTGATGCGGGTTTGTGGCAAAAAGGCCCAGCGCCGGATTTGCTCTGCGAGCCGGTCGAGGTCGATGTCCTCGCTCCAGACCGCGCTGATGGCGTTGGTCAGTGTGCGGGCGTTGCGCTCCAGATAGGCTTGCTCTTCACTGCGGTAATGTCGTTCCAGTGCTTCGAGCATCACCGCACCCAACGATACCGAGGCGACGAGGGCGATTAGCGCGTATGTCAATGGAAGCTGCCAGCGCATAGATAGGGTAGCTTTGAACATGGGAGACTCTCTAAATGCAAGGGCGTTTCCCACATCCTACAAAAAACGCTACGAACTGTCAGCGCAGGTTAACGACCGTTAACCACAGACGGGGGGGCGTGTCATGTACAATCTGGGTATGTCGCACATGGACGAAGAAGGGTGAATCTCATGCCACCGGGACATACTACACGCATTCTGGTCGTTGAGGACAATCCCGCTGTTGCCCGCACTTTAATGGAAGGACTGGGCCGCGAAGGCTATGAAGTCGCGTGGCAGGATACCGGGCAGGGCGGGTTAACTCATGCACGCCAGCACGCGCCACATCTGGTAATTCTGGATGTACGTCTGCCGGATGGCTCTGGCTTTGACTTCTGCCGCCAGATGCGACAGGCGCGACTGCACCAACCGATTCTGATGCTGACGGTGCAATCCGAGGAAGTCGATAAGGTGCTTGGCCTTGAGATGGGCGCGGATGACTATATGACGAAACCGTTTAGCTTGCAGGAATTGCGTTCGCGGGTGCGGGCGCTGCTGCGACGCGCATACGGCGAGTTCGCGCAGGGGGAAGGGGATGTGATCCATATTGCCGATCTGGTGATTGACCGCACGAAGGGGCAGGTATGGCGTGGGGAGCATCTGGTGAATTTGACGCCGACCGAGTTCCGGCTGTTTACGTATCTGGCGCAAAACATTGAGCAGGCGATCACGCGGCGGCAGATTTTGGAGGCGGTGTGGGGGCATACTGCCGACATCGAAAACGAGCGCACGATCAACGTGCATATTCGCCGTCTGCGTGAAAAGCTGGAAGTGGACCCCGGTCGCCCGCAGATGATTCTGACGGTTCCGGGCATTGGCTATCGTCTGACGACGGGTATTTATCAGTGACCGTCATAAACAAGGGCGACCGATTCAGGTCGCCCGTGTACCTGTGCGCTAGTCCTTGAGCATCAACTCGATGACCGGCACAACCGTATCCGGCTGGATGACGGGCAGTTCGAGCGTGAGTGTATTGTCGCCCTCATCGATTGCCATGTTCCCGTGCTGACCGGTCAGGTCAAGGATTTTGACCTCGCTGCCGTCGTGCAAAAACTGCGCATATTCGACCTTGTCGCCCATGCCGTCGATTTGCAGATGCTTGAAGGGATAGGCGAAGATATGCACGTAGACGCGACCGTCTTTTTGTGTCAGGCGGCAGTCCTGCGGGGCGGTGAACTCGCTCATGGTGCAGCCGTAGATGGCCTCGCTGTGCATGTCCATCCACTCGCCATAGACGGCTAAGGCATCCTGCGCCCGCTGGTCGAATAGCCCTTTGGCGGTTGGTCCGACGTTCATGAGTAGATTGCCGCCGAGTGCGACCGTGTTCACGAGCATACGAACCAACTGTTCCGGCGACTTCCATGACATTTCATCGCGGTAGTAACCCCACGATCCGCTGAAGGTCTGGCAGGCTTCCCAGACGACGGGTTCACCATCCACATGCACCCATTCGCGTGGCTGAAACTGTTCCGGCGTGTAGATGTCGGCGTACTCTTTGGGCAAGTCAAGCCGGTTATCGAGGATGATCTCCGGCTGGAGTTCGCGCACGAGATTGTACAGGCCCATGCTGTCCCAATCGTCGCGGCCTTTGCCGTTCCAGCCGCGCCCCGGATACGAGAAATCGAACCAAACGATGTCGATTTTGCCGAAATTGGTCATCAACTCGCGCACCTGATTCTTCATGTACTCGCGGTAGATTGCCATATCGCGCCCCGCGTTGAGTTCGTCACGGTCCTCGCGCTCGCGGTGGGGATGCAGCAGGTCAATGGTGAAGTGGGGGTGATTCCAGTCGATCAACGAGTAGTAGAAGCCGACTTTGAGTCCTTCGGCGCGGTAGGCTTCGACCAGCGGGCCAATAAGGTCTTTGCCATAGGGTGTGTTCGTGACCTTGAAATCGGTGTGCTGCGTATCCCACAAACAGAAGCCGTCATGGTGCTTGGTGGTGACGACCACGTATTTCATCCCGGCGGCCTTTGCCATCCTTGCCCATTCACGAGGATCGTATTTGTGGGGGTCGAAGCGCTCGAAGTAGCGCATATAGTGTTCGTCGGGCATTTGTTCGCGCCCGCGCACCCATTCATGACGGGCGGGCATGGCGTACAGTCCCCAGTGAATGAACATGCCGAAGCGGTCGTGAACGAACCATTCGGTGTTGCCGGCGGTGGGTTCGGGTTTGAGCATGAAAATGTCTCCAAATGTAAGCTATAGAAAAGATTTAAAAAATCCTGTTCTTTCTTTTCTTGAGAGAAAGAACGAAATAGACGTGGACTCGGTTGTGCAAGCCCTTTGACCTCAATGAAGCAGAGTGCAGACGGGATGTCTGAAATTGAGGGTGAAGGACAGTGAATTTATAAAACCGCCTTCGCCAGCAGTTCAAGGCCGTCGATGTCGTCGAGGTCCATCCATTGGATCATGATGCGTTCGAGTCCGGCGGCTTCGAGTCCAGCGATTTGCTCTGCGAACTGAGCCGGTGTACCGACGATTGCGCCGCGCTCGCGCAGTTCTTCGGCGGTGCTACCGCGTGCTTCGAGTTTGGCCTTGAGTTCGGCGTCGTTGCGGGCGAAGACGTTGGGCATCATCATAGAGCGCTTGACATCGCCGGGTTCGCGTCCGTTTTGCGCCAGCAGTTCATCCAGCAGATTATTGCGCTCTTTGAAGGCGTCCACTGTCAGCATGATGCTGTTCCACTCTGCGGCGTATTGGGCGGCGAGAGGGAGCGTGCGTTTGGGGCCATTGCCGCCAATGAGAATGGGTGGTCCGCCTGCGCGATGGGGGCGGGGGGTCAGCAGCGCGTCGGATAGGGTGTAGTGTTCGCCTTTGAATTCAAAGGGTTCGTCACTGTCGAACATGCGGTGAGTGAGTTGTAGGGCCTCTTCGAGCATGGCAAAGCGCGTGGGCATATCGTAGAAGGGGATGCTGAACGAGGTGTGTTCGCGCTCTTGCCAGCCCGCGCCCATACCGAGGACGAGTCGTCCGCCGCTGAGGTCGTCTACCTGCGAGGCCATGCGTGCCGTCATGGTCGGGTTGCGGAAGGTGGTCGGCGTCACCAGCGGGCCGAATTCGATGCGTTTGGTATAGCTGGCGGCGAAGGTGAGGGATACCCACAGTTCGAGTGAATCTTTGTGCGGTCCGCCTGCGTTGGTGTAGTGGTCGGAGCGGAAAACGCATTGATAGCCGAGGTCTTCCGCTGCGTCGAGGATGTGCTTCCAGTTTTCCCAGTTGAGTCCATTTTGCCCTTCAAGCATGATACCGATTTGCATGTGAGCGTTCCTATCTGTGTGTGTTTTGAGATAGAAAGATTATGACACATGCGACAGGTATGCCACACATACCAATTCGGTTGAAGGGATTGGAGGGGAAAGAAGGATAAAGCGAGCAGGGGAAAACAAAACGCAAGAGCGCGAAGGCGCAAAGATTCGCAGGGAGAACCCTGTTTTTCTTTGCGTGTCTTCGCGCCTCTGCGTTTTCGCATTGGGTTTACGTATTGCGGGTTAGCGTGCCAGACGGTAGGTGACGTTGACGCTGACGTTGACGTTTAACTGACCGGGTTCGATGGTCGCGCCACCGCCGCCGAATCCACCCTCATCCGCTGCGAAGCCGAGGTTGCGGGCGTTGAAGGGGCCAGAAGCGTTTTGCGTTTCGCTGATGATGATGACCTCACCGAGTTCTGCACCGACGGCAGCCGCCAGTTGTTCGGCGTTGTCGCGGGCGTTTTCAACAGCGTTCAGGCGGGCTTCTTGCAAGAGAGCGTCTTGATCTTCAATGCCGAAGCTTAGGCCGAAAATCTGGTTCGCGCCGGAATCAACGGCGGCGGTCAGCACGTTTTCGACGTTGGCAACATCACGCACGATGACGCGCACGCGGTTGGACACGTTGTACTGAAGCTGCGGGCCATCCTGCGCCATGCCGGATTCGGTCATGGGCATCGGGCCGCCGAAGGATTCCTGCGCATAAACATCAAGGCCGGTGGTGCGGATATCTTCGCGGACGACACCCGTGTTCATGATGGCGGCGATGACGCCTTCCAACGCGGTGTTGGCCTGCGAGAACGCGACGCTGATGCTCGGATTCACGACCTGCACGCCGATTTCGACGTTGGCAATATCGGGAACACCGATGGCGGTTCCGGTTCCGGTGACGCTGATAGTGTTGACAGGGTAGCCCTCGTCGCCGGATGCGTTGCCGTCCTGTGCGGCGACGACGCCGACAGCCAGCAATGCGATCAATACGAGAATACCGATTGAATACAGTCCCTTACGCATGGGATGCTCTCCTTTATATAGAGACAATAAAACTCAGATGCAGCATGTGCCACATAAGCATGACGTTGAACGGGGGTGATTGGTTCCCAAATTGGGCGAAATTGATTTTATCGGCAGATGATGTGCTAAAAACCCCGGCCTGTATTGATAGGATCGGGTAGTTTGTTTCTTGTAGCAGCACACATCATATATCATATATGATGGTCTGCATTGGACCGATGGCATAAATGCCGCACTTCCTACACAATGAAGGTAAGAACTCTCGAATCTATAGATTAGTACAAATCATTTAAGGGGGAACCAATGAAGAAAGTCATCACCTTTGGCGAAATTATGCTCCGCCTGTCTCCGCCGGGATTCCAGCGCTTTGGTGTTGCGCGTCAATTTGACGTGATCTATGGTGGCGGTGAGTCGAATGTGGCGGTGTCGCTGTCGAACTACGGTATGGATGCGGCGTTTGTCACTCGTCTGCCAGATAACGATATCGGCGAGTCGGCGTTGATGTATTTGCGCCAGTTTGCGGTGGATACGCAGTTCATCGTGCGTGGTGGAGAGCGTCTGGGCATTTACTTCCTCGAAATGGGTTCGATGATGCGCGGTAGCAAGGTCGTATATGACCGGGCACATAGTGCGCTGTCTACAATTGAACCGGGTATGATCGACTGGAAGACCGTGTTCGCGGATGCTGACTGGTTCCACTGGACGGGCATCACCCCGGCGATTTCGCAAGGTGCGGCGGATGTGTGTCTGGAGGCGGTCAAGGCGGCGCAGGAAATGGGCGTCACTGTCTCCTGTGACCTGAACTATCGCAAGAAACTGTGGAAGTATGGCAAGCAGCCCGTCGAAGTCATGACTGATCTGGTTGCGCATACGGATGTCGCCATTGGCAATGAAGAGGACGCGGAGAAGGTGTTTGGTATCGCCGCGCCGGATACGGATGTGACCGCTGGCAAGGTCGATGCGGACAAATACATTTTTGTGTGCGAGGAACTCAACAAGAAGTTCCCCAACCTTAAGACAGTTGCTGTCACGCTGCGTGGATCAATCAGCGCCAGCCATAACGAATGGTCGGCGGTGCTGTGGAACGAGGGCGACTTTTACCAGGGGCCGGACTTCAACATTACGCACATGGTCGACCGTGTGGGTGGGGGAGACAGCTTTATGGGCGGTTTGATTTACGGTTTGCGGACTTATGGCGACGACAAGCAGAGCGCGATTAACTTCGCGGTGGCGGCGTCTGCACTCAAGCACAGCATCTTCGGTGACTTCAATCAGGTGACAGTCGAAGAAGTCGAAAAGCTCATGGGTGGCGACGCTTCCGGGCGGGTGAGCCGCTAAAGAGTCGTTCGTTTAACTTTCAAGGGAGATTTTTATGGCTTTGCATGACCGAATGACTGTACTCAACGCCCTGTATGAAGCGGGGGTTGTGCCTGTGTTCTATAACGGCGATGTCGAAGTGGCGAAGAAGGCGATTGACGCCTGTGTCGCCGGGGGCGCACGCTGTATTGAGTTTACCAATCGTGGCGATTTTGCGTGGAATGTGTTCACCGAATTGTCGCTGCATTACCGCGAGGCGAACCCGGATGTGATCCTGGGTGTGGGGTCGGTTGCCGACGCGCCGACCGCCGCCATGTATATCAGCAGTGGCGCGAATTTTGTGGTTGGGCCGATGCTGAACCCGGAAGTGGCGAAACAGTGTAATCGTCGTAAAATTCCGTATTCGCCCGGTTGCGGCTCGCTGACCGAGATTTCGCAGGCGGAAGAACTGGGCGTTGAGATCGTCAAGATTTTCCCCGGTTCGCAGGTGGGTGGACCTTCGTTCGTTAAGGCGGTTGCGGGTCCGTGCCCGTGGACGCGGATCATGCCAACGGGCGGCGTAGACGCGACTGAGGACAGTATCA
>DAOTXA010000196.1:0-13192 GCA_034435595.1 Anaerolineae bacterium | reverse complement strand
CCCGAAGAAATCGCAGAGCAGATGGACCTCCCGGCGGACGCAGTACGCGGCATGATGGATGCCAGTCAGCACGCAATTGCCCTTGAGCGCCCCGTCGGTGATGATGGCGACAGCGAATTTGGCGACTTCATTGAAGATCAAGACTCCCCCAGCCCCGTAGAAGCAGCAACCCAGCACCTCCTTGAAGAAACAATTGAAGAAGTTCTCTCCGAATTGACGCCGCGTCAGAGCCATATTCTGCGCCTGCGCTTCGGACTCGGCGGCGGCGAACCGCACACACTGGAGGAAATCGCCAACAAGTTTGGCCTCAGTCGTGAACGCATTCGTCAGCTTGAGAAAGAAGCATTGCGCCGCCTGCGTCACCCGCGTCTGGCGCACAATCTGCGCGACTATCTCGGCTAAATCAACAACCTTCAAAATACATTTCAGAACTATAATTGAAAACCGGGTTGCAACCCGGTTTTTTTGTTCATCTGTGTTGCATGGAGTCCCTGACGGATGTCCCTCATCATGCGCAATCGTGCGGTCCATGCCAGACGCCGCGTATTTGCCATCACGCTAATCCTGTCGATTATGCTCTGCCTGACCGTCCTCATCAATAGCGACGATAATGCGCGAGCCTTCGCCTTCATCGGCACCAAATTTTCTGAAGGTATCCCCGAAGCGGACGGCGGAACTGTCGGCTATGACGGTCAATTCGCCTATTTCATCGCCCGCGACGGAGCAGACGCGATCCCCTTCCTTGACGGTCCATCCCTACGCTTTCAACGCGTGCTATATCCAACACTCGCCCGCGTACTATCGTTTGGCAATGCCGAACTCGTGCTGTGGGTGCTGCTGGCGATCAACGTTATCGCGCATAGTGCCGCCGCCGGGATGCTGGCCTATCTACTGGCAAATTTTGGCGCATGGCCCTACTGGGCACTCATCTACAGCCTGTGGATCGGTAACCTGTTCGCTATGCGCTTCGACCTCAACGAACCACTGTGCATGGCTCTTTCCCTCGGCGCGGTAATCGCGTATCGTCATGATCGAGTGTGGATAACAGTGATTCTGCTGATGTTGGCAACCCTCACCAAAGAACTGGGACTCATCTTCGCTGCCGGACTCGCTTTGCACGCACTCTTCCGGGGTGAGTGGCGCAAGAGTATCCTGATTGCTGCCGGGCCAGTCCTGCTGTTTCTCGCCTGGTGGATCGTGCTGCGGGCATGGCTCGGCACACTGCCGACCCGCTATCCTGCCGCACGCGGCATTTCTCTAATACCGTTCAGCGGATTATTTGACGTACTCGACACACCACGCCTGCCCGACCAGGGGGCAAGGTCGATCCAATTTGGCATGGTCAGCCTGCTGATGGTAGCACCGGCACTTATGACCCTGTTCGCAGCCCTACGCACCCTGGTCCGACGCCGGGAACTACCTTTAAGCGTCGCACTATTGATCCCCGCCGTTGGCTTTCTGGCGATTATGCCCGGTGTCGCGTGGGAGGACCCTGTCGCCGCTTATCGCGTTGGGCTGGCAGTAGTCCCCGCCGCAATTCTATTTCTCGGCGAGATCGCTCCCGGTCGCTTGAAATGGCTCGCCGCCCTGTGGATACCAGCCCTGCTTATCATTGTTCTGTTAGCACCGCTTTGGCTTGGCGCTTGACGTTTATGTAGGCTGGTTCTTAGAATCATATGAATAGCTAGATTCTTTTCGCTTTTTTTGGAGGAAATTTCATGGTCGAGCAGCAAAAACCCAAACACGCATTTTTCAACGGCGCAGTCGTATCTCTCGAAGAAGCCAAAGTCAGCGTGATGACGCACGCATTGAACTATGGAACTGGCGTATTCGGTGGATTGCGCGGTTACTGGAACGGGGACGAGGAACAGCTATTTGTCTTTCGCCCGCTCGATCATTACAAGCGTTTGATCGGCTCTTGCAAGATGATGCGCATTGAAATCGACTACACCCCGGAACAACTGGTCGAAATTATGCTTGAGCTGCTCCGGGCAGAAAACTACCAGACCAATTGCTACATTCGACCACTGGCATACAAAGGTGAAGAGCGTATCGGCGTGAGTCTGCACAATATGTCAGACGCCTTCACGATGTTCGCGCTGCCTTTCGGTCGCTATGTGACCAACGAGGAAGGCGCACATGTCTGTTTCTCCGCATGGCGGCGCATTGACGACAACGCCATCCCCGCACGTGGCAAGGTAACCGGCGCTTATGCCAACTCATCCCTCATCAAAAGTGACGCCATTCTCGGCGGATACGACGAAGCGCTCGTCCTCAACGAAGATGGGCACATCTCCGAGACCAGCAGTTCTAACTTCTTCATGATCCGTGATGGCGTAGCGATCACACCCCCTGTCTATGCCAATAACCTTGAGGGGATCGTCCGTCGCTCAATGATCCACTTATTGCGCGAAGACCTCGGCGTCGAAGTCGTGGAACGCAATATCGACCGTACCGAAGCCTATATCGCAGATGAAGCCTTCATGTGCGGAACTGGAGTGCAGATGGCAGCTATCACCCGGGTCGAGCATCGCCCGGTCGGTGACGGCAACATGGGGCCGATCACGACTCAATTGCGCACGCGCTTTTTCGACATGGTCACCGGTCGAATCGAAAAATACCGTGACTGGTTAGCCCCCGTCTATATCAAGGAACCGGCTACCTAATAAACTATCGCGGATAAGCCGCCAGCACTGCCGGAACCGCATCTAACGAAACGAGCGAAAACGCGGTTCTGGCATACAACATTGTCGAACCGCCGCCATCAAGGTTGAACGCAATCTCGATGGCGAGTTCAGGTTGCGTCAACGCCATGCTCAGGTCTGCCAGTGTCAACCCAAGTAAGGGGGTTGCCAACAGCAAAATTCGCCCCTGCTGATCCTGTGCGATAGCGCTGCGACGGGTTCGACGATCGCCGCGTTCGCTACGTGGAATCGCCAGACCATCTTCAACCAGCATCGGGAACGCCTGTATCGCCTGATCCAACGCCTCGCCCTGATACGGTTCCCGTATGGTTGAGCGAACACGTACAGCATTTCCAATGACAGTGAACATGCCGCCACGATTCACAAAACTCTGCCCGTATGTTACCCCATCTACAACCAGCAATCCTTGCGCTAGCAACGACGGATCGAAGAAATTAGCATTGATGATTGTCACAGCATCTGACAGGATGTCTCGCCAACCGTTCAGACCCAGCGGTTCGCCAGGTCGATAGTGGGCACGAAAGGCAAATCGCGCCGGATCAATCCGCACGACGTTGAGTTGACCCAGCAAGTCACCATTATTAAGCGTGCGCGTCTCCAATCCAGGCGCAATGACTGTCCAACCAGCCACATCAGGCGATGGCTCTATCATGACTACTGCTGTCGGTAATGAACGCGTCGCTAATGCGGCAATAGGCGGTTCCTGTGACAGCGTACACGCACTCAGCATGACCAGCAAACACACAAAGATACCCCCGCTAAAATGAGCGTAACGGCTCTGTATATCACGGCTTTCTCGATCTTGATTTCGTTTCAACACCCGTGCTATACTCCTTTTTACCAATGAGGGCGCATAGCTCAGCTGGTTAGAGCGCACGGTTCACATCCGTGAGGTCGGGGGTTCAAGTCCCTCTGCGCCCAACAATCTATAGTGAAAACTATACGGATACAGGATAGATCGGTTCCAAAATCGGGATCGATCTTTTTAATTTATTACCAGTAAGATCAAATACATATCTCAGAATGATAGCCGCCGGTCAAGCAATGCAATCATAACACTATTGTTGATGCTCGGTTATTTGCGTGAGTATATCCTTAAATTTGATTCTGGTGTATGCTAGTCGAAATGACTCGCACGGAGTCATCAACCTATCTCTCATTAGCAGAATTACGAGCACTGATTTAGTGAGGTGTGTTGTGTCACATCCCTTCCAAAATCAGCAGGGTTTTTGTAGTCTTCCTGCTACCTCGATTTACGATTTAGTGTATCCTAAGCAACTCAGCATATCACTCTTACTGAACGGTACGAGACGATGGTACATCGCAGAGTATCTCGATGCCCCTCCCACAGATCACAACTACTTCCATGACTACATGGAGAAAGTTTTGATCGAACTCAAAAAGCTAATCAGTCAGTTGACATCACATGGTCTATATCGCATCTTCATGCCCGTTTACTCGTGGTATCAACCGGCACGCAATCCAGTTGCCCACCATTATCTGCTAAAGGGTATTGAGTCGCTTATCACACATCCGCTATTGGTGGATGTATACCGTGAGAAGAATATTCAGGTGCGGTTTTATGGCGATATGTCTCATTTCCCGGCAGAGTTGCAAGAACTAATTCAATCGTTGACTGCGCCAAAAGATAATCCGTCACACTATTTGTATTTTGGTGTAGACGGGGGTAATCCTTATAATCACACACTGCAACTTGCACATGAGTTTAGCAACCGCCACAATAAAGCGCCTGAATGGGGAGATATACTCGAACTCTATTATGGTGACCGCACGCTAACCCGTCTACATATCCTCGTTGCGTTCAATCGCCTATATTCCAGAGGGGGAATTCCTCATCTTCTTGAAGGTGGTGATAGGATTTACGCTTCAGTGGTCACACCATTAGTCCTTAGCGAGGCATCACTACGCTTGATTCTTTTCGACTTTCTTTATAATCGACAGAATCATAGTCGGGACTATCGTGACATTCACCCACGCGAGCTTGCCAGACTGAAAGAATTCTATGCGACAAATACAGATACGGTCATCGGCCTACTGAAGAAATACGAGGACCTGGTCTACCCATTACCAACAATTCACTGGCCAAATCAAATGGACAACTGATTTTGTAGCATTCTCAGGGTCAATTTGCATCGCCCAGCAGTTTGCTCCTTGCCACATCTAGGCCCGATACCAGTATGAACTTCGTTTCATCGAATTTCTTGCCATGTAGTCTGCGAAAGACATCTAGGATAGCGCGGATGACCGGACTTGCACCAACAATCGCCGTTCTACCTTCATTGACATGTGGACTGTTTGCGATAGTACGCCCGCGTGAGAGAGCGCCATTCGGCAGCAGATGACTGGCACGAATATCAACAATGAAATGAACTGTATGATCGACCTCATCCAATAGAGTTCGACTTTCAGCATAGGCTAAGTTGAAGTCTGTGATTGTCCAATGTCCCTCATAAACATAGCGAATAATGGTCTTGGATTCGTTGTCCCATGTTACAGTGATTGCCATTTCGTTCTCTCCAACCCGTAATGTAAACTACGCTTGCACTGAATTACTATAGCTTTACATATACCTTAAACTAAGATCGTTACCATTCTGCAAGCGCATAAATTTGAGGAGGGCAAGAGTAGATACCATCTTGCATGCTCATTTCGAGGTTAGCGCCAATTAGTTTGTGCGCAAGTGCCTTGATTTCAGTCCAATTGCGACACACCTCCCAGGTATACAAATCCTCAGAAAGATATCTACAACGGAGGAGGAGTGCATCACCGTTCGCTACCGTTAATACAATATCCCCTTCACAAGGTGGTGGCTCAATACTGTTGGGGTCTTCGTGCATACTGAACTCAAACATTGCCTGTGTCCTCAATTTACAAGTTGCGTTTTCTCCTTTTTTCATCATGACATATAATTGTCGTTGTAAGTGTGAAGAAGGCTTGCGAGCACACATTTTTCGAAATTAATTCATGAATAGAGCGGCAAAATCTCCAAAGATGAAGATTTCGTTTGTTACTCAGAACCCGGCGAAGTTCGCCGTAATGCAGAATGTTGTCCGATCAACCACAATTCAGATTGAGCACCACCCGCTGATGTTGATAGAGCCACAGTTGAATACAGTGGCAGAAGTGGCACGTGCAAAAGCACGTGAAGCATACAATTCCATAGGAAACATATGTATTGTGGAAGATACGGGTTTTGAAATTGATGAACTGGCAGGTTTTCCCGGACCATACACCCGTTACATCACCGAGACAATTGGCTTGGAAGGAGTTATGCGGCTTGCATCTCCCCTCACTAATCGCACTTGCAGTTTCATTTCTGCGCTGGTGCTTAGTCTCGACTATAAGCAGACGGAATTGTTTACGGCAACCATCTCAGGCAGATTGGCGTCAAACATTGGTTCAGGTGACACTGGAAAGGTTTGGTCACCATTGGTTCAGGCATTTATACCGCATGGTTACAATCAGTGCCTGAGCGAATTCACTGACGAAGAATTTAAATCGTTCATGGCACAGATGTCGTTACATTCAACATATGTACAATGTGTACAGTGGATCACGACAAATCTTGTGTGAGTGTAGATGGGTCAACTACAGGCAGAGTAATCTCGAATGTTGTCCCTTTCTGCAATTCGCTTGTAACAGTAATGCCTCCCTGATGACGCTCGATTATCTTTTTCGCAATCGCCAACCCCAATCCGCTCCCACTTCTCACAGAGCGTGCTCTATCCGCACGAAAGAGTCGTTTGAACACATTGGGTAAATCTTCCGGGGCTATTCCAATTCCCGTGTCCTTCACACGAATCACCGCCGATCCATCTTCATAGTCCAATAGAACCACAATATCGCCACCAGGATCAGTGTATTGCACTGCATTCGTAATGATATTTGTTATTGCACGAGTAAGATTGCTTTGGTTCGATATGACATAGAGCATGTGATCGGTTGCAACGTATTTGAGGTCCAGTTTCTTGCTTCCCGCAACAGGCCTTATCCCTTCGACGATTTGCGTCAGAAAGCTGTTGATCAGCACCGGCGAACCATCTAACTTCGTCGCCTCAAAGTCCAACCTGCTCAGTTGAACCAGGTCTTCTACGAGGCTGATAATATGGTTAATCTGCTGATAAATTCGTTGTGTATGATTCTTGTCAACCCCCGGCGTCTTAAGTTCAATGATCTCCAGGCTAGTTTGCACGATCGTGAGGGGCGTTCGCAAATCATGCGAGAAATCGCGCACGAAATCGCGGAATAGCTTGACTCTCTCTTTTTCCAATTTCAATTCAATAGCTCTTTCATTCAGAGCTTTGCGTTCCGTGATGTCGTGTTGCACTATCACGATTTCTATACCTTTCCCCGTTTCATTCTGAATCAGGGTAGCCGATGTCAACATGTATTGCTTCTCACGACCTGAGCAAGCCAGGATCAGTTCAGTCTGCCATTTGCCATCCCGCTGGATAGCATGATCCAATGACGTATACCAGTCATGCGGGGATTCGATATAAGGGATCTCTGACAGATGGCGTCCGACCAGCGGTATTCTGTCATCCCCATACTGTATGTTAGCCGCCAGATTTGCAGAAATAATATGCATATCCATGTCAACAGATAGAACTGGATTCGTTACGTGTTGCATCACTCCAATCTGTGTCTGAAGCATGTCGGTAAGCTGTTTGCGTTCGGTCACATCTATGGCAAAGCCTATGATGCCGGTGCTATTCCCACGCCGATTCTTTACAGGATGGTACCAGACATCTAATGTCAAACCGAACATTTCCACAGTAGATGTAACCAGTTCCCCGGACAGTGCTCGTGTCACATCACCACGCAGCAAAGGCTCGTCAGGATATAACGTAAAAACCGAACGTCCGACAAATTTATCAGGTCCTAAACTCAAATTATCCAGCAGCTTTCCTTCTGCATAGCGAATGTTTCCCGATGAGTCTGTAGCAAACAAAAACATCGGCAATTCTTCGATTATTCCACTGAGCAATCTGAGCTTTGAACGATGGTCCTTGACAAGGAGCGGTGCAAGAAATTGCATGAAGAAGATGGAGAATACCACCACAAACAGCACAAGCATTGTGGCAAAAGCTATGGCAATGATGTCAGACATAGGTGAGCTAGGGCTTAAGCTATAAAGTCAATGAATTGATGGAAGTATATAGCAATAATCATTGAACCTCTCTCACATGTGGTTAGAGTGTCATTTGAAAAAATATAACAAAATAACCACATCGCACTCTTTCAGCACAAGTTCTTACACAGAATATTTACCTATCATGGACATTAACAGCGGGCAGACACTTAACCAACAAGCGAACGGATAAACTGTGGCAAACAACTCAACATAGGTTGGCTCGCTTATATTACGAATCATGTCTCAAAGAGTCTGTTCAGACAGGCATTGTGATCTTAGTTAATCCGACATACCTATCAAAGACACGTCACTCTTTAAACTGCTGCTCACAACAACTTCTTCGTTCGTCTAATCGCTCCAAAAGTTATCATTTACCCCAGATGTATTATTTGACAGCATTCTAAGGATATGCTACTCTTAGAATATATTCTATATTGAATATTTATTCATACAAACTTGCGGCAAATTGTTTAATTGGCTTAATCGCGCCAGTTTGGTTTTGACCACAGTCAATTGATCGGGCTTGTTTTTTGGATTTCGTTTTCCCGCAGGCTGCAAACAAGTTGCATTATACTTATGAGATCAATGAACACTTTTTCTTGCGAGTAACAAACACAAACATACAGTGCGTTACAATATACTGCGATGCCGGATCATTGGTGAATAGTTATTCATATGCAAACTGAAGAACAACGTTTTGTCGCCAAAGTTGCCTATATGTATCACGAGCTATCGAAAAAACAACAGGCTATTGCCGAAGAACTCGATATCTCTCAAGCAACGGTTTCGCGTCTATTGAAATTAGCAATCAAGCAAGGCATTGTACGTACCACCGTATCTATGCCAACTGGTGTGTATCCTCATCTGGAAAAGTCATTGACCGACCAATTCGGACTCAAAGCGGCGATCATCGTGGATTGCGACGAACCAGATGACGAAGTCTCCTTACAGCACCATATCGGCAGTGCTGCCGCATACTATGTCGAGACGACGATCAACAAGAACGAAACCGTTGGTTTATCTTCGTGGAGTTCGACACTATTGGCGATGGTCAACGCAATGCACCGAGTCTCGAAACCGACCGATGCCAGAGTCGTTCAGATTCTTGGCGGTGTGGGCAATCCATCGGCTGAAATTTACGCCTCTCGCATCACAGAACGTTTTGCCAATATCGTACAGGGGACTGCTGTGTTTCTCCCCGCACCCGGCGTTGCTAGATCGCCCGAAATTCATGATTCAATGTTGGCAGACCCTTTTGTACAACAGGCTGTTTCATTGTTCGATGACATCACGCTGGCGTTGCTTGGGATCGGAAGTATCGAACCGTCTAAATTACTTGCCAGCAGCGGCAACGTCTTCTCGAAGGAGGAGTTAGCCGCCCTGAGTAAAGCAGGCGCAGTTGGCGACATCTGTTTACGCTTCTTCGATGCCCAGGGGCGGCAGATCACTACGCCGCGCAGCGAACGTGTGATTGGCATGTCGTTGCAACAGATGAAGTCACGCAAGCGTTCGGTCGGTATCGCGGGCGGGCAGCGAAAAATCCCGGCAATACTGGGTGCCCTGCGTGGAAACTGGATCAATGTATTGATTACAGACCGCTTCACTGCGACCGAGTTGTTAAAACAATCCTGACCGTTGAAATGATTGGATCAATAGGTGATTTTGCCTGCCCACTATCTGAATAAATATTCAATACTGAATATATTTATAGAATGAGAAACTTGATGAAAGGGATGACTTACATGCAGGGAAAAACCATGGTGCGCCTTGTCATGCTCAGTCTATTACTCCTTAGTGGATGCACATTAGCCACTGTTCGCTCGCTGGAAGAGGACGCAGAGGCCAAGCAAGGGTTTAGCGCAGATGAGTATGTAGTTGGAATATGGGATGAGCAATTTTTGCCGACCATTACTGAAGATGCAACAGATATTGGTGAACTCCTCACAGCGCTTGATGCCGACGAAGACGCCGCCTTTGAAGAATATGGCAATCGCACCAGTAGCGGTCCTTTCAGCTTCATGGCCCGTGGTGAAGCCGTCATCTTAGATGTAGATCGCTCTTCGCGGGTTGGACTTGCGCCGATGGACCTCGTGCCTGTTGATGGTGAGGTAGACATCTTTCTTGCCATTGGACCGGTACTACGCGGTAACGCATTGCGCGACTCGGTTGGTTTCATCGCTTTTAATGATTTTACCAATCAGATCGAATTCGGCGGCGTCTCAACAGCATTGAAAGATCGTGTTGCAGCAGACCTCATTGACCAGACCGATTTCGATGCTCTGGTGGGCAACACTGTAAGATTCGTCGGGGCGTTCACCTACAGCGACCCTGATGAAGTCGTGATCATCCCGGTCATACTAGAGGAAGTCGAATAGATAATGTCCGAACATAGTGATGATACGATTCTAACTGCTCGGCAGATGGTCAAACAATATCCCGGTACAACTGCCCTCAAGAATGTTGATTTCAACATCTATCGCGGCAAGGTCAACGTGTTAATCGGCGAAAATGGAGCCGGCAAAAGCACACTGATGAAAATTTTGGCAGGCGTGCAATCCGCGACTTCTGGCACACTACGGCTAGAAGGTGAAGAAGTTGCTCCGCGCACACCGATTGAAGCCGAGAAACTGGGCATCGGCATTATCTATCAAGAACTAAATCTCTTCCCGAACCTGAATGTCAGTGAAAACATCTTCGTCGCCCACGAACAGCTACGCGGTGGCGTCATGATCGATCATAAAGCGCAGGAACAACGCGCATCTGAGCTATTGCAACAGCTTGAGCAACCGATTAACCCGCGCACACTGGTTGCCGATCTTCGAATCGGTCAGCAGCAAATTGTAGAGATCGCCAAAGCACTATCGCTCAATGTGCGAATCCTTATCATGGATGAGCCGACCTCCGCCCTCAGCAACACAGAAGTCGAGGTCTTATTTCGTGTGATTCGTGACTTGAAAGCCCAGGGCGTTTCTATCGTTTACATCTCGCACAAGCTAGAGGAACTGATGAAAATTGGCGATTACGTCACGATCTTGCGTGATGGCAACCTGATCGCCGAAGCAGCGATGAGTGACGTAGACCTGCCCTGGATTGTCGAGAACATGGTCGGGCGCGACGCCTCTGCGCAATATCAACCAGCTCCACACGACATTGGCGATACCATTTTGCGCGTAGAGAACCTTTCGCTGCCGCGCCCCGGTGGTAAAGGCTATGTGCTAGAAGACATCTCCTTTGAGCTTCGCGCCGGAGAGATACTCGGTCTGTATGGGCTGATGGGCGCAGGCCGCACCGAACTATTCGAATGTTTGATGGGCGAACACAAGTATTCCGCGACACGCGTGACCTTAGATGGTGGCGACGCATTAAAATCTGGCATACGTGATCGTATCCAGCAGGGGTTGATGCTAATTCCAGAAGATCGCCAGCGTCAAGGTCTCGTGCAGACGATGAATGTCCGCAACAATATGCTCCTCGCCAGTCTAAAACGCTATCTACGAGGCTTCATGCTAGACAGCGGGCGCGAGCAAAATGCTGTTCAACAGTATGTAAAAGAGCTTTCGATCAAGCTGCCCAATTCAGAGACGATTATTAGTTCACTAAGTGGTGGTAATCAACAAAAAGTCGTTGTAGGCAAAGCCTTGTTGACCGAACCAAAGGTGCTACTTATGGATGAACCGACACGTGGCATTGATGTTGGCGCTAAAGAGGAGATATTTGACATTGTCGTTCAACTGGCGCAACAGGGTTTAGGCATTCTCTTTGTCTCCACAGAGTTAAAGGAAGTTCTGGCGATTTCGGATCGCATCATCGTGATGTCCAAAGGGCGCATTATTCAAAAATTCACTCGCGATGAAGCGAATGAACAAGCACTGGTCAAAGCCTCTGCGGTCGAGCATGACACGAACAATTCACTAGAATCGGTGGGAGCATAAAAGATGCAGTCAGCAAACGTGACGAACACAGACAATATCGAGGTTGCAGCCAACGACAATAGCGCCCTCCTGATCTTTAGTAAGTTACTCATTCAATTGCGTGCTTTCGTGGCCTTATTCGCCCTAATTGGATTTTTTGCAATCGTCAACGACTCTTTCTTGAGTTCAAGCAACTTAATTATCCTGACGAAACAGGTGGCAATTAATGCGATTCTCGGTATCGGCATGACCTTCGTGATCCTGACGGCGGGTATTGACCTATCCGTCGGTTCAATCGTCGGGCTAGCCGGGATGATCGCCGGGGGTCTCATCAACGAAGGGCTTGTGCTGCCGATGTTCGGTGTCACAGTCTACTTCAACGTGTGGATCGTCATCATTATTACACTGCTTGCTGGTATGGCAGTCGGGTTGGTAAACGGCGTCATCATCACCCGGTTCAATGTGGCCCCGTTCATTGCCACACTCGGCGTATTATATATCGCACGCGGCTTGGCCTTGCTTCGAAATGATGGTGCAACCTTCCCAACCCTCGTTGGCGATCCTGAACTGGGCAACACCGGCTTTCCTGAGCTGGGTGGGGGGACATTGCTGGAGTTGCCATATTCGATCTGGATCATGTTCGGGTTGACCGTCCTTGCCGTGTTTATCGCCCACAAGACTCCGTTCGGACGCCAGGTTTACGCAATCGGTGGCAACGAAAGCGCCGCCAAACTATCCGGCGTGCGCGTCAAACGTGTCACGATGCTGACCTATGTCATTTCTGGTTTCTGTTCAGCCATGGTTGGTCTGATTATTGCCTCACAGTTGGTAGCGTCGCATCCGGCAACGGGCGACACTTTCGAATTGAACGCGATTGCTGCGGTTGTCTTGGGTGGCACATCCCTTGCAGGTGGGCGCGGTAGCGTCTTTGGGACAATTATCGGCGCATTCGTGATCGGCGTGCTAAGAAATGGCATGGTGCTGGAAGGGTTAAGCTCGTTCATCCAGACGATTATCACCGGCACCGTGATTATTCTTGCTGTTGTTGTGGACCAGTTGCAGGTCCGGTTGCAAGAACGTACCTAAACTCGTGAATTTCGTGGCAGGTCGCTTACAGATGGTCTGCCACGTTGAATTCAACATATTATTTTCTGGCAAAGTGATGGGAGGTTTGCTATCAATAAACATTCTCTGTAATTGAATAAATATTCAACCTTGCATAGAATTCAGGAGAGACAAACAACGATGAAGACCAGATTACTACTTCCGCTTTTAATTGTCACCATGCTAGCGCTGAGCTTATTCTCGGCAATGGCACAAGATGACGTGCCGATGGGCGATGGCGAATTAATCGTCATCATCACCCCCTCGCACGATAACCCCTTCTTCCAGGCTGTGGCAGATATCGCAGAAGCCCGTGC
>DAOTXA010000195.1:0-21969 GCA_034435595.1 Anaerolineae bacterium | reverse complement strand
AACACCGACCGCGACTGTCACGCCGACGGCGACCGCATCCGCCACGCCTACCGCCACATTGACGAATACGGCGACTGCTACCCACACAGCAACCGCGACCAGTACCGCAACGCCGACGAATACCGCTACTCCAACCGCAACACAGACGGCAACCGCGACCGCCACGAGTACGCCGACGGCGACCCGCACGCCAACCGCGACAAGGACGCCGACGGCTACGGCAACCCGGACCGCCACCGCCACCGCGACGAATACGACAACCGCAACACCCACAGCAACGGCGACCAGCACGCCATCGCAAACGCCACAACCCGTCCTGGAGATTACTGAGTCGAATGTCGATTCGATAGCGGGCAACCTGACGCTGACAGTCGCCGCACAGCACGCACAAACCGTCCGCCGCTACCGCGTGGAATTCATTGATGAAAACGGCGTCATCGTGCAAGAATTCAGCCTTACGGTCCCGGCAGATGGCATCCTATCGCTCGATCTGAACGACTTCGCCGCCGGGGAATATCGCGTGCTGGTAGATGCGCTGGATCGCGCCGGAATCTTGCTGACCAGTGCCGAAATCAGCGTCACATATACGCCGCCGACGCCCACACCGACGGTCACACCAACGGCTACAGCGACGAGTACGCCAACTGCCACCGCGACCAGCACCCCGACAGCAACGATCACCCTGCCACCGACCGCCACGCAACCGGTTATTGAGCAATGTATAGGGGCAATGGCCTCGCGTCTGGCTCCCGGCATGACGGGCATCGTCAGCAGCGAAGACCCGCGCCCGCTCAACGTGCGCAGTGGTCCCAGCACCAACCGCGAAGTCGTAGACCAGATCGAAGTCGGGCAGACCTTCCTTGTGCTGGAAGGACCAAGCTGCTCTGATGGTCTGGCGTGGTTCAACATCAGCTTCGGCGCGGGCATTCAGGGATGGATCGCCGAGGGCGCAGACGACCTGTACTTCATTAGCCCGTTGGATCTCGATGTGCCGCAGGCCGACCCCACACAGACGAACGCCCCCACCGGGCCAGAATCACTGCTCGGTCCAGCGTGTAACCATCTTGCTGAGGATAATTTCGCCAATGCCGTTTCGCCCAACGACTGGTTCACCGGGGCCGGGGGCGCGTCGCGGGTGACTTTGGTCGAGGGCGCGTATCGCATCGAATTGTTCAGTCTTGCCGGTAGCTCTGATGCGACCTCGTGGGGGTCCATGCGCCGCCTGCCCGATCTGACCGATTTTCGTGTAGAAGCCATTGTTGAAGGCACGAATTTTAGCGCAGAAAACGACGGTCGTACCGGATTATGGCTGCGCTATCAGGACGAAAGCAACTTCCTCGCCTTCATGATTCGTGGCGACGGCACATATCGCATCGCCCGCTTTGAGAGCGGCTATACCGATCTGGTTGATTGGACAGAAACCGACGCCATCAACACCGGGGACGGTGAAATCAACGTTGTGCGGGTAGACGTATTCGGCAACACCTTTGATTTCTGGATCAACGGGCAGTTCGTGGATTCAGTAATTGACCTGACGTGGGAGACGGGACGCATCGCTTTCTGGGGCGCGGCAGATGAGGTTCCCGCCGAGTATCGTATGACATATTTCCGGGTATGCCCGAATTAAAGATCGGGCGCAAGAGCCGAAAATAACACACACAGATATGACAACCAGCGTCCGGCCTTCGTTAACGGGCGGACTTTTGTGCGGCGACATAAAACACGTACTCACCCTGATTGCCAATCAGTCAAAGCCAACGCATAATACAGACAACACACTGCTGAAAAGCAACCGGGAGGGGCAGCTATGGCCCATGTCTTTATCAGTTATAGCCGACAAAACGCAGACTACGCCGAGCGCCTTGTCGATGCGCTGAAGGCGCATAACCTTGATGTGTGGATTGATCACAGCATCGAATACGGCGTCAACTGGAGCGACGAGATTTTTACCGCAATCCGCGATTGTGCAGCATTCATCGTCATCATGTCACCAGATTCGCGGAAATCGAAGTGGGTGCAGCGCGAAGTGGCTTATGCCGACGAAATTATGCGCCCGATCTTCCCAATTCTGCTGGAAGGCAAACCCTGGCCCCTGCTGCTGACCATGCAACACGTCAATGCGACCGACGACGAGTTGCCGTCCGACGAGTTCTTTGCCCGTCTGCGCGAATTGGTCAGCCGCGCCCCCGATCCGAAACCAGAAAAATCGGGTGGTGGCAGCAGGTTACCTCGACGCGGTCGCATCGGTGGGCCACAACAGACCCCGGTATCCGTGACGACATCCGCCTTTGGTTCACAATTAACAGAGGAATCGCCACCGAAACCCGAACTGCGCGAGCGCCGGCTCGAAACCGCCATGCCTGCCTGTACGCCGCGCAAAGCCGAGTCACAACTCCGCGTGAAGATCAGCCTGCCCGATTCCGAGGGACTCAAGGCCGAACTCCCCGACTTTATCCCCGCGGGCGATGAACTCCACAAAAGCGACGTGCGCGGGACCGGGTTCCGTATGCGCTTTGGTCGCTTCGGGGCGCGGCTGCAAGACGGCGTCGCCTGTGTTGAGGTTATCAGTGAGCATTTCGACATCATCAGCGCGACGATGGGCGAGGACCCGTGCAACGAGGACCGCGTCAGGCTTGATGTACCCACCGACACCGACTCTCGAACAGTGATCTTCGCACTCAAGCAAAATGACGATACTCCGCAAAGCGGATCAGCACGGGTTTACGTGCGCATCTATCAAGATGACAAACTGATTGCAGAAAGTACCGTCTCCACGCGCATGGTGACCGATGTCGATACGCATCCGGCCTGCGAACTGTGGAAGATGGCGCTGGCGACAGTGCGCTATGGTGCGCCACCCCCGTTTTCCACGCGACTTAATCAGGCTGCGCAGGACTTCAGCGACGCTGATCACAGCCCCGACGCTTCTCCGTCACCGGGTTTTTTTGGACAGCCAAGCAAGACTTATACCCGGTCCGCCAGACAACGTGCATATAATTTCAAGCGCAAGGATGAAACAGACGACACTGGAAATGCCGCAGAGTACGCCCGACGACGACTGGAAGAACTGAGCGATCTGGACGACGAGAACGACAACGTCACCAGGCCCATACCCGCTGAACTCACCGACGAGGAACTCGCCGCGCTGGATGACGAAAATGGCGACGAAACCGCGCCCGCAGGCCAGCAACCGGTGAAACCATATTCGCCGCAGCCGCCTTCAATGCCGCCTGCGCCTGCCCCCGCGCCCCCGCCGGGTCAACCGCCGCAAAGTCGCCCGCCAATGCCGTCAATGCCGCAAGCACCGCGTTTTCGCGGCGGGACAGAGGTGGAAACCGAAACGCCGCAGCCCAAATCCAGACCAATTGAAAGCCCCTTTGGTCGGCGTAGTTCGAGCGGTTCTGAGCTACCGGGTCGCCGGAGTTCGGGCGGATCACGCTTTGGATCAAGCTCGTCACATTCCACATTTTCAGAGCGTCAACTTAAACGGAAAAAAGCGGAAAAATCGCAGCGGCGTCTGCTGTGGGCGCTGGCCCTCGTCACCGGGGTACAGGCGATTGCGATGGTCATGATGGCGCTGGCGCTGTTGGTGAAGCAAAAATCGTCTGACAACAACGAATAATAACAAAACCGGACGACTCGCATGAGTCGCCCGGTGCATTAAATCTTTCGCTAACCGCCAATCACTAGCGGCTATAGGCTGTCTTACGCGATGGTGATCTCTTCGTTGAGATACACATCCTGAATCGCGTTCAGCAGGGCTGCGCCTTCGGACATCGGGCGCTGGAAGGCTTTACGACCGGAGATCAGACCCGCGCCGCCTGCACGCTTGTTGATGACCGCCGTCTTGACCGCATCGGCGAAGTCGTTATCGCCGCTTGCGCCGCCGGAGCTAATCAGCGGGGCGCGGCCCATATACCCGTTGATGATCTGGTAACGGGTCAGGTCAATGGGATGATCGGTCGACAGTTCACTGTAGATACGCTCGTCGAGCTTGCCATAGCTGGAATCGCCCGTATTCAGTGCTTTGAAGCCGCCGTTGGTCGTCGGGAGCTTTTGCTTCAGAATGTCGGCCTGGATGGTCGCGCCGAGGTGATTGGCCTGCCCGGTCAGGTCTGCGCCGGTTTCGTAATTGGTGCCATTGACCTTGAACTCAGGGTTACGCATATAGCACCACAACACCGTCGCCATGCCCAGTTCATGCGCATAGGCAAACGCTTCTGCGACCTCTATCAACTGCTTATTGCTCTCTTCGCTACCGAAGTAGATCGTCGCACCGACGGCGACCGCACCCATGTCCCACGCCTGTTTGATGTTGCCAAACATGATCTGGTCGAAGGTGTTGGGATAGGTCACGAGTTCGTTGTGATTGATCTTGACCAGGAACGGAATCTTGTGCGCGTACTTGCGTGCCACCGCACCGAGTACACCGAAGGTCGAAGCGACGGCGTTGCACCCGCCTTCAATCGCCAGCTTGACGATATTTTCCGGGTCAAAGTATTCGGGGTTGGGGGCGAAGGACGCGCCAGCGGTGTGTTCGATCCCTTGATCGACAGGCAAAATTGACATGTAGCCGGTTCCGGCAAGGCGGCCTGTGCCGTTGAACATCTGGCTCAGGCTGCGCAAAACCTGCGGGTTGCGGTCGGTCTGGGTGTAGACATCGTCCACAAAATCGGGACCGGGCAGATACAGGTGATGGCGATCCACCGTTTTGCTAACGTGACCGAGCAGATTTTCGGCGTCGTCGCCAAGCATTTCCGTGATTTTGTCGGTAGTGAGTTCCGCTTCCGGGGCCATTGCAAGGGCCATATCTGGTTACTCCTTTGAACTGTCTGACGATAGTCAATATGAAACGCATCCATAATGCGTAACGCACACGAGATACGTTAACTAGACAATGAGATTCACCGCAGTTTGTGTCAAGTTTCTACGCTTTGCAGTATAGCGCCTTTTTTCGGTGCATGAAAGTCTGTCGAGATGTGTCAAACGTCACCGAAAGCGCCACAAAGTACATGGGCTTGCCCAACAGAAGGCATAGCAAAGGCGTGCAGTGGAGCATCTGCACACCTTTTCTTACTTCTTTGTCTTTACTCTTAAACGAGCGTAATCATGAGGCGCTTCTGCTCGACACTCTCGCCGATTTCTACGCTGACGCGCTGAACTGTTCCCTCGCGTGGGGATTTGATCTCATTTTGCATCTTCATAGATTCGAGGATAAGGAGTGTATCCCCCTTCGCCACTTGCTGCCCGACCTGCACTAGAATATCAGCCACCAGACCGGGCATCGGCGCAGCGATACTGATCTCGCCGGAATCCACGAAGTCGCCGCCGTGACGGTTCGCCATCAACTGGCTGCGCTCATCCATCACGCGAGCTTCGTACTTCTTACCGCCGATCATCACGTCAAAGTAATGACCGTCCTGATGCTCAACGACTGCTTCATGCGATTGATTTTCCATGATGACCGAGTACAGATGCTCTCCCAGCGACAAAAAATCGAAGGCACGCGGCTCGCCGTTGACGAGCATGGAGCCATCAGGCTTAAACTCGATCTCAAACGTTTTCTCGTTGATTGTCGTCATATACTTCATGGTTAGCGGCGCATCCTTTCGTAGCGAGTCATCCACTTCCAGTTAGACGTGTCGCGCTTGCCACGGGTGACGATCTGGCTGGCCAGGCGCTGCTCACGGTCGGCGACGAGCGTCGCGGCGATGGCGGCGGCCTCCAATTCCTCGTCGGTTGGCTCTTGCTCGTAGGTATTCATACTAAAGCGTTCTTCGACAAACTTGGTGTCGAACTGACCGGCAATGAAGCTAAAGCTGTTGAGCAAGTTCTGATGGAAGGGGATGTTATGCTTAAGACCGGTAATCACGTATTCATTGAGGGCGCGGCGCATCCGCAGCATGGCTTCAGAGCGCGTCTCGCCCCAACAGATCAACTTGGCGATCATGCTATCGTAGTAGGTGCTCACTTCATAGCCGCTGTAAACTCCGCTATCCACGCGGACACCCGGTCCCGTCGGCGTGATGACGGTGGCGATTCGCCCGATGGACGGGATAAACCCATTGTGCGGGTCTTCAGCGTTGACGCGGCACTCAATGGCCCAGCCCTTCGGCTTGAGAACGCTTTCCGTCGGCCCCATACGGCGACCACGGGCAATACGAATCTGCTCTTTGACCAGATCGACACCTGTCGTTATCTCGGTGACGGGATGCTCTACCTGTAGACGGGTATTCATCTCCAGAAAGTAGAAATTCTTGTCTTTATCGACGATAAACTCAATCGTACCCGCGTTCACATAATCGACAGCGCGGGCGGCTTCGATAGCGACCTCACCCATGCGACGGCGCAGGTCGTCATCTACGAAGATAGATGGCGACTCTTCGACAAGTTTCTGGTGGCGGCGCTGAATACTGCACTCACGTTCGCCCAAATGCACGATATTGCCGTGTGTATCTGCCAGAATTTGAAATTCGATATGGCGTGCCCCGACGAGAAACTTCTCCATAAACACGCGGTCGTCTCCGAAGGCGCTGCGAGCCTCGTTGCGGGCGATAGCAAGTTGTCCGGCGATGTCACCCGGTTCCCAGACGACACGCATCCCCTTACCACCGCCACCTGCTGCCGCCTTAATGATCACGGGGAAGCCCATATCGTTGATGGCGATTTGTACGAGTTCATTAACGGTTATATCGGATTCGGTGCCGGGGACAACGGGAACACCCGCATTGATCATAGCCTTGCGTGCGGCCTGTTTATCCCCCATCACTCGGATCGCGTGCGGCGACGGACCGATAAAGGTGATGTTGTTCTCGGCACAGGCCTCAGCGAATTCGGCGTTTTCTGCCAGGAAGCCGTAACCGGGATGCACAGCGTCTGCCCCCGTTTTCTTCGCTGCATCAATGATCTTGTCGATACGTAGATAACTTTCGGATGGTGCGGGTGCGCCGATATGCACCGCTTCGTCGGCGTAGCGGACATGCAGTGCAGTGCGGTCTACATCAGAATACAACGCCACCGTCTGGATTCCGAGATCGCGGCAGGCACGAATCACACGCACGGCAATCTCGCCCCGGTTGGCGATGAGGACTTTTTTCACTTTTCCAGACGGCTGTTGGTTGTCGGTAGTCATAAAAAACTCCTGGTTATTAATTGTTAGAGCGTGTATATAAATTGATTGATTACGCTGATTTGCCGCCGGATGCTGAAGCAATCTGGCTACCCAAAAAGCCAGGCCCAATGGAAGGGGCTGTAAAACTTGGCGACGCGCCGGTCAGAACGCCTCTTAACGCGCTTCCGGCGCAATTTGGAGCCGTCGGCTTTAGCCGATGGCGGCAAAACAGGCAACGTACATTTTTACAAACGCCCTCTTAGTGATCAGTTGTTAGTTTTTGGTGACTGCACACAGGGGCCAATGATCCCCGGATGCGCCAAGAACTAATGACTCAAAACTAACAACTAGCGACTCGCTTTACCCCAACGGAATATTGCCGTGCTTCTTGGGTGGGTTCTCGTCGCGCTTGTTCTCGAACGCTTCTAGCGCATTGATGAGGCGGGCGCGAGTCTGGCTCGGTTCAATCACATCATCGACAAAACCGCGTGCCGCGGCGATATACGGATTGGCGAAGGTCTCGCGATACATGGCTGCGAGTTCCTTCTCTTTCGCCACCGGATCATCGGCAGCGGCAATTTCGCGGCGATAGATGATGCGGACCGCGCCTTCTGGCCCCATGACGGCGATCTCTGCACTCGGCCACGCCAGGTTCAGGTCACTACGAATGTGCTTACTGCTCATGACGCAGTATGCGCCGCCGTAGGACTTGCGTGTGGTGACAGTCAGTTTGGGGACGGTCGCTTCGCTATAGGCATAAACGATCTTCGCCCCGCTGTTGATGATGCCATTGTGTTCCTGCTCGGTCCCCGGCATATAACCGGGCACGTCTACGAACGTCACCAGCGGGATGTTAAAGGCATCGCAGAAGCGGATAAAGCGTGCTGCCTTATTGCTGGCGTCAATGTCGATAACACCCGCCAGCACTATCGGCTGGTTGGCGATGATGCCAACGGTATGTCCGCCCAGCCGCGCAAAGCCCACAACCATGTTCATCGCGAAGTCTTCATGAATCTCGTAGAATAGCGAGTCATCCACCACCCGCTTGATCACATCCTTGATGTCGTAGGGCTTGTTCGGCTCATCGGGGATGATCTCGTTCAGTTCCGGGTCGGCACGCAGCGGGTCATCTGTCGTCGGGATGTAGGGCGAGTCTTCCATGTTGTTGGCAGGCAAGAAGGATAGCATCTCGCGGACGAGCAGCAGCGTCTCTGTCTCGTTTTCGCCGACGACATGACACACACCGCTCTTGGTAGCGTGAATAGACGCGCCGCCCAGTCCCTCGTGATCGACCTCCTCATGAGTCACCGCTTTGACGACTTCTGGCCCGGTGATGTACATGTAGCTGGTGTTCTTGACCATGAAGATATAGTCGGTCAGTGCCGGACTATACACGGCTCCGCCCGCACAAGGCCCCATAATGACGCTAATCTGCGGGATAACGCCGCTGGAAAGTGTGTTGCGCTTGAAGATTTCTGCATAGCCCGCCAACGACTCGACGCCTTCTTGAATGCGTGCGCCGCCGCTGTCGTTGAGGCCGATCATCGGTGCGCCGGATTTCAGCGCCATATCCATGACCTTGCAAATCTTCTGCGCGTGGACCTCTGACAGACTGCCGCCAAGCACCGTGAAATCCTGTGAATAGACATAGACGAGGCGACCGTCAATAGTCCCCCAGCCAGTCACACAGCTATCACCGGGGAACTTCTTCTTATCCAGACCAAAGTTGGTCGAGCGATGTTCGACGAAGGCGTCAAGTTCGCGGAAGCTGCCGGGGTCCAGCAGGATTTCAAGGCGCTCATAGGCCGTATTGCGCCCTTTCGCGTGCTGCTTGGCGATACGATCTGCACCACCCCCGGCGCGGCTTTCCGCCAGACGTTCCCTCAGGTCTTCGATTTTCTGTGCGTTGACGCTCAGTTCAGTTTCATGTTGGTCTACTGCCATTGATGCCCTCTCCGTAAAATCTAGCGTGTATGTAAAAATTATTTTTCGTCACCGGCCTGCGGCTTTGACGCCGCATCACGCCGTGTTTGCACGATGACGACTATAATGCCAATGCTTACAACCCCCATCCCCACCAACAGAAACGGAAGCCGCTCCCGATCATAGTCTGCCTGCGCGAAAAGTGTGATCCGCAGCGCGATGTAAACGACAAACGACAGCAGAATCAACAGTCCGTTTTCCAGTGCCCGCAGACGCCTTCGCAGCAAGCGTAGCAACCCCCAAAATGCGACAATCCCCCAGATCACATGGGCGGAAACCTGTATCGCAGGCGACCACATCCCCGGCGCATCGGGCCACTGCATCACGCGGATCACACCATTGATCTGCGCAAATACAAGTAATGCCAACAGCAACAGCACCCAGCGGCGGGGCCTGCTCCCCGGCAATCTGGTCTGCGTGGAAGATGGAATTTTGCTCATGGACGCAACTATAACACACAGGCTTGCCGCAAGGCCAAGTGTGGAGTGTCATGTTTTGGGGCTGCCAGAAGTGAATTACGCGTCCGATGCACGTCGAGTGCTGCGCCGAAAGTCGAACACGCCGCGTATGCTATCGAAACTGAATACACTCAGGCAGGATTTCGTGCTGGCGATGCTAAGAAAACTTAGCGCACTAAACGCACTACCCACACTCAGGAAACTGAATACACTGCCCACACTTAGAAAGCTAAACGCACCTCCGATGCACAGAATGCTGCTGGTGCTGCCAATGCTCAAAATGCTGTTGCGGCTGCCAATGCTCAAAATACTGTTTGAACTACCAATACTCAGGATGTTATTGTTGTTATCGTCGGACATGCGCCCTCCGTGGTCTTTACGCATTCACAGCGGATTGTAGCGTGTTCGCGCCGCGCCAAGCAACCCGGTGTCGTATGCATTATCCTCACAACATACGGTATGATCGACTTTAAAATTACGAAAATTTTGATTTGGAGAATCGCATGACGACCAATACCGAACGCGGACGCGCCAATCTACGCGCATGGGAAAAACGCAAGCCGCATAATTTCTTCGCTGCCGACGACAACCTGAAGTATGTCCTGCGCCGCCATCTGGATGATCCCGGTTACGCCGCCATCAAAATCGGCCTCAATAAATTCGGCGCGGAAGTCGCCGCGATCATTGATCCCGGCAACATGGTTGAGGACCGCGTCGGCAACCATCCACGCCTCGATCGCTACACGGGTACCGGCGAGCGCGTGGAACAAATCGAGTTCCACCCCAATCACGACATCGTCGGGCGCGTCATCTGGCCCACGCGCATCATGGCAATGCAGCGCGACGCCGGGAACACCGTCCATCAAATGGCGCTGTTCTACCTGCTCAACCATACCGCCGACGGGCATTCGTGCGGGCTGGCCTGTACATCCGGCTTGATCCGCGTATTGCAGCAGGCCGCAGACGACGAAATCCGCGCTAAATTCCTGCCGCCCTTACTTGATCCTGATTACGCCAGAATGCAGCATGGAGCGCAGTTTCTGACCGAAGTACAGGGCGGGAGCGACGTAGGCGCGAACGCGGTCGTCGCGGTTGATCATGGCGACGGCACATGGCGACTCGATGGCGAAAAGTGGTTCTGCTCCAATATCAACGCCGATCAATTTCTGGTCATGGCACGCCCAAATGGGGCAACGGACGGCACACACGGCCTCGCGGCGTTTCTGGTGCCGCGCACGCTGGATGACGGCTCGACCAACGGCTTTTACATCCGGCGGCTAAAGGACAAACTCGGCACGCGTATCCTCGCTTCTGCCGAACTCGACTTCCGTGAGGCCGTCGCCTATCCCATTGGGCCAACGGACGGCGGCGGCTTTAAGCTGACGGTCGAACTCGTCCTCAACACGTCGCGGCTGATGAATGCCATCGCCTGCACCGGATTCATGCGGCGGGCATACATCGAAGCGGCGGCCTATGCCTGCACACGAGAAGCCTTCGGACAGTCGATTGCGAGCTATCCACTGGTGCAGGAAACGGTAGCCGATATCATGAGCGAGACATACGCGGCGACCGCATCCAGCTTCGCTGTCGCTGCTCTGCTCGATAAGATCGAAACCGGGACCGCCACCGACGAAGATCACGCCACCTATCGCATGTTCGTCAACGTCAACAAGTACATCACCAGCATCCGGGCTACAGAAGCGATTCATCAGGCAATTGAAGTTCTCGGCGGCAACGGAGCCATCGAATCGTTTAGCATCCTGCCGCGCCTTTACCGTGATGCCCTCGTCCTCGAAAGCTGGGAAGGGACGCATAACGTCCTGTGTTTGCAGGTGATGCGTGACATCAAACGTTACGCGATCCACGAACCGTTTGTGAGCTATCTCCACACACAAATCGCTGGCGTCCGTGACCCGGATTTACGCGATCTGGCGGTGATTGTGCTCCATCATTGTGACGAGACAGTCAAAACGCTGGAACGTATCCTCGCCGACGACATGCAAACGCAAACCCATGCCCGCCGGATCGTTGACCAGTTCGCACACGTAATTCAGGCGGCGCTGCTGCTGGCAGAAGCCCAGTTCGAGCGCGACCGCGACTTGCTCACCTACAAGCCCGATGTCGCCGTCCATTTCATCCATCGCCGCATCGTCGCCGGATACAACCCAATGGACGACGCCGAATTTCAGCCGCGTCTGGAACGGCTGATCATGGCGTTCTAAACGATGCCGTGTTCTTTGTACCACGCATAAGTGTCGCGGATGCTCTGGCGCATGTCGATTTGCGGGGGACCGAGTTCGTCATGCGTCTTGCTATAATCAAAGAAGATATCCCGCGTACTCAGTCGAGTCTGACCTGCGTCCACCGGCAGCGAGAAACCCATGCCGCGCAGCAGGCCGATGGCTCCCGCCACCATCGGGTTGAACAGATTCGGCATACGCAAAAACGGCGCACGCGCCCCGACTTCGTCGGCAATCATATGAAACAATGCCGCATATTTGACGTTTTCTGTGCCGAGTATGTAGCGATCCCCGGTGCGCCCCTGCTCTGCCGCGACGATGTGCCAGCGGGCGACATCGCGCACATCGGTGATGCCGGTCCCACCGGTTGGCAGCGGGACCAGCGGGCCAAGCTGCTTGATCTGAGTCACCATGCTGCCGGATACTTGATTCAAGTCACCGGGGCCGAGGACGATCACCGGATTGACGATGACCACGTTCAGCCCACCCGCGACCGCTTCCAGCACGACACCTTCCGCCATGTGTTTGCTATACGCATACGGAAATTGCGCAGGCGACAGCGTGAACGGGTCACTCTCGCTGGCAGGGATGCCGTCCTCACGCGGGCCGACCGCTGACCCGCTGCTGGTGAACACAACGCGCTTCACCCCCGCCGATTTCGCCGCCAGCAGCACGCGCCGCGTCCCCTCTACGTTAGCAGCGAAGAGACGTTCTTTATCCGCACGCCAGTAATCAGAAACCGCCGCCACATGAAACACCCAGTCGATCCCATCACAGGCGGCTTCCAGCGCGGTTTCGTCCAGAATGTCGCCAATCGCGGGTTCGTAGTCGAGTCCATCCAGTGCGTTGAGTTTCGACGTGGTGCGGTGCAAAACGCGCACGGTATGTCCCGCATCGACCAGCGCCCGCGCCACATGCGAGCCGACAAACCCGGTTCCCCCGGTTACGAGTGTGTTCAAGGGTGTTTCTCCTGTGAATATTCATTACAAACGCGCAACCATTGCCGCGCCACCTAAAACAACGCTACCCCATACAACAAGCGCTGCATCGGGTCAAACACGACGATGCTATTGTAAATGCCGATATTCTCATCCGAGGGGATATTATAGCGCTGGTTGCCAATACTCCCGCGCAGAGGGCCGAGGTCCAGCACCGTCTGTTCAATTTGATCGTAACTCAGCGGATATTCCAGCGTAGATAAGCCAATACGCAGCCCTGGCCCATGCGTGACGGCGAACGCTTCTAACCACAGCAGTTTGCGGGCGTCGGGGAACTCGTAGATAGTAAACGTTCCCTCGGCGCGAAACAGGTCACGCCACGGCGAAACGTCCTCAATGTCAATCAGGCCGTTTTCAAACAGATCATCCACCGGCAAGGTCTCGAATTCACCACTTACCAGCGTCACCACCGAGGAATCGAGTTCCGGCGGCTGCTGTTCTTCCGGTGATAGCGGTGCATCGCCTTCAAGTCGTGCCGTCAACACAGCGACCGCCCGCGCACTGTTGGATGCGTTCATTTCCAGATACAGCGCCCGCTCGCGTTCTGACAGGGCGATATAGTCATTCTGCAAATTATCCGCCAGACCGGGAAAACGCAGGTCCGCTTCCACCGGGCGCACCTGCGGCCACCACACCGGGAACGTAAACGTCGCCGCCACCAGCAAGGCCCCGATTAGAATCACAAACAGTCGTAAGCGCATGACCTGCCATCCATCCGTTATGAATCCACACATGCTTGAACCTGACGCGAAACGACAGCCGCGCAACTTTCGCCCTGGTTCGCCGCAAATCCTAACACATCGCCAGCGCGTGCGGCAGGTACGATAGAATAGTCGTCAATTGCATCGACGACATACTTTTAGCGAAAAGAGATCATTATGCGCGTGTTATTCATTGGCGGAACAGGCAACATCAGCACATGGGTTAGCAAACTGGCGGTCGAACGCGGCATCGACCTGTTTCTGCTCAATCGCGGTAAGACACAGGTTGATATCGCCGGTGCGACCACGATTACGGGGGACATAAACCAGCCAGAACAGGTGCAACAAGCCCTCAAAGACCTTGTATTCGATGCAGTCGTCAACTGGATCGCATTCGACACGCCGCATATCGAACGCGACCTTGACCTGTTCCGGGGCAAGACGCGCCAGTATGTGTTCATCAGTTCGGCGTCGGCCTATCAAAAGCCGTCTCCCAGCCCGTTCATCACGGAATCAACGCCGCTCTATAATCCGTTCTGGGAATACTCGCGCAAGAAAATTGCCTGCGAAGATCGTCTCATGGCGGCCTATCGTGCCGAAGGCTTCCCGATCACGATTGTTCGCCCCTCCCACACCTACGGCAAATGGATTCCGACCACCGTTGGCAGCGCCCACGCTTCTGCGATGATCGAGCGGATGCGCGACGGCAGGCCCATCGTCGTGCATGGCGACGGCACATCGTTATGGGTAATCACCCATGCGGCAGATTTCGCCCGCGCCTTCGTGCCGCTATTGGGTTTACCACAGGCCATCGGGCACGCGGTTCACATCACGTCTGACGAAGTGCTAACCTGGAATCAGATTCACACCATTACGGCGGATGCTGTCGGCGGCGAGGCCAATATCGTCCATGTACCGTCCGACTTTATCAACACCTTGTACCCAAACATGGGCGCGGGCCTGCTGGGGGATAAGGCGCACAGCGTCATCTTCGACAACACCAAAATCAAGACACTTGTCCCCGGCTGGCGGGCAACCATCCCCTTTGCACAGGGCGTGCGCCAGATACTCGAATCGCATTACGCGGATCAAAATCACCGGGCAAACCCGGCATCTCATGCCATTTACGACGACATGTTGAGCGCATACCAGAAATAGAACGCTGGCGCGGTCAACGGCGGGTGATCTACAATAGCGACTATGAGTGACGAATCTCGCAACACACAAACTCAACGAAACACCCGGCGCGACTCGCGCCGGATGCCGCCGGATCATGTCGGCGTGCTTGTCGGCGCTGCCGGGCTGATGGTCGTCGGCTGGGGCGGTCTCTATATTCTGGTGACGACCCAGGTCCCCGGCCTCGGCCCGGAAATCTGGCTGTTCTTTAACTTACTGGCGATGGCCGTCACCGGAACCGCGATTCCAGTGGTGCGCTGGCTGAACGTGCGTGTATTCTCGCGCCGCTACCCCCCGCCCGGTGGCGTCATCGTCCGGCAAAGTGTGTGGATCGGCCTGTTTGTGGTCATCTGCGCGTGGCTGCAAATCGGGCGCGTGCTGTCGCTGTCGGTCGCGTTCTTCATTGTGCTGGTGTTCGCCGTCCTCGAAGGCTATTTACGGATGCGAGAGATCAATGCCGAACGATAAGCAAGATTTACTGCGTGTTCTGCCGTCAGTAGATGTGCTGTTGGCAGATGCGGACAATCTTATCGCTGAATACGGGCGCGAAGCGACGACAAACGCGATCCGCCAAACACTTGACGATACTCGCAAAAATATCTTGCAGGATAGTGACGGTCATGTTGATGCCGCCTCACTGCTGGCAGCAACGACAGCAGGCTTGCAGGCACAATTTACGCCTACTCTGCGCCCGGTCATCAACGCGACCGGAGTGATCATCCATACCAATTTAGGCCGCGCACCGTTAAGCGAAGCCGCGATTCACGCCGTCAGCGAGGTCGCCCACGATTACAACACGCTCGAATTCGATCTGGACAGTGGCAAACGCGGCAGCCGTCTGCTTCATGCCGAAGCGTTGATCCGTGAGATCACCGGGGCGGAATCAGCGCTGGTCGTCAACAATAATGCAGCGGCGACCGTCCTTATGCTGGCGGGACTCGCCCACAACCGCGAGGTGATCGTCAGTCGCGGGCAATTGGTGGAAATCGGCGGCGGCTTTCGCGTGCCGGACGTAATGCGGCAGAGTGGCGCAAACCTGGTCGAAGTCGGCACTACGAACCGCACACGGGCGCGGGACTACGAATCCGCCATCACCGAAGAAACCGCCCTGCTGATGCGCGTGCATTCGTCCAACTTCAAGCAGATTGGTTTTACGGAAGAAACGCCCCTGCACGAACTGGCGCAAGTCGCGCACCGTCACCATCTGCTGGCGGTGGATGATCTGGGCAGCGGCGCATTGGTGGATACGGCGCAGTTCGGTCTGGCGCACGAACCGACGGTGCAGGAATCGCTCGCCGCCGGGATCGACCTCATCTGTTTTAGTGGCGATAAACTGCTCGGCGGTCCACAGGCAGGCATTCTGGTGGGGACCGCTGCCGCCGTCGATCCGCTGAAGAAGCACCCGCTGGCACGTGCGATTCGTGCGGACAAACTGGCGCTGGCGGCGCTATCCGCCACGCTCGACCACTACCGGCGCGGTGATGCACTGGAAAAAATTCCGGTGCTGTGGATGATGAACCGCTCGCTGAATAGTCTGCGCGGCATTGCGGAAAGTTGGGCGGAACAAGCCCGTTCGATGGGCTATGCCGCCAGCATCATTGACGGTGAATCGACCGTGGGCGGCGGTAGCCTCCCCGGCGCGACGATGCCGACAGCCTTGTTAGCCCTGGAGGTCAATTCACCGGATACCTTCTCCGCCAGATTGCGCAAGGCCGATACGCCGGTCATTGCGCGGATTAGCGACGGTCGCGTGCTGTTTGACCCGCGCACCGTGTTCGAGGCGCAGGGGGAAATGCTATTGCAGGTGTTAAAAGCTGTAGGGGCGACCTGATAATTCAGTCCTTGCCCTCAACGATCCGCTACTCATCCACCGCTACGAGCCGTACCGCCATCCATTGTTGGAACGGCATTGGCACCATCGTTTTGCCGGAAATCGTATCGTCCAGCGTCGTGATCTCCATGTTCCAGGTGTCCAGAATATCAACGCGATAGGACTTATCCTCTGGCAAATGAAACTGCATCTGTGCGGGCTGGCGATGCCCGAAGTAGCAGATGAAGTAGTCATCACCAACATGACCACCGTCGCGCATCCACGGCTGCCCGACAATATCCACCGGACTGATGCCGTGCGGCGCATCCTCGAAGATACGCCGCATAAAGGCGATCCGCTCCGGCGATTTGCCATGCAGTACGCCCCCCTTCGACCACCAAAGTACATCGTCCTCATGCAGGAATGTCTCGCCGTGTCCTGCGTAACCCCCGCGTACCATCGCATCCCAGAAGCGTTCAAGCATCACTTCTGCGGGAGAATTGCCCCAACTCATGTGGACATCGCCTTCATAGCACATCTCGTCAATGACGACAGGCTTACCGTAAGTCTCGCGCCATTCCTCGGCACGGGCGGTATCCGTGCGTTGGATGCTGCAATGCGTCACCCACGGCTTATTGTGATCGTAGAATTCCTTGCAATTGTGTATGCTGCGCAAATGTTGGTAGGGGTCTGCTTGTTGGACAACCTGAAAGAAACGGTCCCAATCGTGCATGTCTTTGGATGGCATCAGGTCGAACTCGTTCGCCATTGACCACCACACATTGCGATACGCCGACAACCGCGCCACCACATAGCGCAAATAGCGATCGTCGCTTGCCGCGTCCATGTGATCGAAGCCCCAGCGCCCGTGATCGTAAGGGTGGAACAGGATGATATCAGCCTCAATGTTGAGATCACGCAGCGCCGCCACCAGCGACTCTAGATGCTTGAAGTACGCGGGATTAAAGCGGGTAAAGTCCCAGTCTTTGAGCGGTTCACCCTCAAATGGATACAGTTCAGGATCGTTCTCGTTATATAGAAAGCGCTTGGGGAAAACGCACATACGGATTTTGTTGAACGGTGCGGATTCGAGCGTTTCCAGCGTCTGTGCGATCAACTCGGCAGGCTGGTGATTCCATACGTAGCAAGTCGTGCCGACTTGAACATACGGCGTGCCATCGGCATAAGCGAAGTGAAATTGTTTAACCACACCGACCGGACCGTGATTGTCTCCCGTGGCGGGCACACACTCGAATTCGCCCGTTTGCCCCGCCAGCGAATCATTGTTGCTGGTGGTCTGATACGTCCACCCGCCAACTGTATCCGGCATAAAGCGCACTTTGTACACGCCCTCGCCATCGTAGAACCCGGCGACATCCACTTTGCGATGCTCGTATGCGAACGTCGCCCCTACGGTCACATCGGTAAACGGGTTGCCATCTCGCGGACCCTGTAGCGTGAGTTCAATAAAGTCCCATTGTTCGATTTGCTGTGTCATATATCCCCCCGTAATTAAGTGATTTTCAGCTATGAGTATATATTGAGAATACAAATTGTTCACCGTACATTGAGACAAAAAAGGGCGCGACATCTGCCGCACCCGATGGTTGTTTACAGCGTGAATCTTGCCGCTGATTTATTCGTCTTCGTCTTCGGTTTCGTGCTTGGCGCTGGAAATCTGCTCTTCTTTCAATGCCGACCACGCACCGTTTTGCTTGTCGATAATGCCCTCGCAGCGTTCTGCGAACAGCAGGAAGGGGTGCTTGAGTTTACGGTACGAGCCGCCCTTCACATCGTAGAGGGCTTTTTCGCGGGCGAGTTCTTCTGCCGCCATGCGCATCGTGCGCCAGGTATCGCCATACTGCTTGACGTTCTCGATGGCCGTTGCCACTGTAACCATCAGCGAAATGACAATCGTACACATTGTGATGACCGTCTGTACGCCCGCGTCAAACGAGGGCGCAACACTGATGAGTACCGGGACCGTCACCGAACCAATGCCGACGATCAACTGAATGCGATGGTAGACCTTGCGGGCAGTCGAGGCTTTGCCGTCATAGTACGCCCACTGCGCGTGCCAGCGGTGTTCCATATAGAAGCGCTCTTCACGCCCCGCCCTGGTACCGTTGACGTAAATCGGCGGGGGCCAAGTTCCACTGGGTGACAAAACGAAATCCGATTCGTCTTCTACTGTGTAGGGCGTCGCTTCCCAGTTAGTATTGGCGTCAAGCGCTGCATCAATGGACGGCAGTTCCTCGCGCATAATCTCCGACACTTTTTGGGTTACATTCACTGCGGGAGTCGGGGGCACAGGCGCGACATATTCGTTCGTCGGGTCTGCTGTAAGCTGCTGATCGATCATCGCTTCTTCGGCAGCATCTATCACCGGATCAACAATCGTTACGGCAGGCGGCACATCAATCCCCGCAACGGGTGCGGCATCCATGATAGGGCCACTTACAGGTTCTTGAGCGTCTATTTCCGCGATTGCCTCATCATATGACGGATCAACGACTTCCGCGACCGGAACCGGGTCTACGGGTGGAACCTCCGGTGTCATGCTATCAGGCGTGTTCGAATTCATTGCTTTCCCCCATTTGAGCTACCATGCCACGCGCCCAAACCCTTGTAGCAGAGTATCAAGACACGCTTTAGTTTATGTTTCCACAATTATAAAATAGGTTAACAGCAAGTTTCGTTGAGGTTGTTGCAAGGTTATAAAATTCGTGTAACCTTGTTGCCAACGCTGTCAAGGGTCCTCTGCTGAAGCAGATGGTTTCCGCAGCATAATTTGGACGACTACGAGGGCGCGACCAGGTTATTATCAAGGCTATTAGCAAATCTGGCCTTAATGGTCAAATGCCTTGCAAAGTTTCACAATATTGCGTACAATTGCGTAAAATTTAACAAGTTGCGTCAGATTCATCGTACCACTCACATCGATGTTTCAGGTATTGTATGCTCCAGGGTACTTTTCTCCAGGGAACCTAATCTATGACTTCAGGTAACCAGTCGAACAACAGTATGATCGTACCGATCATTCTGGGGGGGATTTTCATCGTCGTCGGCGGCTTTTTGATTTCGCTGCTGACACCTTCACTATTCCCGGCGCAGGCCTCGGCAGAAGCAGGCCAGATTGACACATTGTTTCAGGTGATGCTTGGCATCGGCGGCGCGATTTTCCTGCTGGTGCAAGGCTTTCTGCTATATTCCATCATCGCCTTCCGCAAAAAAGACGGCGACGAAGAAGACGGCCCCACTATCCACGGCAACACGACACTTGAACTGGTGTGGACCGCTATCCCTGCCGTCATCGTCGTGTTCCTCGTCGTATATAGCTATGCGGTCTGGGTGGATATTCGCTCAGACGAGGACGACGAGATGATCGTGGAAGCAGTCGGGGCACGCTATGCCTGGTCGTTCCGCTACGTGGATGATCGTCTGGCGGACGAAGACGACCGCGTGACCTCCAGCGTCCTGCATTTCTATGACGGGCAGCCTGTCCGCATGGTGCTGGATACCGAGGACGTGATTCACTCCTTCTGGTTGCCAGAAATGCGCATCAAGCAGGACCTTTTGCCCGGTCGTACCACCGAAATTCCATTTACGCCGCAGTTCGTCTCTGAAGAAGCACTGACGGGCGAGGACGGCATCCGTTACAACGAATATCGCGTCGTATGTGCAGAATTGTGCGGCGCAGGTCACGGCAACATGTTCGCCTTCGTGCGCATCTACGAAAGCGAAGAGATGTTCAACGCCGCGTTCCTTGACCCCGCTGTTGATCTGGTGCTCAATCCGCCGCCCGACCCGGCGCTGCGCGGCGCACAGATCATCCAGAATTACGCCTGTGCCGGCTGCCATGTGCTGGACGACCCGACTGCCGGGATCGCATGGGCGGGCAATGTCGGCCCTTCACTGAACAATATCGGTGATCGTGCCGGAACCCGTGTCCCCGGTCAAACGGCGGAACAATACCTCTACACATCAATCTACTACCCGCAGACCTTCTACGTCTCCGGCTACGAAGGCGTGGTGATGAACCAGTTCCAGCCTGATAGCCCCGGCGCACCGAATTATATGCCCACTGACGACGTTTACCCGATTGTCGCCTATCTATGTTCGCTAAACACGGTCGAAGGCTCGTCCTGCGACCTCGACAACCTGATTAACGTCATCAACACCGACAAGCCGAATATGCAGGTACAGCCCATCGTCGCCGATGAAGATGGTGACAGCGCAGATGCAGCAGATATAGAAGCCACCGCAGAACCCGGCGAATCCGACGAGGCAAACGCCGAAGCGACCGCAGAACCCGCTGCTTCAGATGAGGCCGCTGCTTCAGATGAGGCCGCCAGCGAAGCGACTGAAGAACCCGCCGCTATGGATGCGGAGGCAGAAGCCACCACAGAAGCGGACGCTTCAGACGAAGCGGGCACCGATGAATAACAACTTTGTAGAGGCGCGGCGTTCCGTGTCTCTACTTCACCATGCAATCCAAGAAACAATGAAATTCTCTGGGAGAGAGGCTTAGTTTATGGCAACCGCAGCGTATCCCGTTGGTGGCGCGAATAAAACCGTCCGCCGCCCCGCTCTGAGCGAGTACTTCGCGTGGAGCATTGACCACAAAATTATCGGTGTGCAGTATATCGCCACCTCGCTGTTCTTTTTTATATTCGGCGGTGCGCTGGCAATGCTCATCCGCTGGGAATTGCTGACGCCCAACCTCGATCTGATGGCGAACGGCGCAGGTTACAACACCCTATTCACCATGCACGGCACCATCATGATCTTCCTGTTCATGATTCCCTTCTGGGCTGGCCTCGGTAACTATCTGCTGCCGCTGATGCTGGGCGCGAAGGACATGGCCTTCCCCTGGTTGAACGCCTTCGCCTTCTGGCTGATTCCGCCCGCCGGTATCCTATTGATCGCCGGTTGGTTCGTTGGACCGCCGGAAGCCGGTTGGACTGCATATCCGCCGCTGAGTACGCTTTATTCGCCCGATGGTCAAACACTGTGGGCGATGGCGATTCACCTGCTTGGTATCTCGTCCATCCTCGGTGCGATCAACTTCATCGTGACGATCAAAAACATGCGCCCGCCGGGAATGGGTTACTTCCAGATGCCGCTGTTCTCGTGGTCGCTGCTGGCAACCGCCATCATCCAGGTGATGGGCGTGCCCTTCCTCGCCGCTGGCCTGACACTGCTAATTACTGACCGTGTCGCCGGGACGACCTTCTTCGACGCATCCAACGGCGGCGACGTGCTGCTGTGGCAAAATGTATTCTGGTTCTACAGCCATCCGGCGGTATACGTCATGGTACTACCCGGTTTCGGCGTGTTGAGCGAAGTCCTCTCTATCCATTCACGCAAGCCGATCTTCGGCTACCGTATGATTGCGCTGTCGAGCATGGCGATTGCACTGGTTGGCTTTACCGTGTGGGCGCATCATATGTTCACCAGCTTGCAGCCAGAACTGCGCATCCCATTCATGA